>JANOLP010000164.1:0-18948 GCA_031419835.1 Pseudomonadota bacterium | reverse complement strand
CAGACCGCGGAGTTTTTCAAACGGGTACGGCTGTAGGAGTGCGAGATCGGGATTCATGTTTTTGCACCGTACGGTTGGCTACGGTGTGATGACAAGTGATTATTCTTTTGAGTGATAAGATGCGCGGCAAGTTCCGCCGACAAAATTCAAGGCCGTATTATATTCCCGATGGCAGGTCAACCAAACAAATATTTTCCACCGACGGCGGCGTTGTTGGTAGCCGCCGTGATTTGGGGCACGATCTGGTACCCCTATCGCTTGCTCGAAGGGCAGGGATTGCAGGGCACGCCGGCCACATTTCTTACCTATTTGGTCACTTTTTTCCTCGTGCTTATATTTTTCGCGAAATCGTGGCGCGAATACTTCAAATCCCCCGCTTGGTTTTTCGCGCTGGCAATGGTGTCGGGTTGGACTAACTATGCGTATGTCATTGGCACCATTGAGGGTGAGGTCATGCGCGTATTGTTACTGTTTTATTTGGCGCCGGTTTGGACTTTACCGCTTGCGCGATGGATACTTGGCGAGCGGCCATCAGCGGCAAGCTATCTGGTAGTGCTACTTGCTCTGATTGGGGCGATCACGATGCTTTGGCGACCGGAACTGGGTTGGCCTTTGCCGCGTAGTCTCGCAGACTGGTATGGCTTGTCCGCCGGATTTGCATTCGCAGTGAATAATGTCATTGCGCTGCGTTTAAAGGAGACTGGTGTCGGCGCAAAAGCGTTTGCGAGTTGTTTTGGGGTTTTGGTGATTTCCGGCATCGCAATGCTCGCCGCGGGCGACGTGTCGAGCGTCGTGCAAGCGCGAAGCGCGGCGACCATATGGCTCATCGTTGGCGTGGGTAGCGCATTGTTTTGCACATCAGTAATGGTGTTTTACGCCCTGGTACATCTTCCGGCCATTCGCGCCATTGTCATTATGTTGTTCGAGATTGTGGTCGGTGCGGTGTCATCTCACTGGCTTGCGGGGGAAACGATGTCGATGCGTGAATGGGTGGGCGGTATTTTGATTGTCGCGGCGACTATTGTCTCCGCCCTCGCCGAGCGTAAAGCACACTAGCCGCGCGTATTCGACTGTCCTTCAAATTGGCTAAGGTCCACGCGTGGCGCGGGTTTCCAGCCGTTCTTGCGATGTTCTGCGACGACGTTGGTGAAGATTCCACCGCGCACATAGAATTTTGCCGTAAGGCGTAAAAAACGCGGTTGCATCGCTTTGACGAGATCATCGACAATTTTGTTCGTCACCGCTTCGTGAAACGCGCCCTGATCGCGGTAGGACCAAATGTAAAGTTTCAGACTTTTTAGCTCGACATTTTTTTTGTCAGGAATGAAATCCAAATAGAGCGCGGCAAAATCCGGCTGCCCGGTGATCGGGCAAAGACAGGTGAATTCCGGGATTTCCATATGGACGTGATAATCCCTGCCCGGTGCCGGATTGGGGAAGGTTTCGATTTTATTTGAAGGCGTGCTCGGCATTGTTCCAACCTACCTAATCTAGGGTAAAATTGTCTCTCGCTCGGGGGATCGACGCACGGAAAGTCGTTGCGCGATCGACCATTACAACCGCTATCATAACTGCTAAATCGCTTGCGCCTCACTCACCTAAAACTTGCAGGGTTTAAGTCGTTTCCCGAACCCACTCATATCCACATGCCGGGTCAGTTGGTCGGCATCGTTGGCCCGAACGGTTGCGGCAAATCCAATATCATCGACGCGGTACGCTGGGTGCTCGGCGAATCGCAAGCGAAACAACTGCGTGGCGAATCCATGCAGGACGTTATTTTTAATGGCACTAGCAGTCGTCAGCCACTAAGTCGCGCCAGCGTTGAACTAGTGTTCGACAATAGTCTCGGCCGTGCGCCGGGCCAGTGGTCCAACTACGCGGAAATCTCCGTGAAGCGCGTGTTGGAGCGTAACGGCGAGTCCGCGTATTACATTAACAACACCCACGTTCGCCGCCGCGATATTACCGATATTTTTATGGGCACGGGGCTGGGTCCGCGCGCCTACGCGATTATTGAACAAGGCATGATTTCGCGCATCATCGAATCCAAGCCGGAAGAGTTGCGCGTGTTCTTGGAAGAGGCCGCCGGCATTTCGAAATATAAAGAGCGCCGCCGCGAAACGGAATTGCGTTTGGGCGACGCGCGCGATAACTTAAAGCGCATCGAAGATATTCGCTCAGAATTGGGTGGCCAAATCGAGCGCTTGATCGCGCAAGCCGAGCAAGCGCAGCACTACAACGCGCTGCAAACGGAATTGCGCAACACGCAAAATCTGTTGCTGATGATCAAAAAGCGCGACGCCGGTAGCCTACGCGAGCGTGCCCTGCGCGACATCGAAAAGTTAAATACCGAGATCGAAGCGGAAACGGCGAATTTGCGCGCCGCCGAAGCCCGCATCGAAGAAATGCGCCAAGGCCATTATGCGGCATCGGACGCGGTGAATAGCGCGCAGGGATTTTTGTACGAAGCCAACGCTGAAGTCGCGCGCTTGGAAAGTCAATTGCAGTATTTGCGCGACAGCCGCAAGCGTCTGGAAACACAGCTCGCGCAGGTGAGCGAACAATTGCAATCACTGACGCAGGAGCGCGAAACCGCCGCCCGCGATACCGTGCATTGGCAAGGCCAATCAAAGCAAGGTGCCGAGCAATTAGCGATTCGCGAGCAGGACCTGAGTCGCGAGCAAGGTGCATTACCGCAGGCCGATCAAGATCAGCGTGCCGCGAGCCAAGGGCTTGCCGAAATCAAAACCGCGCTGGCGCAGACCGAGCAAGGCAAACGCTTGGCGCAAACCCATCGCGAACATGCCGAGCGAATTTTGCAGCAATTGCAGGCGCGCAAAAATACGCTGAGTGACGAACAGCATTCGCTTGTGATGCCGGACATCGCGGCGCTGACTCAACTCGTCGCAACGATCACCGGTTTGAGTCAAGAATTAAGCGGTCTCCAGCAGCGTCTTGCCGCACAGCAAGATTTGACGCCGCGTTCCGAGCAGGCATCGCTGCAAGCAAGTCAGGACGCGGAAGATGGCCAGGGTGCCCTCACGCGTATCGAAGCGCAAATTCAAGCGCTGGAAAAATTGCAGCAACAGCAAAATCGTGACGAAAAAGTTCAGCAATTTCTCGCCGCGCACAATTTACAAAGCGAAGCGAAGTTGTGGGAATCGGTGCAGGTCGAACCAGGTTGGGAAGATGCACTGGAAAGCGTGCTGGGCGCACGCTTGAATGCGGTTCGCATCGGCGAGTTAGACGCGGCGACGCTGCTTGATCCGCCACCCCCACCCGGCGTCACGCTGTTTGGCACAGCGACGGAAAACGTTGCTAACGCACCAGCGGAATCTGCCTGGACGCCGCTGTCGCAACGCATTGTTCGCGCCGAGCCGCATGTGGCGGGCGTGTTAGCCGATTGGCTCGCCCAAGTTTATGTCGTCGCGCGCTGGCAAGATGCGCTGCCGTTGCGCCAGCGTTTGCCGGAAGGCGCACTGTTAGTGAGCCGCGAAGGGCACATCGTAACTCGGTATACGATCAGCTTCTTTGCGCCACAGGCGGAAATGCATGGGCTGATCGCGCGCGCGCGCGAAATCGTCGGCCTTAAAGTTGAACAAAACAAAGCGCAACAAATTCTGACGGAACGTCGCGAAACGTTGGCCGGCGCTGAGCGCCAGCATCGCGAAAATCGCGAACAAATTGCCGCATTTCAACAACAATTGAATGAGCGTCAAGCAGCGCATCATGCGCAGGATATCGAACGGCTGCGCTTGACACAGCAATCGGAGCGCATCAGTCATCGCCGCGATCAAATCGCGCAAGAGTTAGGTGAGATTGCCGGGCAAGTGGCAGGCGAAACTGCTACTCACGAAGCCAGTGCACGCGAGTTGCAGCAACACGAGGCGCAACTGGCGGCACAGCAAACACAATTGCAACAGCGCGAAGCGGCGCTGCGCAACGCCGATACGGCATTGAATCAACGCCGCGCTGCGGTGCAGTCCGCCGAACGGGCGCTACAAGAAGCGAAATTTTTCGAGCGCTCGTCACGTGAAAAATTGCAGGCATTAGAGACGGCGACGCAAAGTCTTTCGCGCCGCAGCGATGAGCTTGATCAAAATCGCGCGGCCATCGAAAAAGATATTGCCGGATTGATTGAAGAAACCGTTCTGACAACTTTGCAAAGCGCTCTGGGCGTGCGCACGACGCGCGAAAGTGAGCTCACGGCGCGGCGCGAGGCGTTGGAAAGCGTTACGCAGAATTTAACGGGCGTCGAGCAAGAGCGCCTGACGGCCGAACAAAAGATCGCGCCGCTCAAGGACAAGATCAACGAACTGCGTCTGAAAGAACAAGAAGCGCGCTTGAACGAAGAAAATGCGTCGGAGCAATTGCTCGCCAATGGTTGTGTTGAAGCGGAGCTATCCCCGCTGTTGGAAAAGGGCATGCGCGCCAACGCGCTCAACGCGGATATCACTCGCCTCGGTGGCGAGATCGAGGCGCTTGGCGCGGTCAATTTGGCAGCGTTGTCGGAGTTGGAAACGGCGCGCGAACGCAAAGATCATCTCGATAGTCAGTCGGCAGATTTAAACG
Source organism: Pseudomonadota bacterium (assembly GCA_031419835.1). Classification (GTDB taxonomy): domain Bacteria; phylum Pseudomonadota; class Gammaproteobacteria; order Burkholderiales; family JALYOK01; genus JALYOK01. Next base: position 14,376 of record JANOLP010000164.1, on the reverse strand, counting down.
AAGCAGTAGAAACCTTGGAGTCGGCGATTCATCGCATCGACCGCGAAACGCGCGAACGTTTGCAAGGCACGTTCGATCAGGTCAACGAAAATTTCTCGACGTTGTTCCCGACGCTGTTTGGCGGCGGCATGGCGCGCATCGAATTGACGGGCGAAGAAATTCTCGATGCTGGATTGAGCGTGATTGCACAACCACCCGGCAAAAAAACCAGCTCGATTCATTTGCTATCCGGTGGTGAAAAAGCGCTGACGGCGATGTCGTTGGTGTTCGCATTGTTCCGCTTGAATCCGGCGCCGTTCTGCTTGCTGGATGAGGTCGACGCGCCGCTGGACGATACCAATACCGAACGTTTTTGCGAGCTGGTGAAAAAAATGTCGGAAGACACGCAATTTTTGTTCATCAGCCATAACAAAATTACCATGGAAATGGCGAATCAACTGATCGGGATTACCATGCAGGAATCCGGCGTCTCGCGCGTGGTGGATGTCGATATTGAACAGGCGATGCGCATCACGGAAGACGTGGCTGCTTGATAGGAAAATAGAAAGAATATGGGTGATCTAACCTTAAGTTTGATAATTCTTGCTGCGTTGGTTGTGGTTGGCCTTTATGCGTTCAATCGCTTGCAAGAGGGCAAGTATCGTCGCGAAGCCGAAGACGCGTTTCGTCAGCCCGATCAAGACGCATTGCTTGACGAACCGGCGGTGGCACGCGCGAACCAGCGAAAAGAAAATTTGGCGGCAGCTGAGGCTAACACGCCCGCACCGGTCGCGACAAAACCGAAAGAAATCGTCGAGCCGACACTTGGCCTGGACCCGATCGCGACACCTGCGTCGAGCTTTAAGCCGAGTGAGTTGATCGATTTCGTCGCCTCGATTCGGTGTGATGAGGTAACAACCGGCAAAGCGCTGAAGGAGGCTGTGGCGCGCTATCGTTACAGCGGCAAGCCGGTGCGTTGGTTGGGCCGAGGCAATAATGCCAGTCATTGGGTAGATATTGCCGGTCCTGAGCAGAATTTCGCGGAGTATAAAGTGGCACTGCAATTGACCAACCGCACCGGCCCGGCGGTGGAAATGGACATTGCGAGTTTTGTTGGGATGGTCAAGAACGTTGCCGCGGAACTCAAAGCCCACGCGGAATTTCCGAGCGAAAGTGAGGCAAAAAAACGCGCCGAGCAACTCGATCAGTTTTGCGCCGAAGTGGATTTATTGGTCGGCGTGAATGTCATTAGTACCGATGGCGGATCGTTTCCCGCGACGAAGATTCGCGCGTTGGTCGAAGCCGATGGCATGGCGTTGGAGCCGGACGGCGTATTCCGTACTCGCGATGAAAATGTGGCTGAGCTATATTCCTTGGTCAATCAGGAGCCGCGGCCATTTTTGTCGGAACACACCAAATCAATTTCGACTACCGGCGTAACGTTTTTGCTAGACGTACCGCGAACCGCTAATGGTTGTGCTGCGTTTGACCGCATGGCGATAGCCGCACGGCGATTGTCGGGCGCGTTGCAAGCGCGGGTGGTAGACGATAAACGTATGCCGCTGACCGATTCCGAGCTAAAGCGCATCCGTGCTCAGCTTGAAGAAATTTATTCGCGCATGGCTCGGGAAGGTATCGCAGCGGGTAGTCCTGACGCGCTTCGACTATTCTCTGAATGATCGCAGGCGAAGACGACGCGCGACGCGCGTCTGTGTTGCGTGACGCGTTAAATCAGCACAATCATCGCTACTATGTCCTCAATCAGCCCACCATACCCGATGCGGAATACGATAAGCTGTTCCGCGAGTTGCAAGCGCTTGAAACCCAGTTTCCGTCTCTCGTAACCACCGACTCGCCAACGCAGCGCGTTGGCGCGGCGCCCGCGTCCAGCTTGGCCCCGGCGCAGCATCGCGCGCCGATGCTCTCGCTCAATAACGCGTTTGACGATGACGACATTTTCGCGTTCGATAAACGCATTCGCGAAGCGTTGGACGTTGCGCAAGTGGACTATTACTGCGAGCTAAAATTTGATGGCCTCGCGGTAAATCTGACCTACGAAAACGGAATGTTGGTGTGTGGTTCAACGCGTGGTGACGGCAAAACCGGTGAGGACGTGACGGCAAATTTGCGTACCATTAAGAGCATTCCACTTCGCTTGGCGGGCGCGATAGTTCCGGATTTATTAGAAGTACGCGGTGAAGTGCTGATGTTTAAGCAAGATTTTATCAACATGAATCGTCGTCAGCGTGAAGCTAACGAAAAGGAATTCGTCAATCCACGTAATGCTGCGGCAGGTGCGTTGCGTCAACTCGATTCCAGCATGACGGCATCGCGACCGTTACGATTTTTTGCTTACGGGATCGGCGATCGTGTCGGCGCCGAATTCCCGACAACGCACGACTCTCAGCTACAGCAGCTTGCGGAACTGGCTTTACCGGTAAACACAATGGGGCGTGTGTGTCGCGGCGCTGACGGGGTATTGGAGTTTTACCGCGAGATCGGCACCGCGCGCGCAACGCTACCCTATGAAATCGATGGTGTTGTTTACAAAGTTAACCGTGTGGATTTTCAATCGCAACTTGGGTTTGTGTCGCGAGCGCCGCGTTTCGCCATCGCGCACAAATTTCCCGCCGAAGAAGCGTTGACGCAAGTGCTCGGAATTGATGTGCAAGTGGGCCGTACCGGTGCGTTGACGCCGGTGGCTCGCCTGAAACCCGTGTTCGTCGGCGGCGTGACCGTAACTAATGCGACGTTGCATAACGAAGATGAAGTAAGGCGTAAGGATGTTCGTGTTGGCGATACCGTGACGGTTCGCCGCGCCGGTGATGTGATCCCCGAAGTGGTTTCGGTATTGGTAGAACGTCGACCTGACGACGCAAAAGAGTTTGTCATGCCAAGGAACTGTCCGGTTTGCGGATCTCATGTCACGCGCGTGGAGGGCGAGGCAGCGAGTCGTTGCGGCGGTGGATTAATCTGTTCCGCACAGCGTAAACAAGCGATTTTGCATTTCGCCTCGCGTCGCGCAATGGATATCGAAGGGCTTGGCGATAAGTTGGTCGATCAACTGGTTGATGGCGGATTGATTAACTCGCTCGCCGATATATTTGCGCTAAAACTTGACCAAGTCGCCGGCCTCGAGCGAATGGGAGATAAGTCGGCGGCGAATTTGCTCGACGGAATAAATAAAAGTAAGCAAACGACATTGCAGCGATTTATTTATGCATTAGGCATTCGCAATGTCGGCGAAGCCACCGCACGCGATCTGGCGCGCTATTTCGGTGGCCTGGAAGCCTTGCTGGGCGCGGATCTTCAGGCATTACAGGCGGCGCCAGACGTTGGTCCCGTCGTGGCGCAAGCGATTGTTGATTTTTTGGTGGAACCGCATAATCGAAACGTGATTGATGCCATGCGTGCCGTTGGTGTAATGTGGCAAGAAACGGAACCGGCCATAGAGGCAGGCGCGTCGGCTAGCGCGAGTGGCAAGACGTTTGTGTTGACAGGAACGTTACCGAATTTGTCGCGCGATGACGCTAAGGCGCTGATTGAGACGGCAGGTGGAAAAGTGGTGGGTTCGGTCTCGAAGAAGACCGACTATGTCGTGGTCGGTGAAGATGCCGGCAGTAAGCTCGAAAAGGCTAACGAATTGGGCATTAAGATATTGGACGAAACCGGTTTGATTGCCTTACTCAAGGAAAACGAAGGGATTGAATAATGAATAAAATTCGCAAAGCGGTGTTTCCCGTTGCGGGATTGGGCACACGCTTTTTGCCCGTGACAAAATCATCGCCAAAGGAAATGTTGCCTGTCGTGGATAAGCCGCTAATTCAATACGCGGTGGAAGAAGCGGCTGCGGCGGGTATCACCGAGATGATTTTTATCACGGGTCGCGGCAAGCGCTCGATTGAAGATCACTTTGATAAAGCCTATGAATTGGAGGCCGAACTTGCGGCGCACGGAAAGACCAAATTACTGGAGCAGGTGCGCAATCTGTTGCCACCTGGTATTCACTATTCTTACGTGCGGCAGGTCGATGCATTGGGTTTGGGTCATGCGGTGTTGTGCGCGCTTCCATTGATCAATGATGAACCATTTGCTGTTTTGTTGGCGGACGATTTGATTGACGCTCAGGTCCCGGTTCTTAAGCAGATGGTTGATTTATACAAGGGCAATTCAATATTGGGTCTACAGCAAGTGGCGCGCGAAGAAACCAGTCAATACGGCATCGTTAAAGCCGATCCACCGCAGGGTCGGCAATGCGTGATTTCCGGCATCGTCGAAAAGCCCGCGCCTAGCGCCGCGCCATCGACGCTTGGTGTGGTTGGTCGATATATTCTTACGCCGCGAATTTTCCATCACCTGCAAACCATTAAACCCGGCTCCGGCGGCGAGATTCAATTGACCGACGGAATTGCCAGCCTCTTAAAAGAACAAGACGTAATCGGGTACGAATTTGATGGTCGACGTTACGATTGCGGTTCGAAGCTCGGTTACCTCAAAGCGACCGTGGATTTTGGTTTAAAGCATGTGGAAGTCGCAGGAGAATTTGCGAAATATCTGCGGCAGATGGACCTCGCTTAACTCCTATGCTTTCGGTAATCGAAGCGAACAAAATACTCGCAGAAGCAGATCTGATTTACTCTGCCAAAGAAGTTGCTGCGGCGATTTCCGATTTGGCCGGACAAATGTCGGCAACGTTGAAAGATGATTTTCCGTTGGTGTTGAGCGTGATGGGTGGCGCCGTGGTGTTTTCGGGGCACTTGTTACCGCTGCTGAATTTTCCGCTGGAGTTCGATGCGATTCATGTTTCGCGATACGGTGGCACAACCCGCGGCGGCGAATTGGAGTGGCGCGTGCTGCCGAAAGAGAGCGTTGTTGGGCGAACGATTCTGGTACTCGATGACATTCTCGATGAAGGACATACACTGGCGGCGATTCGTACGAAAATGTTCGACATTGGCGCGAAGAAATTCGTTAGTGCTGTTTTAGTTGAAAAATTGATTGGCCGCGATAAACCAATTCGCGCCGATTTCGTTGGCCTTACGGTTCCGGATCGCTATGTGTTTGGCTGCGGAATGGACGTATATGGCGCGTGGCGAAATTTGCCGGCGATCTACGCGTTGAAAGGCGACTAGTGACACGTAAAAATTCCAAATTCCGAGGCGTTCCATTTCGCCTTCCGTTCTTTAATATTTTCGGAAAAACATGTTAGCGATCATCGGCGGCAGCGGCCTCACTCAGCTTGCGAACTTGGAAATTACCCATCGCCAGGTGATTCGCACGCCTTATGGTGAACCCTCGGGCCCGCTTACTTTTGGCCGCATTCAGTCCCACGAAATTATTTTTCTCGCGCGCCACGGTTATGGGCACACCATTCCGCCCCACGAAGTGAACTACCGCGCGAACATCTGGGCGCTGCATTCGCAGGGCGTTAAAGATGTGGTGGCAGTGAATTCCGTCGGTGGTATCCACGCGCGGCTCGCGCCCGGCGTGATCGCGATACCGGATCAAATTCTCGACTACACCTACGGCCGCAAGCATACTTTTTTCGAAGGTGCTGACAGGCCGGTGATGCACGTCGATTTTACCCATCCCTATTGCGAAACGTTGCGCGCGCGTTGTATCGCGGCCGCGAAACGCAGTCGCATTGAATTGGAAAGCGACGGCGTGTACGCTGCCGTGCAAGGGCCGCGCCTGGAAACGAAAGCGGAAATCGATCGGCTCGAGCGCGACGGTGCAACGATGGTCGGTATGACCGGTATGCCGGAGGCCGGTCTCGCGCGCGAGATGGAACTTTGTTATGCGGCGATCACGGTCGTTGCCAATCATGCTGCGGGCCGTGGCGCGAGCAGCGAAAAAATCGAGCTCGCGGCAATCTACAGTGTGTTGGAAGAAGGCATGGCGAAAGTTAGGCATATTCTTGAAGCCTTGGTGACCGAGTAGTGGCGATACGAAAAGTATTGAAAATGGGTGATCCGGTTCTGTTACAAGTGGCGGAACCAATCACAAAATTTGATTCGCCCGAGTTGCACGAATTGTTGACTGACATGCGCGACACCATGGAAGCGATGAACGGCGCCGGCATCGCCGCCCCACAAATCGGAGTCAGCAAACAGGTGGTGATTTTCGGATTCGAGCGCAATGCGCGTTACCCTGACGCCGAGGCAGTTCCGTTTACGGTATTGATTAATCCCAAGCTCGAATTCATCGGCGACGAAATGGAAGACGACTGGGAAGGTTGTCTATCCGTGCCCGGCATGCGTGGCGTGGTGCCGCGTTACAAACAATTGCGCTATCGCGGCTTTGATGAAAAGGGCCAGCCGATCGATCGTACGGTGAGTGATTTTCATGCGCGTGTGGTGCAACATGAATGCGATCATCTAATCGGAAAACTTTATCCGATGCGCATCGAAGATTTTAGTAAATTTGGATTTGTCGACACGCTATTTCCAGGGCAAGATGTTCCCGACGACGATTAACATCAAGGTGAGCCATGACTGAGCAAAACCCCATATCCGCCGAAAAAGATTGGCCCGCATTATTGCGCATTACGCATTTAGTCTATGGCCTGCTCGCGCTGGGGCTGTTGTTCGTATGGTTTCCGCCTGTGGTCGGCGTGATACTGAATTACGTGAAGCTAGAAGACGTAAAAGGTTCCTGGCTCGAATCCCATTTCAATTGGCAGATCCGCACGTTTTGGTGGGCGCTGCTCTGGCTCGTCATTGGCGTGATTCTTTGCTTCACGATTATCGGTCTCTTAATTGGCTGGCCGATGATTATCGCCGATGGCATTTGGGTGCTTTATCGGGTGATTAAGGGATGGTTGAATCTCAACGAGAAAAAACCGATCTAGCTTGGGGTAGGTTGTGGGTGAGCGAAGCGAACCCCAACTCGTGATTTTGAATCTCGCACTGACCGCAATATTTTTCCAGTTATGTTGGGGTTCGTTCCTCACCGCCAACCTACCTCCCTTGAGGCTGATAGATATTGCCTCGTGGCTCGGTGTGCCGGGAAAGCCACGCCCTAATAGTTGTTAGCTCGTAGGTCAATGAAAAATGAAACGCCCGCATTCATGCGCTAATTTAGGAGGTGACGTAAATATTGTTTGGTGCTTAAGCCAAATAATTGTGTTGCGGTTGTCTATTTCCCCGCCGCCTCGCGTGGAACGGATTTGTCGGCAACTGAGCGATTAAGGCGCGCCTCCCATTTGCTTTCAAATCCCAGCAGTCGGCTCAACTCAAATAGCAAGATTGAAGGGATTGCGATACCGGGCAGATACTGCAAGTAGTAAATCCCTATAAGAGTAAGACCTCCCATCGCCTCTCGGCCATCTACCTTGAGTCCAATAAGCGCGGTGACAATGAGTAAAGCCGCGCCCAGGGGGACGATTGTCATGCCGCCAATGCCAATGTTTCGAAGCATTCGAATCGACGGACCGGGAATAAATGCGCCCAAGGCACATTCCATCTTCACTACGGTAACAATTCGGTAAACCCCAATGTCGAAGGGTAAGAGCGCAACGATGATCGCTAAGTTTGCGTGTGCTAAGACCGCTTCAAAAAATCACCCAATGCGGCTAAGTGGTACCGGGGATATGCCTATAACCAGTGTGAGGCAGTAAAGCCATCTTATCTTGCGGGTTGCAAATTCATACATTTGCGATAATCCTACTTTCAGAGATTGGTTTTTGTTTCCTGCCGCGCGGTTTTTTTATCTCGTACCTTGTACGCTTGAGGGCAATGGCCTGAGAGCCGCACCACGATTGCCTCTCCAGGTACCTATCTCAATGTTTCGTTGCGCTGCGAATGGCATCAACGACCCGAGAAATCTTTTCGTCATCAATCCAATAATGCGTGACGGCGCGAAAGCGTGGGCCGCCGATGACTAGAATATTTTTTTCTTTAAGCGCGCCGATGAAGTTCGCGGTGTTGACGCTTTCCGGAATGGAAAAATAAACCATGTTGGTGCGCTGATGAACTGGATGGACGGTCACGCCGGGGATGTCCGAGAGACCGCGCGCTAGCGACTCCGCGCGGACATGATCGTCTTTCAATCGGGCTCGCATATCGCGCAGCGCGATCAGGCCGGCGGCGGCGATGATGCCCGCTTGACGCATTCCCCCGCCGAGCATTTTTCTCACGCGCCGGGCGCGGTCGATGAATTCTTTCGTGCCTAGCAGCAACGATCCGGCCGGCGCGCACAAGCCTTTACTCAAGCATATTTGCACGGAGTCCGCATTGCGAACTAACTCGATGGGCTCAACGTTGAGCGCGGCGGCAGCGTTGAAAAGCCTCGCGCCATCGATGTGCAGTTGCAATCCGCGCGAATGAGCAAACGTTGCGACGCGATCGACGTAAGCGGGTGCGAGCGGCACGCCGCCCATTCCGCCCTGGGTATTTTCTAGGCAGATCAATTTCGTGATGGGGTGATGCACATCGGCTGTGTTGCGAATCGAGGCTTCGATGTCTTCCAATTTCATTTCGCCATTGGGCTGCATCGCGACCTGGTGCATGGCGATGCCGCCGAGTGCCGATGCGGCGCCGACTTCCCAGCGGAAGATGTGGCCTTCTTTGCCGACGATTAATTCTTCGCCGCGTTGGCAATGGGTGAGGCAAGCGATGACATTGCCTTGCGTGCCGCTGGTGACAAATAACGCAGCTTCTTTGCCAAGCAGTTCAGCAGCGTAATCTTGTAGGGCGTTGACGGTCGGGTCATCGCCGAAGACGTCATCACCAACAATTGCACTTGCCATTGCGGCGCGCATGGCGGGCGTTGGATGGGTGACCGTGTCGGAGCGTAAATCGATTACATCCAAGGCTAATTCTCCAATCTATTGAGTTAGAGCTGATCGGTGATGTCGCGCAAAAATGCGCTGCATCGAACTGGATCGGTGAGCGTTTCACCGGAGATCATGAAGATATCTTCGGCGCGTTCGCCGAGCGTGTTGATTTTTGCCGTATGCAGTTGAATGCCGTAAGTCACAAAGACGTAGGCGATGCCATAAAGCAATCCGGGGCGATCGCTGGTGACGATCGATAATGTGTGGTAACCGGCCCGCTCATCAAGTCGCAGCGCCACTTCCGACGCGATGGGGAAGTGTTTGATCTGGCGCGAAACGCGCGAACGGCCCGGCGCATTGAGCTTCCTATTGTTCGCGAGTGTGGCGCGTAATTCATGTTCGATATAGCTCAGAATATCGCGGTAGTGGCTGTCTTTTTTCGTGCTATCCAGTACGTAGAAACTATCGAGCACGTAGCCGCGCAGGGTCGTATAAATTTTAGCTTCGATAATGTTGTAGCTGATCTGCCCGAAAAATCCGCTGATGCGCGCAAACAGCGCTTCGCGATCGGGCGTGTAAATCATCACTTGTACGCCTTCGCCAAGTGAGCTCAAGCGCGTTTTGATAATCGGCGCGCTCGATTCTATGCGGCGGCCGATGCAGCGTGCGTGCCAAGCGATTTCTTGTGCGTCGTGGCGTCGAAAATAAGATGCGTCGAAGTTATTCCACAGCGCGAGGAGTTGTTCTTCCGGTAATGCGTATTGGCGAATGATGCGCTTCGCTTCATCGCGCTTGAGTTCGATTTCTGTTTCTGGATTATTTTGAGCGCCTTGCAAAAAGCGTTTGCTGAGGCGATACAAGTCTTCGAGAAGTTTGCCTTTCCAAGCGTTCCACACTTTTGGGCTGGTGCCGCGCACGTCGGCGACGGTGAGCAAATACAACGCGGTTAAGCGACGCAAGGTGCCGGCACGGCGCGCGAATTGTTCGATGATTTCAGGATCACTTAAGTCTTGTTTTTGTGCGGTGGCCGACATGACCAGATGGCTTTCCACTAACCATACGACGAGATCGCAATCTTCCTCGCTTAAGCCATGGGCTTTGCAGAAGCGCCGCGCATCGACCGCGCCGAGCGTGGAGTGATCGCCGCCGCGGCCTTTGGCGATGTCGTGAAAAAGCGCGGCGAGATACAACGTTTCGGGCCGTTCGAATTCCGCGATTAATTTGCTGCAAAAAGGGAACTCGTGCGTGAACATTGGCACGGCGAATCGACGTACGTTGCGCAGAACTTTTAAGATATGTTCGTCGACGGTATAGACGTGAAACAGATCGTGCTGCATTTGTCCGACGATGCGCCCGAAGGCAGGGATGTAGCTGCCGAGAATTCCATATTCATTCATGCGGCGCAGAACATAAGTTACGCGTAGCGGCGCACGGAGAATATCAATGAACTGCGCGCGATGCCGCGTATCGTCCCGAAACCCAGCATCCATGCGGTCCCTGGCCCGCCATAGCGCACGCAACGTGGTCGGGCTTAGGCCGGTTAATTCGGGATGGCGCTGCAATACGCGAAAGGTTTCGAAGATGGTTTCGGGTTTGCTTTGATAAAGCGTTTCGTCGCGCAAGCGCAAGACGTCTCCGCGCACTTGAAAATCGGGACTCTCGGGAAGATCGACCAATGGCGCGAGCGGAAATATTCGGCCGGAAATATTGTGCAACAAAATCGTGTTAAGAAAACTAACCGCTTTCGTGGTTTGATAGTAACGCTGCATCAACATTTCGCTGGCGCGTTTGTGGCCCTTGGCTTGCAAGCCCATTTCTTCCGCGAGCGCGGCTTGATAGTCGAACAGCAAGCGATCTTCGCGGCGATTTGCCAGATGATGTAGTCGCACGCGTATTTCTTTGAGTACGCTTTCGTGACGCCTGATCTGGCGCGCTTCGTGGCGAGTGATGAGATCGGCATCGGCCAAGGCATTCCAGTTTTCGCCTTGTTGCGCGGAATTCGCGAGCCACAAAATGTTTTGCAAATCTCGCAGTCCGCCGGGACTTTCTTTAAGATTCGGCTCGAGGCTGTAGCTGGTTTCGTTGAAGCGCAGATGACGTTTGCGTTGTTCGTCTTGTTTCGCGGTGTAAAAAGTTTGCGTGCTGTGAATCGCCGCGAGCCGCGTGTTCAACACACGAAACGTCGCCGAACTGCCCGCCAATAGGCGCGCTTCTCGCAGAGTGGTTTGCACGGTGATATCGGCGGCGCTTTCGGCAACGCACTCTTCGACGGTGCGCACGCTGTGACCGACTTCAAGGCCCACATCCCATAACGTGCCGACAAGCTGTTCGATGGTTTCCGGTGCTTGCAGTTGATGTCCGGAAAGGATCAATAAATCGATATCGGAAAACGGAAATAGTTCGCCGCGGCCATAGCCGCCGACAGCGATCAACGCGAAGTCTGGGGCGAGGCCGGTCGCCTGCCAAATGGATTGCAAGACTTGATCGACAAGACGGCAATGGCCTGTCAACAGCGCGCGGACATCACCGCTGGCGCGAAACGCATTTTTCAGAGCGACACGTTCGGTCTTGAGTTGTTCGCGCCAGGCTATCGGCAGGCGCTGAGTTACGGTTAATGCGGCTGCGGAGGGTTGCGACATGGCGTTTTGTTACGCGGGCATCGCGGGTGTGCCGCTTGAGGTGGTCAATACTTCGAATCCCGTTTCTGTCACCAATACTGTGTGTTCCCATTGCGCCGACAGACTATGATCGGCGGTGACGATGGTCCAGCCATCGGCCATCTGGCGAATTTCGCGTCGTCCGGCGTTGATCATTGGTTCGACGGTGAAGGTCATTCCCGGGACTAGCTTCATACCCGTTCCCGGTTTGCCGTAATGCAGGATTTGCGGATCTTCGTGGAATTTGTCGCCGATGCCGTGGCCGCAGAATTCACGCACGACGCTAAAGCCGTTGCGTTCGGCGTGGCTTTGAATGGCATGGCCGATATCGCCCAAGCTCGCGCCGGGTTTAACAGCTTTGATGCCGCGCCACATGCAATCGTAAGTGATGCCGGTCAGGCGTTTTGCGGCAATGGACGGTTCGCCGACAAAGAACATGCGGCTGGTATCGCCATGATATTTATCTTTGATGACCGTGATATCGATGTTAACGATATCGCCGTTCTTTAAAATTTTATCACCCGGTACGCCGTGGCAAACCTGATGATTTACTGATGTACAAATCGACTTTGGATAAGGATTGTGGCCAGGCGGCGCGTAGTTGAGCGGCGCGGGGATGGTCTGCTGCACGTTTACTATGTAGTCGTGGCAAAGGCGATCCAACTCACCCGTCGACATGCCCGGTTTCACGAACGGCGTGATGTAATCGAGCACCTCGGCTGCGAGGCGCCCGGCGACGCGCATTTTTTCGATTTGTTCCGGCGTCTTGGGCGTGATAGACATGGGCGATTCTTAACGGCGGTGACTAATGACTCATTATATCAAGCGCCGGTTTTCGCTTACGCGGTGGGCAGTCGATAGTCTTTGAAATCTTCGCGCAGTTTTGTTTTCAGGAGCTTGCCGGTAGCGGTGTGCGGCAACTGATCGACGAAGGCAACGTCATCGGGCATCCACCATTTGGCGATCTTGCCGTCGAAAAATTTCAGCAACTCTTCTTTCGTGACGGCGGCGCCGGGTTTTTTTACCACGACTAGCAGCGGGCGTTCGTCCCATTTTGGATGGAAGATTCCAATGACGGCGGCCTCGGCGACATCGGGATGGGCGACGGCGAGATTTTCCAGGTCGATCGAGCTAATCCATTCGCCACCGGATTTGATGACGTCTTTGGAGCGATCAGTAATTTGCATGTAACCGTCGGCATCGATCGTTGCGACGTCGCCAGTCGGAAACCAACCATCTGGCGTGAGGGGATTGCCGCCTTCGCTTTTGAAATACTCGCCGACGATCCATGGTCCGCGTACCAGCAAATCGCCGAAGGCTTTGCCATCGTGTGGGAGCGCTTTGCCGTCGCCGCCGACGATTTTCATCTCGACGCCAAAAATCACGCGCCCTTGTTTTTGTTGAATGGCGAAGCGCTCTTCTTCACTCATTTTGAAATGTTTTTCTTTGAACGTGTTGAGCGTTCCGAGTGGGCTTAGCTCGGTCATGCCCCAAGCGTGAAGGACGCGCACACCGTAGTCGTCTTGAAAGGTTTTGATCATCGCCGGTGGGCAGGCCGAACCGCCGATTACCGTGCGATTCATCGTGGTGAATTTAAGGTTGTTTTGTTTGACATAGTTCAGCAATCCGAGCCACACCGTCGGCACGCCCGCCGACATCGTAACGCCTTCGTTCTCGAACAATTCGTACAGACTTGCGCCGTCGAGCCCCGCACCGGGGAACACGATTTTCGCGCCGACCATGGCGCAGGCGTAGGGCGTGCCCCACGCATTGACGTGGAACATCGGTACCACGGGAAGAATGACATCGCGAGCGGAGAGGCTCATTACGTCAGGCATTGCGATCGCGTAGGAATGCAAAATCGTCGTGCGGTGGCTGTAAAGAACGCCTTTTGGATTGCCGGTAGTTCCCGATGTATAGCAGAGCGACGAAGCGGTGTTTTCGTCGAGAATCGGCCATTCGAAATCATCCGATGCGGCGCTGACCAATTCTTCGTAGCACAACACGCCAGAGGTTTTCATAGTCGGCATGTGCGCGCGGTCGGTCATTGCGACCCAACCTTTAACGTTCTTACAATGGGGCGCAATACCGTCGACTAACGGTGCGAATGTGATGTCAAAGAAAACATATTGATCGTCCGCGTGGTTAACGATGTACGCAATTTGTTCGGGGAACAAGCGCGGATTGATCGTGTGTAACACCGCACCCATTCCCGATGCTGCGAAGTAGGTTTCGAAATGGCGAAAGCCGTTCCATGCGAGTGTACCGACACGATCACTCGCTTTGATGCCGAGCTTGATCAATGCGTTGGCTAATTGCCGCGAGCGCTTGTGAGCGTCGGCATACGTGTAGCGATGAATGCCGCCCTCCGTCAGGCGCGATACGATTTCTGTATCGCCGTGATGGTCGGACGCGTGCCGAATCAGCGAAGAAATCAAAAGAGGCATGTTCATCATCAGGCCGTGCATGGCGTTCTCCAGAATTTTTGTAGTTGCGATTGGATGAAAAGTATAACGCACGTTGAACTATTTCTAATCATGCGCTTGCCTATTCAAAATACGTGTGTATAATCCGGCCTCTTGCTTGAGTTCTACCGCTCTCGATCGAAGTTTTCTAAACGAGAGCACGCGAAAAGATGGCAAGGCCGTGAAGTAAAAAGTAACCGAGATTGTTTGACATGAAATTGAAATCTTTGTTATAGTTGCGGTCTTGCTTGATCAGACGCGGGGTGGAGCAGCCTGGTAGCTCGTCGGGCTCATAACCCGAAGGTCGTAGGTTCAAATCCTACCTCCGCAACCAAATTCGAAAAAAGTATCGCTGGATTTGGGTAGTCTATTGTTCTTTAAAAATATACAGCCGATAAGTGTGGGCGCTTGGTTTGGATTCAAGTAATTGAACTAAGAACTAAGTGCTTATATAGAAGTTAATCTCCGGATTGACTTTGAGTGAGCATCGCAGAAATGC
>JANOLP010000163.1:0-7704 GCA_031419835.1 Pseudomonadota bacterium | reverse complement strand
GCTTGCGCAGCGCGATCGGCATCGTCCCGCAAGACACGGTGTTGTTCAACGACACCATTTACTACAACATCGCCTACGGCAAACCCGACGCCACCCGGGAAGAAATTATTCAAGCGGCGAAGCACGCGCACATCCACGATTTCATTGAGACCCTACCTGATAAATACGACAGCATGGTCGGCGAGCGCGGATTGAAGTTATCCGGCGGCGAAAAACAGCGTGTTGCTATCGCGCGCACGGTTCTGAAAAATCCCAGCATCTTGGTGTTCGATGAAGCGACATCCGCTTTAGATTCGAAGACTGAAAAAATTATTCAAGCCGAATTACGCGAAGTTTCGCGCGATCACACGACGTTAGTCATCGCCCATCGGCTCTCGACCATTGTCGACGCCGTTCAAATTTTAGTGATGGATCACGGCAAGATCATCGAGCGCGGATCCCACCGCGAGTTGCTTGCATTAAATGGCACTTACGCGCGCATGTGGACACTGCAACAAGAGCAAGAAGCGCGAACGGTTACGTAGGCATTACCCTAGAGCCCGCATGGCCTTAGGCCAGCTCCTGGATAGTGGCTGTCAGGGCATGCCTTGCCAAGGGGCAAGCGCAATAAGGCTCGTGGCAGCATGCGTTATCAAACTCAAACCGGCGATGTTCGCAACCCATAAGCCTTCCCGCCGCGAAACAAAAACTCCGCGCGCATAATCGCTTCGCCTTCTTGCTTCGGAAAGGTGAAGCCGACAACTTCGATCGATTCGCCTTTTTTGAGCGGCTCGATGTTCCACGCCTGAATGCGCGTGAGCGGCGCGAGTTCGATTTCCCATTTGCGGTCTTGGCGAGTTGGGAGTTTGGTTTTCGCGAACAACGCGGCCGCGTCGATCGCGGCTTGTTGTGCGGGGACGATTCGGCTCGCAAGATCGGCTGGAAGTTTGAGATTTGGTGGAATTAGGATATCGATTTCCACGTGGGGATTCGCCCATTCGACTTCTTCGACAATACCTTGCAGATAAATGGGTTGGCTTTGATCGAAGGAACTCCAGCCGTGGTGGGCATTGGCTTGTTGCGCGAATGCGGCTAGGCCGCTGGCAATTAGGAAATTTCGGCGGTTCATGGTGGTCTCCTGGTTTGAGGCAATTACACTCTACATTTTTTCCGCGAATCATTCTTGGTTGCGCTGGCCCCTCACCCTAGCCCTCCCCGCGAAGCGGGAGAGGGGATTTGTTCCCTTCGCCCTCTGGGAGAAGGGCGGGGATGAGGGAAGGCGGTGTTCAATGCGATGCGACCACAAAAGTTAAACATACGCTATAAGCCGTCCGCAACTCAACACCGCGATCCAAACAAAAACCGACGCGATGACTTGCACCCGCGCGATCGTATCGTTGAGTTTGAGTGAGCCGCGCGCGTGAAACCAAGCGGTGTTGCCGCCGGCGATGGCGAGTAGCAGCATCTTCCATTTGAATGCCGGATTACCGAGGAGTTCCAGCGCTTGCGTCGCGAACATCGTCAAGCCGGACATCGCTGCGAGCAAAAATCCAAGCACAGATAGCGGCAACGCCAATCGCGCCAATGCGGTGAGGTCGAGGGTTTTGCCGGCACCGAGCACGCGCGCCTCAAACGCAATGAGATTGCCGAGCAGCAACGCGATGCCGATGATGTGGATGATTTCTAAAATCGGATAAGCCCACGCCGATTCGCGCAAAAAAACAATGCCGGGGATCATCGCGTTGGTTTGTTAATACCGTAATGCATCGAGCCAGGAGCCAAGCGGGATGCGGCTCGTGGCTTAGTATTGCCTGAACGGCACGCTGGACGGGCGTCGTGGCGTGCCGGTCGTTTGTTACGAATCGCGTTCCATATAACGTGTCGTAAAGAATTCATCTTTCACATTTTGATTCGCTTTGAAGTTTTGAAACTGAATCACCGTCTTGTGGCCCGTTTGCTTATTCTCCGCTTCCAGGCGCATCGGTTGCCACTTGCCGCGTTCCTTGTCGACCAATTGAATATCGGAAAATTTGCCGACAATCTTCGGTTGATTCGATTCATCGAATAGCTCGGTTTTAACCGCAACAAAATTCTCTTTCAATATCCACGCAACGCGTTTGCCATAACCGCTGTTATTTTTTACGTCGTCGTTTTTCGGCACGGATTCGACTTGCCAGCACGGCTTGCCGTCGCAACTATCGTCTTTGAGAATTTTGTGATTCCATTCCGCCGGCTTGTGGCCGATCACGTCGCCGTAGGAAAAATCCGTTCCGACAAAGCTGTCTTTTTTATTGCTCGAGACCAAGCGGCGGACTTTCTTCAGCGCCGGCAAATAAATCCAGATATCGTCATCTTTGGCGGAATTTTCGACCAGTAGCGATACCGTTCCTTTGACATCGGACGGCGTCAGGAAGCGCGTCATGCGCATGTTGTCGATGCCGTTGGCTTGCAGTTTCGACGTGCCGAAGGTTTTGCGCACGCGCTCTTGGCCGTTTTTATTGGTCAGCGTAAAGGTCGCATCGGAAGTGGAATCCAATACTTTCGATACCATGAAATTCTTTTCCGCGATTTCATGCGCTGTGGGATCGGCAGCGTGGCTATCGTTCGGTAACAGGAATGTTCCAAGGCTAAAAGCGACCAGTGCGGCGACGGCAGTGGCGGGTTTAAGTTTCATGCTGGCTCCGTTAAAAATAAACTTGGGTCGAAAAACCAATACCAACGCGGGGATTAACGTCATCGCGGCAAATACGCTGACAAGCATCGAGCAGGCGATCAACGTCGCGAGCCAACTGTGAATGTAAAAACCCGGCGAGAACCACAGCACACCGTAGCCGACCGCGACCGCCGACGCGACAAACAAGCACGCCTTGCCGGCCGTCGCGAGCACGTGGCGCACTGCGGTGATCTCGTCGACGCCTTGTTGAATTTCCTCGCGCAATCGATACACCAAATAAATCGCGTAGTCGGCACCGATGCCCACGGCCATCGCGGACGATAGGGCATTGGGAATATTCAAGCGCATGCCGGTCCAACCCATCACGCCAAAGTTCGCCAATACCGCCAACAGCAGCGGCGTCAACACCAGCAAACCGCCGATCAATGAACGAAACACCAGGGACGAGACGACGAATACCACCGCCGCGATTTGGATGATGTTGAGCGCTTTATCGCGCACCATCACTTCCGTCAAGCCGGCACCGGCCGGCACGCTGCCGCCGATGCCGACGCTGATGTTGGCCGGCAGCCGTTCTTTGGTGAAGGCTTTCAGTTTCCCGATCAACTCCTGAACGTAGGCGCTGCTGTCGGTTTTGAGGAATACGGTCAGGTTCGCGATCTTGTAATCGTAATCGACATACGAATCAAAATCGCCCGGCTCGCCCGACATCGAATAGAGCAATAGATACTGCGAGATCAAATCCTGGCTGTCGGGAATCGCGTAGAACTTGGGATCGTCGCCGTTCATCGCCTGGTTCATGCGCTTAATGAAATCGGCTATCGACAGCGTCTTGCCGACGTTCGGTTGCGATTCGGCAAAGCGCTGCGTTTCCTCCATCACTTTCAGCACGCGCGGGTCTTTGATCGAATCGGGGTCGTTGCCCTCGATCAAAAGATTCAGCGTATTGGTGCCGCCGAGACGCTCGTTCAGAATTTTATCGTCTTTCTTAAAGTCGAAATCGTCGGCGAAGAAACTCTTGGTCGCGCTATCCACCAACACGCGCGTCATGCCGACTGCGGCGATTGCCATTAAAACCGCGGTAACGATAAACAGATAGCGACGATTCGGGCCGGTCACCCAATCGGCAATCGTTCCGGTAATTGCGTCCCAGAAACGATTTTTCTCGTAACCTTTTTGCTCCAATTTACCGGGCGCCGGCAGCAGCGAGCGCAACGCCGGCATGAAGGTCATTTCGATTGCTAACGCACTTAAAATGCCGATGCCGGTAAACAAGCCGAAGGTACGCACCGATACAATTTCAAACACGATCAGCGAGAAGAATCCGAGCGCGGCGATGCCGCCCGCCGTTAACATCACCGGGCCCACTTTGGTGACGGAAGAAATTACCGCGGCGTGATTCGCCTCCTTCGGCGTCAGTGACGTGGTGTCGCGCATGTGGTGATATTCCTCGTAATAGCGTTTTAACAATTGCACCGCATGGCCGGCCGCAACGGCGAGAATCAAAATCGGCGTACTGGAATTAAACACGTCCATCGGAATGCCCGACAGGCCCATGATGCCGACGCCCCAAATGGTCGCCAGAATCGCCGTCAGCAAAGGTAGGAACAATCCTTGGAACGTCCGGAATGCTTCAAACAGAATCAGGCCAACCAACAAAATCGCGATCGGGAAAAATATCGCTACGCGCTCGGAAAAAATTTCGATTCGCGCCAGAAAAGACGGCAATCCGCTGATGTTCACTTCGACCGAATCGTCGCGCATCTTGTCGGCGATCGGCGTAATGGTATCGAGCATGCCGCGAAATCCCGTCGGCCCTTTATCCATATCGACTATGATTGCCGCCGATTTAAAATCTTTCGACACAATCGAATTGATGTACGCCGGATTGCGCAAGATTGCCGCCTTCAGCTCCGCCATTTGCGCCGGGGTTTGCGGCACCTTGGCCATCAGCGGGCGAACCTCCATGCCCTCGTCGTTACCGCGAATGTCCTTCGCTTTGTTCGCGGCGAGCGACAACAAATTTTCTTTAACGACGCCGGGTTTATCGCGCACTTCGCGGGTGAAATCCTGAATCTTTTGCAGCACGTTGGGCTGGAAGATATCGCCCGACTTCGGTGTGATGCCGACGACGGCGATAAATTTCGAGCCGAATACCTTCTCGACCTTATTCGTTCCGATCACATAGGGATGGGACTGCGGCAACACCGCGTCCGGATCGATAATGATTTTTAGGTTTTTTGCTTGCATCACCAGGAACGCGGTTATCAGCAACACCAATGCGATGACCGCCCAACGGAACTTCAAAATGAATTCGACGTAACTACGCACATTGTTCTCCTACAGCAAAAGATGATTGATTTGCACGGCGCGTCATGGCGACGGCCGCGCATTCAGTCCACGCAAAATGAGGTCGGCCACGTTTTTCGCCATCGACTCAAATTTCTCGTAACTGTGCATGTGCATAAAAAGTGGCACTTCGAAGACGGTGCTGGCAACGAGTATCGCTTCGGCGGCACGCTTCGGATCGGCGACGGAAAACTCGCCGTTGCGGTTGCCATCCTCAACCAATTTGGTCACGAGTTCTTGTTTGATTCTTAGGTGCTCTTGAACCACATCGGTTCGCTCGCGCGCAATCGCTTCGACCAACTCATTAATACGCGGTTGCTCCGACCAGCGCTCATAGGTGTAGCGCAAATTGCCGAGCAAAAATGCTTCGAGTCGAACCGCTGCCGATTCGGGCGTTCCGATCACCTCAGTCAAGGCGCTGCACTCTTGCGCCAAGCAGCGCCGCGCCAGTTGCGCGCCGATCTCGAGCTTGTTTTCGAAGTAGCGATAAATATTGGCGGCTGACATGTCGCAATCCGCAGCGATTTCCGCCATGGTGGTTTTTCCGTAACCGTACTGCTCAAAACGGCGCAACGCCGCAGTCAAGATGGTTTCGGAAATACTTTCAACGGTGGAATCGGGTTCACTAAGCGCCATGGAAAGCAGTGTACACCGATGAATAATGAACAATCAAGAAATTATTCATTATTTACTTTGTTCGAAGAAAAATATAATTACATATGATTCAATAAGTTAAATTTTTTATGGCGTGGACTGTCAACTTTATCGGCACAAAAAACGAAAAGGCCTCGAACATTCGAGGCCCTTGACCGACAACAACAGCGGCCTCGTACTATTGACCGGATGTGTCTAAATTGGGGACGCCGCATCCGGCGCCATCTTTGACGAAATCGCTGAAGTTAATGGTCATTGGCTTTTCCGCAGCCGGGTCGATACTCGCCGCGGGTGTAGCGGCA
Organism: Pseudomonadota bacterium; assembly: GCA_031419835.1. Classification (GTDB taxonomy): domain Bacteria; phylum Pseudomonadota; class Gammaproteobacteria; order Burkholderiales; family JALYOK01; genus JALYOK01. Next base: position 1,746 of record JANOLP010000163.1, on the reverse strand, counting down.
GGCTGATTTGCGACCAATTTCTCCGAATTCAACGGTTTTTCGGGTTCTTTGTTGTCGGCCGATTCCGCCGCGCTGACCGACAGTCCAACACTAATCAGTGTCAAACCAACTGCCTTAATCAAAAAATCAAACGTCTTCATGACGAAATACTCAAAGGTTAATGATAAATATTACTGCGCTACTCAATCAAACGCAATGGCCGGAGCGGCCGGATAAAAGTCAGACTCTTCTTGAACGGATTTGTTCATCGCAAAATCGCACGGCTCCCGTTCAGGACAGAATGATGCGAGAATAGTGCAAAATCCAAATCAACCAATGATTCATGACCAGCTCCGAAATCCGCCAACGTTTTCTCGATTATTTTGCCCGTAACGGCCACCAAATTGTCGCTTCCAGCCCGCTGGTTCCGGGCAATGACCCTACGCTGCTATTCACCAACGCCGGCATGGTGCAATTCAAAGATGTGTTCCTCGGCCAGGACAAACGCGCTTACAACCGCGCGACCACGTCGCAGCGCTGCGTGCGCGCCGGCGGCAAGCACAACGATCTGGAAAATGTCGGCTACACCGCCCGCCATCACACGTTTTTCGAGATGCTCGGCAATTTCAGTTTCGGCGATTATTTCAAAAAGGACGCGATTCGCTTCGCGTGGGAATTGATTACCGTCGAATACGGTTTGCCCAAAGAAAAACTTTGGGTCACGGTCTATCACACCGACGACGAAGCCTATAACCATTGGGCCAACGACATCGGCGTGCCGATCGAGCGCATCGTGCGCATGGGCGACAAGCCCGGCGGCAAACCCTACGAGAGTGATAACTTTTGGCAGATGGGTGACACCGGCCCATGTGGTCCCTGCACGGAAATTTTCTTCGACCACGGTGCGCATATTTCCGGCGGCCCGCCCGGCAGCGCCGATGCGGACGGCGATCGCTACATCGAGATTTGGAATCTCGTGTTCATGCAATTTAACCGCGATGACAAAGGCACGTTGCATCCGTTGCCCAAGCCCAGCGTCGATACCGGCATGGGACTGGAACGCATCTCGGCGGTGTTGCAGCACGTACACAGTAATTACGAAATCGATCTGTTTCAGGTTTTGATCCAAGCGGCCGCTAAAGAAACCGGCACGACGGACCTCAAAAATAATTCTCTAAACGTGATTGCGGATCATATTCGCGCCGTGAGTTTTTTGATCGTCGACGGCGTGATCCCGAGCAACGAAGGCCGTGGCTACGTGTTACGCCGTATCGCGCGCCGCGCCATGCGCCACGGCTACAAACTCGATCAGAAGAAATTGTTCTTCTATAAATTGGTTGCGCCGCTCGCGCAGGTCATGGGCGATGCTTATCCGGAATTGCGCAACAATGAAGCCCGCGTCGCGCAGATTATCAAAGCCGAAGAAGAACGCTTCGCCGAAACGCTAGAACACGGCATGAAGATTCTCGAATCCAAACTCGCCGGCGGCGCGAAAGTGTTGGACGGCGAAACAGCCTTCATGCTGTACGACACCTACGGCTTTCCGCTCGACCTCACCGCCGACATCACACGCGAACGCGGCGTCGGCGTCGATCAAGCAGGCTTCGATGCGGCGATGACACAACAGCGCGATCAAGCGCGCGCCGCAGGCAAATTTAAAATGGCGGCGGGCATCGAATACAAAGGCGAAAAAAACCAGTTCGTCGGCTACGAAAAACTTTCGCAAGAATCTAACGTGATCGCCATTTATCGCGATGGCGCGAGCGT
>JANOLP010000162.1:0-6236 GCA_031419835.1 Pseudomonadota bacterium | reverse complement strand
CTTTCCATGAACCCTACCGGAATTGTCACCTTTAACATGTCATCCTGAACGCAGTGAAGGATCTGCTTTTTTACGGCCGTGAAAGCAGATCCTTCGCGTTGCTCAGGATGACATGTGTGCGGTTCATGGTCCGTGGGCAGTATCGGCGGGGCTGATACTGCCCAAGCACCATGAACTGCTAAGGTCTTAAACCTAAGCCCTCCCTCACCCCCGGCCCTCTCCCGCCGAGCGGGAGAGGGAGTAGTCCCCTCGCCCCTTTGGGGAGGGGTGGGGGTGAGGGGCAAGCCGTCTTAAAACAAGCATCGGTCAAATCGGGTTCATGGAAAGGTGGGCATTTTCCGACGAAGCAATCTCGACGTTTCAAATTCCGAAAAACGAGATTGCTTCGCGTACGCTCGCAATGACAATGTTGGTACTTTATTAAACTTTAACCTCATACTGTTTATTGTCGTTCGGATTCTTTTTCAGATCGCAGGACTGCGCCGTATCCGCTGGCGCACGTCCTTTCACCGTCGACAGAATAGTCAGTTTCTGGTTTTTCACTTCCATTAAATGAATATCCAGCGCCGCGTGGTGGGTTTGCGGATCGAGCGATACCGTTCCCGCTGGGCCTTCAATCGCCACGCCGGATTCAATTGCAGCCAGCATTTTTTCACGATCAAGCGATCCGGCTTTCTTCACGCATTCCGCCCAAAGCTTAATGCCTTGATATTGCGACACGGCGATTTCGTGAACGATCTTGGTGTCGCCGAAACGCTTGTTCCATTTCGCCAGGAAATCCTTATTCGCCGGCGTTACCGCCTCTTGGCTGTAATTACCGGCGATGATGATGCCATCGCCTTCCGCGGCGGAAAGCGCGAGGTGTTCGTTACCGACGCCGAAGGTGGTCGATGCGAGCGGAATCTTTTTGTTCATGCCGGACGCCGCCCATTGGCGATAGAACGACATGTGCGCGCCGCCGACCAATGCGGAGACGACCCATTTCGGATTCGCTTGCTGAATTTTTGCGATGGTCGAACCGAAGTCCGCTACATCGAGCGGGAAGAAATCCGTCGCAGCGACCGTGCCTTTGCGCAGTTTGGTGTAATGTTGCAGCCACTTGGCAGTGATCTGGCCATAATTGTAGTCGGCCGCCAAAATGTAAACCTTGTCGCCCCACTTCTTCATGCAGTGATCGACGATCGGCTCGACCGCCTGGGCTGGTGTCGTGCCGGTGCAAACGATGTTGCGATCGCAGACACCGCCTTCGTACAACACGTTGTAGAAATAAAGCGTGTTACCGCGCTTGAACGTTTGACGAATCGCTTCGCGTGAGGCTGAGGTAATGCCGCCATGCACCACATCGACTTTGTCGTCGCGGCTGAGTTGTTGCGCGTATTTGGTGTAGAGCGCAATGTCCGATTGCGTGTCGTATTGAATCGCTTTGACCTTGCGGCCGAGCAAACCGCCGGCGGCGTTGATTTCTTCAACGGCGAGCGTGGTCGCCATCACCATCGGCTTGCCGTAAATGTCCAAGTTGCCCGAGCCATCCAGCACCGAGCCGAGTTTGATTTCACCGGTTTGTGCGAATGCGAATTGCGGCATCGCGCCTGCGACTGCGGTAAGGCCGGTTGCCGAGAGAAAATCACGTCTTGAAAATGCCATTTGTTTTGCTCCTCAATAACTGCTTATTTATGTTTGATTGACCACGATCAATCTCCTCAACCAACAATCACCCTCTTGCTGCAAATTCCTAAAGCACTGTCATTGCGAGCGAATGCGAAGCAATCTCGCTTTTCAATCACCGTTTTATACGAGATTGCTTCGCATTCGCTCGCAATGACAAATTGATTTGCGTTTACTTATCTTTGGAGTCAAGGTCCGGTGGATTCTTAGGCTTCGGCAGCGCCGAGGTAAAGTCATAACCGATCGATTCGCCGATGCTCTTCAGCGCCGGCAACTGCAACGCCATGCCCATGATGCTATCCATCACTTGATTCACCGGCGGGCGATTGTCGCTGCCGCTCGCGCCGGCTGAGCCCGGCGCGCCGCCAAAACCGGACAATTGATGTATCTTGATGCTGTCGATTTTTTCCACCGGCTTCATGATTTGCGCGAGAATTTCCGGCATGCGCTCGAGGCGATAACGCTCGAGCTGAATATTCATAACGCTGTCGCTGCGCGAATTTTCTGCCGCGATTACTGCTTTTTTGCCTTCCGATTCGGCGAGCAAGCGAATTCGATCCGCGTCTGCTTTGGTGCGTACCGCTTGCGATTCCGCCTGTGCGCGCTTAATCAACACCGCGCTATCGCTGTCCGCATTCGCAGCCGCGACTTCGCCTTGCTCTTGCACGCGCTTCATCGCGATTTCGCGCGAGCGTTCTGCCATCGCGCGCTCGCGTTGGGTTTGCACATGCTCTTGCGCGAGCACTAAATCGGTCCGCGCCAGCTCGGCATTGGCTTGCGCTTTAGCTTCGTCCGCTTGCTTTTCGGCTAAGCGAATTGCGCTGTCGACTTTGTTCAATTCCGCATTGAGTTGCGCTTCGACTTCCAGTTTACGAATTTCGCGCTGCTTGGATATTTCCCGCGCCTTGGTTTCGCGCTCGCGCTCGATGCGCGCTTGCTCCGTCAGCACCATCGCCTCTTCGCGCGCCTTGGCGGTTTCGGAATCGCTGATGGCCTTCACTTTTTCAATTTCCATGCGCTGATTGATGTTGGCTTCTTCTTCCTGTTGCTCCAGGTTTAAACGGCGCTTGGTCGCGTCCAATTGGGTTTGGCGCACGGCGATGTCTGCTTCCGATTCGATCTCGATGCGTTGTTTCTTATTGGTCGCGATGATTTCCGCAAGCTTGCGCATGCCGACGGCGTTGAACGCATTATTCTCATCGAGCGCCGCGAACGGCGCTTGATCGAGCCGCGTGAGCGACACGGAATCAAGCAGGACGCCATTCTGCGACAGATTGTCGCGCATCAAATCTGCCACGCGGCGCACGAACTCACCGCGCTTTTCATGCAAACCATCCATCGTTTCCGTCGCGACGACCGATTGAATCGCATCGATGAAACGGCCTTCCAATAAGTTGCGGATGCCGTCGGGATTCAGCGCGCGGGCGCCGAGTGATTGCGCCGCCGTCGCCACACCGTCAACCGTCGGCTGCACGCGCACATAAAACTCGAGCTCTAGGTCCACGCGAATGCGATCGGCGGTGATGAGGGATTTTTCGCCGGTGCGCTTCACCTCGATGCGGTTGGTCCGCATGTTGATTTCGTCGACTTTGTGCAGAAATGGCAGCGCCAAGCAGCCGCCCGAGAGGACGATTTTCTGGCCGCCAAAACCGGTTCGCGCCAAGGCGACGTCGCGGCTAGATTTGCGATAGAAACGATTGAGAAAGACAACGACAATCGCGATCACGACAATCGCAATGACGATACCCAATAGCCAAGCTAACAGGACCATTTCCGCCTCCGAGGATGGGATGTTGCGTTGCAGCGATTCAGTTGAGGTATTCGATTTTTCGCTGCACTAACAATCTGTGTCAAGTATCAGGGCGGGGCGTTCGGGCTGTCAAGGGGGGGGTGCGGTGATTGCGTTGGATTAATAAAAATGTTTGATTGTGTTATAAACTTTTTCGTGAATTAGTAATCGAAGCGCTATCCGACAATATTTTAGGAAATAAACTATGAAATTTATTCGTATCGTTCCAATGCTGCTGATGTTTTTTGTTGCGGCGTCTTTCGCGCAGAGCGATATTGCCTCGATAAAAAAGGCGATTGCAGAAAAATTTCCTGACGCAGGCGGCAACATTGACGTTACCAAAACCGCGTTTGGTTGGTATGAAGTCTATGCCGGTGGTCGCTTGTTTTATACCGACGAAGATGTGAATTATTTTTTCCTGGGTAATATTGTCGACTCGAAATCGATGTCGAATATCACCGCAGCGCGACTACAAAAATTGTCGGCGATTAAATTCGAATCGTTGCCGCTCGACTATGCTATTAAAACGGTGAGGGGTAATGGCAAGCGCAAGGTTGCGGTGTTTTCCGATCCCGATTGTCCTTATTGCAAGCGCTTGGAAAAAGATTTAGCCAAGGTAACGGACGTGACGATTTATACCTTCCTGTATCCGATTGCATCGTTGCATCCCGATGCCGCGCGTAAGTCGAAGTTTATCTGGTGTGCGCCAAACCGCCAGAAAGCGTGGGACGATTACATGTTACGTGGCGAGCTTGCGCCGGAAAAATCTTGTGACACGCCGCTCGACGAAATTCAGGCCGTAGGTCAAAAGCATAAAATGAATGGCACGCCTACGTTGGTTTTTGCCGATGGTCGTGTGGTACCGGGCGCGATTCCGACGAGCGATATGGAAACCTATCTGAACGGCAAGTAACGGTTAAACATTAAACTAAGAAACGCTGCGGTCGTTAGGTCGCGGCGTTTTTTATTTGAGCGGCCCGCGAATTGTCTACCCTACTATGATCAGGCCGGAAGGCGAGTAGATGTTCGTGCTGACGAAGAAAGCCCATCCTTCTTTAGCTGATAGTTGTGTTGGGCAGCCTTCGTTAGCCCAATCTAGGCGAACTACTCCGCCAGGCCACTCGGCGTGCTACGCACGGCTCATGCCGATGTTCAAGTAATACCTCGTGACAACGCCGAGCGTGCGAAGCGATGCCAATATGATATCCTATGGATATCTGTTTTAGAGGAATCAACACATGCCATCCACGCCCGCTCGCGCCTCTGCCCCACGCCTTCGCCAAGGCATGGTGTTTCGATTTCGTGACACCGATACACGCTTCGGCGTATCGCGGCGCACGACTACGCGCCTGGCTAAGCAATTGGGGATGACCGAAACGGAAGTCATTCATTTCGCGATTGCGCAACTGGCTCGCGAGCAACTAGCCGCCTATGAGGCAGACGATGCGGCGCTGTCGAGCAAGCAACTGGCTCGAATTAAACAGCTTGAACCCCAGGGACGCATGCGCACGACGGAAAGCTTGTTCTAGGTGGCCGACGGCCACAAAATTTTCTTGCCGCCAAGGCCGGGCGATATCGTTTGGCGCCACTTTCCCCAGGACAAAAAATTAGTACCGGGACCGAAATCGAGGCCAGCCCTAGTCGTCAAGGTCGGTGAGATCGATGGTGATCCTGCTGCCGCCGTGGCATATGGCACCAGTCAGCGTACGGACGAATTGCATCCGAGTGAGTTTGCCATTACCCGAGCGGACCGTGAGGCTTTTGCTTTGGCAGGTCTGAGCCACGATACCAAGTTCGACCTATCGAATGTGGTTGAGTTACCGTTCTCGGAACGGTGGTTTGCCGTACCGCCCGGTGCGCCGCACGGGCAAATACCCAAGCTGGGGCTACTGCATCCGACGATGATGCGTAAGGCCGCTGTCGCGCATCGTGCCGCGGCGAAAAAGTAGATCGTAGTCGGATTTGTCGATTAGTAATTGGCGGTGAAACAGAAAAGGCGCTGTGATGGCGGAGGTATTTTTGAAATCCCAATTACATGTTCAATTGTCATTCCCGCGCAGGCGGGAATCCATTTGGCATCCGCAAGTCAACATGGATTCCCGCCTGCGCGGGAATGACAAATTGCAACGGTGAGCGCAAGTAGGCGAACACGTGAGTACCAACAACGTGGCCAAAACAGAACGGAAAATCTATGAAGAAGGCTAAGTCAGAAGCAAACGACTGGTTGCAAGCCGAATACAAACGCAGCGATTTGGGTCCGATAGTGCGCGGAAAATATGCGCAGCGCATGGCGTCAGAATCAAATGTGGTTGTTATCGATCCCTTAGTTTCGAAAGCATTCACCAACGAAGAGGCTGTCAACACCGCGCTGCGCGGCCTAATCGAACTCGCTAAAGCAAGTGTGCCACCCATTAAACGCAAGACGCGGGTGCGAGTAAAAGCGCCACGCGCCGATTAGCATATGCGCACGCTTACTTGAGTCGTGGCGAAGATATTTTTGAATACCCAATCACATTTTCAATTGTCATTCCCGGGAAGGCGGGAATCCATGTTGACTTATGAATGCCAAATGGATTCCCCGCTTTCGCGGGGATGCCGGGGTGGCCTAGGGCTACCATTTGTAATGGTATGCGCATTTAAGCTGAAGTTCCACCGGTCCGAAACCCTTTTTCACCGGGAGATTAAGAGCGAGAACGAGGGAAATACAGCGCGAATGTTGGTCGAATATGTAGCCATGTAATTGCTTGCTTTTCTAGCGCGATTGATGTATGTTGCACCCATG
>JANOLP010000161.1:0-2537 GCA_031419835.1 Pseudomonadota bacterium | reverse complement strand
ATCCGCGAGAAACGAATTAAATCCGCAGGTTATGGCAGCTTTTCCCCGCGACGACTGAACTTTATCAGTTTACGACTTCCGCGGGAATGGGAAGCGCTTTGGAGGGAAATTAATGCACGTACGTGACGTGCGAAAACAATGGCTTTAGATAGCGGTTCAAGCCTGAATGGGTCTGGGCGATCGAAAATGGTAATAATTATTCATTTGAGAAAAGGAATATCGAGTCGCGAGGATTTCCCGAATATACCTTAGCTTTGCCCGACTTTGCATCCGACTGACGCTCTGAATGGCGCTGATCTTGGTAGAGCGTTTTTTCCGGGACGCTATCGAAATTCCGCTAAAGATTTTGGAACGTCAATGACAAAGCGCATTTTGGATGCGATCAGATCCACGGCTCGGTCAACCTCGAGAAGCGTTTTAGCACAGCGTGAGGCAACTTGCTGGGTCACCGGATCCACCCAGGCTACGATGTAAGTCGAACACCGAGATTGTTCAGCAATCAAACCAAAAGGTTCGACTGCAATTTCGAACTCCACCCGCCTGGTATCGCGGGATTGTTCGTACGCACGAGAAAAGTGACCGGGAAGGTCGTGAGGCGGAAATAGCCGAGCAGCCGCGCCGCGCCGTGGGCCAGGCGGGCGGTAGAAGGTAGCCTGACATCGTGGCCTAGTAGATTCGACGCCGGCGTCTGAATCGCGATCGCGGCCGTTATGCCGCGCGGGGATTTAGGCGCTTTTCATATTCGTTTAACAAGCCTCGCCACGAGCCGCGCCCGGCTTGGTTCGTGGCAGTGCATGCCCGGAGAGCCGCGCCGGTATTGGGTTGTAGGCACGATGGCAAAATAATCAAATATCCTTTTGTCGAGCGCTTACAAAATTTTCGCGGTAATTCCTGGAAAACTGCGTGTACCGAAGTACCCCGCGGTCGCCGCGATGCTTGTGACGAAGGTTCCCCAAGCAGTATTCATCATCGATAGTTTCGCGCTCTAACCGCGCAGCGTGGCGAGGTTGGTCAGATCATAAGTTGCGTACGCGATCAGTCCAAGCAACGCGCCACTCGTCATCGCGCGGACCCAGGAATCAGTTTCGAGCGCTGGCATGACCGCGAAGTATACGATCCCGATGACGTAGAGCAAATAAAAAGTGAACGCTACACCGAGCAATGGTTTCTCGAGCATCAGCGCCCCGATTTGTGTTCGGTAAAAATCTTTAGCAACAAAACCAAGCCACACAAAATCGAGGGCGAGAAAAACCATCGTGGTAAAAATAAAGGCAACGGCATAGGGTTTCAAAGTGTCATACCTTAATAGCGAGAGCTCGTCGCAGTCGCGGACGGAAGCTACCGTCTTCATCAGCAAAAGTTAAGAACCAGTCGGTATCATGAGCATTAAATAGTTGCTCTATCCGCCGAGTCCGGGGTAACTCAGTAGCTTCCCAAGCTATTAGCAGCAAAAAGCTTGCCAGCGACATTATTTCCCGTGTTCGTCGGGAAAAGCGGCGCATTTGATCGGCCAGTGCGCCGAGTTTTGTGCTGTAACTTCAAGCGGATCACTTCATTGTTCCGCCGCTGAGCAGGCCGATACGGACTCCCAGATTGATTAAATTCCCATCGCAATTTTGTAATTGGTACAAAATGTGCTTAGCATTTTGTAAAATCTTCAAAAGAAACGGTAGTTCGTCTGTCATTACAACTATTTTTATCGTGGAAACAAAATGTCTCATGTCCTAATCGTAGACGACGATGTCAATGCAGCAGCGACCCTTACTGAGTTAGTGGCGAATGAGGGGTTTACCACCTCAATGGCTAATAGCTTGCAAGAAGCGCGGCGGCAGATGGCCATTCGCCGGCCCGATGTTGTCCTGTTGGACCTGGTATTGCCCGACGGCAGCGGCATGGACTTGATTCAAGACGTGGAGTCGCGTTCGACTACGGAAATCGTCCTAATCACTGGCCACGCCAGTATGGAAAGCTCCATCGAGGCGTTGCGCCTGGGCGCCGCGGACTATCTGATCAAGCCGATCAATTTAGCGCAGCTTCACGGCATTCTCTCGCGCGTAGCGCGGCCGGCGGATCTAAAAACCGAGATCAGCAATCTGCGCGGAGAGTTACGCACCCTGGGGCGTTTTGGAAAGCTGTTGGGTGTCTCGCCGGTGATGCAACGAGTTTACGATCAAATCGCGCGCGTCGCGCCCACGGCGGCAACCGTGATGATCACCGGGGAAAGCGGAACCGGTAAAGAAATGGTCGCGCAGACCATACATGAGTTAAGCCGCCGGCGGAAACAACCCATTCTGGCCGTCAACTGCGGCGCGATTTCTCCGCAGCTTATAGAAAGCGAAATGTTCGGTCACGAAAAGGGCAGCTTTACCGGCGCCAGCCGGCAACATCGTGGTTACTTCGAGCGCGCCAATGGCGGCACATTGTTTCTCGATGAAATTACCGAAATGCCTCTTGAACTCCAAGTGAAGTTATTACGCGTGCTCGAATCCGGAACGTTTTCTAGAATAGGGTCGGATGAAGTGCTCGAAGCCGACGTG
>JANOLP010000160.1:0-2855 GCA_031419835.1 Pseudomonadota bacterium | reverse complement strand
GATTTTTGAAATCGACGCATCGCTTTGAGTTAGCGATTCGTTTTAGAGGGATTTAGCGAAGGTAATTGAACGAATGTTTGGTAGCCTGCGCTCCATTTGAGGAGCGAGGATGCCCAGTCGGAGAATTACCATGCGCAAGATTAAAGAAGTATTACGGTTACGCTACGCCTGCGGGCTGTCGCTCGAGCAAATCGCCCGCGCCCAGAATCTGTCCAAAGGCGTGGTCGCCAAATATCTCAAACGCGCCGCAGCCGCCGGCATCGACGGCACGACAGCGCAGACTCTGGATGAAGCCGATTTAGCGCAGCGGCTCAAACCGAGTAACGATACCCCGCGGCAATCGAGTTTCACCGCGCCCGACTTCGCTTCGATACATCAAGCCCTCAAGCACAAAAGCGTTACCCTGCAATTGCTCTGGGAAGACTACCGTGATCAGTGTCCTGGTCGCCCTTACCGCTACACCAGCTTCTGCGTCCAATATCGAATCTTTGCCAAAGCCCTGAAGCGTTCCATGCGTCAGGTTCACCGCGCCGGTGAGAAATTGTTTGTCGATTACGCTGGCCAAACCCTCGCGGTGATCGATCCCGTCAGCGGCGAAATTCGTCGTGCCCAAATATTCGTCGCCGTGTTCGGCGCTTCAAACTACACCTATGCCGAAGCCACCTGGACCCAGACCACCGCCGATTGGCTAGGCGCCCATTGCCGCGCATTGGCGTATTTCGGCGGGTGTCCCGAGATTGTGGTGCCGGACAATGCGCGCGCCTTGATTGCTGATCCGGATCGCTACGAACCTTCGCTCGGTCGTGCCTACCAAGAATGGGCGGCACACTATGGTTGCGCTGTCATTCCGGCACGTCCGTACCGGCCGCAGGATAAAGCTAAAGTCGAAGTCGGTGTACAAGTGGTGGAGCGCTGGATTCTGGCGCGACTGCGAGCACGGCAATGTTTTAGCCTGGCCGAGATCAATGCCGCCATTGGGATGTTGTTGACCGAACTCAACCAACGTCCGTTCAAGAAACTGCCGGGTAATCGCGCCAGCGCCTTTGCCACCCTCGACCAGCCGGCGCTCAAACCGTTGCCTGTAACCGTGTTTGAATTAGCGCGCTGGAAGAAAGCCCGGGTGTCAATTGACTACCACGTTGATATCGAACGTCACTATTACAGCGTGCCGCACCAATTGGTCGGCGAGCTGGTCGAGGTGCGCATCACCGCCCGTATGATCGAGTGTTTGCATCGCGGCACACGCGTCGCCAGTCATGTGCGAAGTGCCTTACCGGGCCGTCATACCACGCAAGCCGAGCACATGCCCAAGTCGCACCGCGCGCACTTGGAATGGACGCCGGGACGGTTGCTCAATTGGGCGTTGTCCATCGGTCCGGCTACTCGCGATGTCGCTCAATACCAGCTCGAATCTAAACCCCATCCGGAAATGGGTTATCGCGCTTGCTTAGGGCTAATGCGCTTGGCACGTCAATACACTGCCGTGCGCTTGGAATTGGCGTGTATACGAGCACGGGCGTTGCGAGCGATGACGTATCGCTCGGTCGCGGCGATTCTCAAGGCCGGCTTGGAGCAACAACCGTTGCCGGCACCGATACAAATCGATCTCCCCTTACCCGTGCACGCCAATGTGCGCGGCTCGAAGTATTACCACTAACCGGAAAGGATTCTCATGCTGAACCACCACACTTTGCAATTATTAACGCAACTCAAACTCGATGGCATGGCACGCGCCTTCGAGGAACAGGCCAGCCAGGCTAATGCCGCTAGCTTGTCGTTCGAAGAACGCTTTGGTCTCCTGGTGGATCGGGAGTTCACGCATCGCGATACGAAACGGGTCGACCGATTATTAAAACAAGCGAAACTGAAAGTCTCGGGCGCGTGTGTCGAAGATATTGATTATCGCGCCGGCCGCGGCTTGGATAAACGGGCGATGGCCAGCTTATCGACCTGCGATTGGATCCGCCATAGGCACAGCGTATTAATTACCGGGGCGACCGGTTGCGGCAAGACGTGGCTGGCCTGTGCGTTCGGCCAGCAGGCGTGTCGTCAGGGCTTCTCGGTGCTGTATGTTCGGGTGCCACGTTTATTCGAAGAATTGCGTATCGCCCATGGCGATGGCAGCTTTACGCGTAAGCTCGCGGCCTTGGCGCGCACCGATGTGTTGCTGTTGGACGATTGGGGGGTGAATCCGCTGACTCAACCGGAGCGCTCTGATCTGTTAGAAATCCTCGATGATCGGGTGGCAACCCGTTCGACCATTATTACCAGCCAACTCCCGGTCGAGCATTGGCATGAGTATTTGGCCGATCCGACATTAGCTGATGCGATTCTCGATCGGATCGTGCATCAAAGTCACAAACTGAAACTGAAAGGCGAGTCGCTTCGCAAGAAGGAAACAGTATGATTCAAAAACAGAAACAACGCGCTTCGCGCACCGGTGCGTGACCGGTTAGTGTAAGATTTATCTACCTTCGCTTCCCCCAATGTACCGGTCACGATATTTTTGAAATGACCGGTCACGTCCGCTGAAATACGCACACAGCCACAGTCAAGCCTTGAAATTCCATTGCAGCTTGGAAATTTTGTAGCATTCTCACCTGTTGCTCTTCAGGGATTTCAGCCTCAACACCTGCATCCGTCCATCTTGCAAAAACATCGCGTTTGATATTGATGCAAGGCCTGTCGCCCAAAAACCCACTTTCAACTTCCAATTCAACGATGCGGCCTCCTTCGCGGTACTCACAAGTAAACCGTCCCGTACGTTGAACCAAAAACCCTGCATCGCTTTGTACGCCCTGCTTATTCAGCCACGTAAACATTTGATTCCGTCCTTTACGGATTAACCGTCTGGG
>JANOLP010000159.1:0-12952 GCA_031419835.1 Pseudomonadota bacterium | reverse complement strand
TGATCTCCGCCGACGGCAACACCATCCGACGCGCCTATCAGACAACCGTTCCTAATGACGTCACCTACGACATTCGGTTGGATAAAAAGCTGGAGGGGGAGTAGCAATATGCATCGCCGCGCCACGAGCCTTATGCCGCTTGCCTGGCCCTAGGCCACCCCGTCGTGGCAAGGCATGCCCTAAGAGGCACTATCCATGCGGGTTTGTGGCTAGGCCAGTAGCCAGACTCGAGCTACGCGGTCAGGCCGATGAGGTGCAACGTTTGATTTCGACGATACGGCTAACCGAGTATCGGGTACGGAATAATTATTAACTTTTCGCCATACCGGTGAACAAGATGTGGGTAATTTCACAACGGAGCATGTCATGAATCAAACATTATCTCGACCTAGGAATGCCAGGCGCCCTCCGCTTGGACACATAGTGCAGGTCTTTGTCCTCACCCTGACCGCGCTCCTGTCAGCCTGTATGTCAGCACCACCAGGGCAGCCAGCATCTACGCCGACGACACCGCTTGCCAAGTCGGTCGCGGCGCCGCCAAACCAAAGCGGCGCGAGTGCGCTCTCCTTTGGCACGGTCACAGCGGCGGTCATTAAGGGTAAAACCACCCAGCTAGAGCTAATCCAACTGTTCGGCGGTCCGAATATTTCCACGCTGGATGGCGACGGGCTCGAGACCTGGGTTTACGAACGGTCGGTAAGTCAAACCGACGTTGCCAGCAAGAGCCAGAATTGGCAGGCGGCGGCAAATCTCGGCGTAGCCTTCGGCCATGTGCAGGCCGGTGTCAGCGCGGGCGGCGGTCAAAGTCAAGGCGCCTCCTCGACGGCATCCTCGTTCCGATCACTTACGGCTATCGTTAAGTTCAATGCCGACAAGACGGTCAAGGACTACTCCGTTCGTGCCAGCCAGTTCTAAGGAAGCGCTGAATGAGTCCGATTTCGTCATGGCTTTATGTTTGGCTCATTTAGAACTCGAACTTATTCAGAGCTTCCCCAACAAAAAGGATGATCGTCATGAAAATAGGTGGATGGATACTTAGCATAGGCGCAACGACATTGATGGCGGGCTGCGGGAGCATGGGGTTATCCGGCGGTGGCGAGGATCCAATGGCCGCCATGACCGCAAAGATGGGTTCCAGCAATGACATGATGGCTGCAATGACCAGCAAGATGAATTTCTCGCAGGAGGTGATGAAGAATCCGGATCTGCCGGTCTGGCACGAGCAGCGCGAAAAGATGGCGCTGGCGATCGGCGACCGGGTTTTCGACAAGGGCTTCGACCGCGTGTTCGATTCCATGATCACGGCACTTGCCACCCTCGGCTGCCGAGTTAGCAATATGGAACGGGTCTCGGGCTACCTCACCGCGACCATCCCGCAACTTCCGCCCAATCAGCAGGAAGCGCTGCATCAGGAGGCGCTGGCGCAGTATGCACAAATCAAGGGCTATCCGCCCTCGGTGCTGAGCAAGCAAGGGCCCATGGACATGGATATGGACTTTAGCGCCATGATGGAACGCGGAGGGGGCGCCGGGCTGACGCTATCGATGGTTAAGCAAAGTGCTCGTCAAACCAAGGTGAAATTGCGCTTCGACGGCGCCTACTATCCTCGCCGAATTGACGAGCTTTACAAGAAAGTATGGGCCGAAGTAGATAAGCAAATGTTTCTGGACAAAGCGCTCGACTGACGCCAAACAGTAGCGCTGTTCAAGCGCTCGCGGTAGGAATGGGTATTAAATTTCTTAATGACGTGAACGACGACATTCGACTCGATAAAAAGTCGGAAGGCGATTAGCTGTTTTTTAGCAAAATTAATTTCTTGATGGCGGTGCGCCGCGAGGCTTATCCCGCTTGCCTCCTGGCAGGGCGCGGCCTGCGAGCTAATATCCATGCGCCTCTTCAGGCATCGCCTATTGAATTTCCGATGACTCGGTCGACGCAGAAACGTCTTCGTCCAACTTAAGTTCCTGAATTTTTCGTGTCAAGGTATTGCGGCCCCAGCCGAGCAGGGTCGCCGCTTCGATGCGCCGTCCACCGGTATGTTGCAACGCGCGCGTGATGAGCACGCGCTCGAAATCGCGAATCAAATCGTCGATGATGCCGTGTTTGCCGAGGGCTAGTTGATAACCGACTTCGCGTCCGAGTAATTCGCGCCAATCGCCCTCGCCGAGCGCGGCTTTAGTTTCGCGCACTTCCGGCGGCAAGTCGTTAATGTCGACGCTTTGCCCGGGCGCCATGACGGTGAGCCAGTGCGCGATATTTTCCAATTGACGCACGTTGCCGGGAAAATCCAAGCTCGACAAAAATTTAACAGCTTCATCAGTCAAGCGCTTCGGCTCGACGTTAAGCGTGCGCGCACTATGTTGCAAAAAGTGTTTGATGAGCAGCGCGATGTCTTCGCGCCGCTCGCGCAAAGATGGCAATCGCAGGCGAATAACATTTAGGCGATGATAGAGATCCTCGCGAAATAAACCTTGCTTGACGCGCTGCTCCATGTCCTGATGCGTGGCCGCAATGATGCGCACGTTTGCCGTCATCGGCTGATGGCCGCCGACGCGATAGAACTGGCCGTCCGCCAGCACGCGCAACAAACGCGTTTGCAAATCGGATGGCATGTCGCCGATTTCGTCGAGGAATAGCGTGCCGCCTTCGGCTTGCTCGAAACGGCCGCGGCGCATGGTTTGCGCGCCGGTAAAGGCGCCGCGCTCGTGACCGAATAATTCCGATTCCAGTAATTCTTTCGGTATGGCCGCGGTGTTGATGGCGATGAATGCTTTGTTCGCGCGCAGGCTGTGGCGATGCAACGCGCGCGCGACCAACTCTTTGCCCGTGCCGGACTCGCCGGTGATCAGCACCGTGGTTTGTGATTGCGATAAACGGCCGATGGCGCGGAAGACCTCTTGCATCGCCGGCGCGCGGCCGAGAATTTCCGGCACGCCGCCAACGGATTCGATTTCCGATTCGCCGCGCATGCTTTCGTCCAGCGCGCGGCGTATCAGATCGATCGCGTGGTCGACATCGAAGGGCTTGGGCAGATACTCGTAGGCGCCGCCCTGAAACGCCGCGACAGCGCTATCGAGATCGGAATAGGCGGTCATGATGATAACCGGCAGATCCTCGAAACGAGTCTTCAATTCTTTCAGCAAATCCAAGCCGGAACCACCGGGCATGCGAATATCGCTGACCACGACTTGCGGCGGATCGCGATCTAATGCAGCAAGTGCGTCGCTGGTGGTTGAAAATGATTTGAAGGCAATGCCTTCGCGCGTGAGGGCTTTTTCGAAAACCCAACGGATAGAACGATCGTCGTCAATAATCCAAACGGGTTTCATGGTGTGTTTCGCTGCTCTTGAGTTAAATATTCGCTACTGATAATGGGTAATAGCAGGTTAAAGCGCGTTTCTCCCGGCTCGCTTTCGAACTCGATCATGCCGCGATGTTGCTGCACAAAATTTTGCGCGAGCATGAGCCCGAGACCGGTGCCGCCTTCGCGGCCGGACACCAGGGGGAAAAAAATGCGATCCTTCAATTCGGCCGGAACACCGGGGCCGTTGTCGATAATTTCGATATCGAGCGCCAACCGAAAGCGCCGTTTCGCGATCGTGACTTGGCGCGCGATACGCGAGCGTAGCCGTATCGTGCCTTCGCCGTTCAACGCTTGCGCGGCGTTACGCGTGATATTCAAGACCGATTGAATCAACTGCTCACGATCGCCGGTCAATTCCGGCAAACTCAAATCGTAATCGCGCTCGACATAAATGCCATTGGGAAATTCTGCCAAAATCAAACTGCGCACACGCTCCAACACCTCGTGGATATTGACGGCGCCGGGAACGAACGGGCGCGGCGGCGCGACCAAGCGATCCATCAAGGCTTGCAGACGATCGCTTTCTTTGACGATGACTTGCGTGTATTCGTGCAACTCTTTGCGATCGAGTTCGCGTTCCAATAATTGCGCGGCACCTTTGATGCCGCCGAGCGGATTGCGAATTTCGTGGGCCAGATTGCGGATCAATTGACGATTCAACTGTTGATCGTGAATGACACGCTCTTCGCGCGCGATCTTCAGCGTTTGGCTCAAGGGTCGAAACTCGAGTAGCAAGGCGGCGGCGTCCAATTCAATCGGCGTAATGGTGCAGCTTAGCTGTAGCATCGGATGGTGCCCGCCGCCGATATGCACTTCATGTTCTAAATATCCCGATTGGACGTTGAGCGCGTGGCGCGCCGTAGTTGCTAAAGCTTCGGCACCATATAACACCTGCTCAATCGGCATGTGCATGACATGGTTACGAGAAATCTCGAACAGCTGCTCGGCCGTCGGATTCAGGTAGAGGATGCTGAGATCGCGATCAAGCAGCACCACGGCGCTCGAGAGAAACTCAAGCCCACCAAAGCTGCTCGCGGCCATCAGAACGGGAAATTTAATGTCATCCAAATGCTATTCTACCTAGCAATAACCGAGCCAGATAAGAAAGCTTGTGTCGGGGATTCGCGAAAGAGTGATTGGTACGGAAAAGAAGCGCTGAAAAAACCAAAATGTCATTCGGAGCGAAGCGAAGAATCTGCTCTCTGCCGCGCAACAAAAGCAGATTCTTCGGCCTACGGCCTCAGAATGACAGTATTAGCCGCGGAACAATTACTTCATTCCAGCGATTTCTTTTTTCAGGGCTTCGACATTTTTTACGTGCAACGAGACGGTTTCTTTCAGCCCTTGCAGACGTTCAACGTACTTTTGGTGATTTTTGTCTGTCGCGACAAGTTTCACCGATTCGCCCTCGGCGAGCGCTTTGCGCGCTGCTGCGAGAGACTGCTCTTCGGATACTAATTCGTCATCCAAAATTTGCTTGCGCGATTGATCGCGCTTGCGCTGGGTTTGGCTGTCGACCTTGGGAAAGTTGATCGGTGTTGTTGGCTTGACCTTCACGACCGGCGCGCCCGGTAGCTTGACCTCACCCGGTGAGCCGGGCGCGGGCGTCGCCGGAATCAAGACGTTGATTTTCTCGACGCCTTTCTTCGGCAACTGCGCGGGAATATTCGTATAAGTTACGCCGCCGCCATCATCGAGATAGCGATAAATGGTTTCTGCTCGCGGCGAACTGGCGAGTAGAAGCAAAACAGCGATGGCTAGGACACGATTCATCAGGTTTGTCTCAAAGAATACCCGCTAAGTCTATGTCAATTCATATTATTTTACAATTAAAAAAGGCAAGCCCGAAGACTTGCCTTAGTATAACGCAATCGCTTGGGGCTGCGATTACAGGCTGTAGTACATATCGAATTCCACTGGGTGGGTGGTCATGCGAAAACGCGTGACTTCTTCCATCTTCAGATCGATGTAGGCATCGAGCATGTCGTTGGAGAACACACCGCCGCGGGTGAGAAACTCGCGGTCTTTGTCCAAATGCTCCAACGCCATATCCAGCGATGAGCAGACGTTCGGGACCTTCTTGGCTTCTTCCGGCGGCAAGTCGTACAGGTTCTTGTCGATCGGATCGCCGGGGTGAACTTTATTTTGAATTCCGTCCAAGCCAGCCATCATCATCGCGGAGAATGCGAGATAAGGATTGGCTGTTGGATCGGGGAAACGCACTTCAATACGGCGCGCCTTGTCGCTTTGCACAAACGGAATACGGATCGATGCGGAACGATTCCGGGCGGAATAGGCCAAGTTAATCGGCGCTTCAAAGCCCGGCACCAAGCGCTTGTAGGAGTTCGTGCCCGGATTGGTAATCGCGTTCAACGCCTTGGCGTGCTTGATAATGCCGCCGATGTAATACAGCGCGGTTTCCGACAGACCGGCGTAGCCGGTGCCCGCGAACAGATTTTTGCCACCCTTCCAAATCGATTGATGCACGTGCATGCCGGAACCGTTGTCGCCGACGATGGGCTTCGGCATAAACGTCGCGGTATGGCCGTAAGAATGGGCAACGTTATGAATCACATACTTCATAATTTGCAACCAGTCGGCGCGCTTGACGAGTTTCTCGAACTTGGTGCCGATTTCGCACTGTCCTGGTGCAGCGACTTCGTGGTGATGCACTTCGACTTCGACGCCCATTTGCTCCAGCGCGATACACATCGCCGAGCGCATGTCTTGGAACGAATCAACCGGGGGAACCGGGAAATAACCCCCTTTAACGGGTGGACGATGGCCCATGTTGCCGCCGTCAAGATCCAGGCCGCTGGACCAAGGCGCTTCTTCCGAATTGATCTTGACGAAACAGCCGGACATACCGACATGCCAAGTCACGGAATCGAAAATGAAAAATTCGGGTTCCGGGCCGAAGTAAGCAACATCGCCAATGCCGGACGACTTCAAATAGGCTTCGGCGCGCTTCGCGATGGAGCGCGGATCGCGATCATAGCCCTTTCCGTCGGCGGGCTCAACCACGTCGCAAGTGATATTGAGCGTCGGCTCATCGCGGAACGGATCCATCACAGCCGTATCCGGATCGGGCATCAGCAACATGTCAGAGGCTTGAATGCCTTTCCAGCCGGCGATCGACGAGCCGTCGAAGGCATGACCTTCGGTGAATTTTTCCTCATTGAACGCTTTCGACGGCACAGTTACGTGCTGCTCCTTGCCACGCGTGTCGGTAAAGCGGAAATCCACGAACTTCACCTCGTGGTCCTTCATTATTTTCATTACATCAGCAACTACCATTCTCTTCTCCCGAAATTTCCAATCAATTAACGCAACCGACCACTAGCAGCAGAAACCGTGCCAGCGAATAAAAAACGAATCGAACATTTTGCCACAAAGCGTTAAGGTCGCGGAACAAAAATGGGGCGCGCTTTTGTGGTGCGGCATAAGATTTATCGCCCAAAAATAGGGCGGCCAGAGATGCGCATGGATATTAGCGTTCCAAGCATGTCATGCCAAGAGGCAAGTGGGATGCGGGTTCTGGCGATGGCAGTATTATTGTATCCGGAGGCCAGCCCCTCATTCCCGCGAAGGCGGAAATCCATACGACGCTTGCATCTTTACCGAACACAATCTTGCGTACGCCAAATGGATTCCCGTTTTCACGGGAATGACATTACGGTGCGCGAGCCGGGTTTGTTTTTGGAGAACAAAATCAGTGACCGGCCTTTTCAAGACCTTTTAATAATCGTTCGAGAATATCGGTATGTCCTGGTAAGCGGGTAAACAGGGTAATTGCCAACGCTTCGTTGTACGTATGGGAAGTCAAATTTCGGTCGTCTATTAAACCCATCGCCGAACGCGCGTCGGGCTCGCTCAGTAGTCCATTTTGTGCGGCTGCGCGAATCACCGCCTTCGGACTTGCCGTCTCCAACGCCGAAGTGTTCCAACAGCGCGGCCTGTGCCGCTTTCCAGCAAGCCTCCGTCGTGTATTCAAAACGTTGGACCGCCGCGTCGCGCTCGATCAAGCTGGGCGATTCAATGAACGCCAGTTGCTTGAAACTCGTCAAAGCGCGCGCTGCTTGCTGCGAGCGCCAATTCAACCGATCCACGGCACGCCTTCGCGCAAAACTGCGCTGCGAATCTCCGCCGACGCATCGCGGAGGTCGACGACATCGACGTTCAGCAACAAGTTGCTCTCTTCAAACGCCTCGCGTAGCGCCGAAAGGATTTCCGGCGGCAATGCTTTTTCGCTTTCAATGGCCAAATCGATATCCGACCATTGCCGCGCATCGCCTCGCGCACGCGATCCGAACAAGATCGCTTTCGCGCCCGTACCCGCAAGCACATGGCTCACGATATCGCGGGCAAGCGTCAAATCGGTGGACATTGAGTTTGCTGCCGTCATGGCGTAACTTTAACCGAAGATTGCGAAAGGCAAAATAATATGCTGGGACGCAATGATCTACGTGAGCATAGTCCGCGTGCGCGATGCGCACCCTACTTCTGTCATTCCCGCGCAGGCGGGAATCCATACGGCGCGTGCATTTCTACTGAGCGCCTTCTTGCGTAGGCCAAATGGATTCCCGTTTTCGCGGGAATGGCACAGCGGTGCGATTGGCGTCGAAGCCTAAGCCGCCTTCTTCAACTTCGTGGCTGTCACTTTCCTTACTACAGGCTTCTTCGCCGCTGTTTTTTTAGCAAGAACTTTCGCGGTGGTTTTCTTCGTGGGCACTTTGGTCGAACGTTTGCCTTTTCCAGGTTTAGCCGCTTTGGCTTCGAGCAAATTAATCGCCTGCTCTAACGTAATCGAATCCGGCGTCAGCTCCGGCGGAATCGTCGCGTTGATTTTTCCATGCTTCACATAAGGACCATACTGCCCGGAAAAGACGCTGACGTTTTGCTGATCGTCGGGGTGTTCGCCGAGGATCTTTAGCGGCGTGGCGCCGGCGCGTCCGGCGGATTTGGGTTGCGCCATGATCTCGAGCGCGCGCGCCAGATTGATCGTGAAAATATCATCCGCTTTCGGAATCGAGCGATATTCTTTTTCGTGCTGAATGTAAGGCCCGAAGCGGCCGTTGTTAACGATGACTTTTTTGCCGGACTCCGGATGCATGCCGAGCTCGCGCGGCAGCGATAATAGTTTATCGGCGACTTCCATGGTCACTTGCGCGGGAAGCATGCCCTTTGGTAACGACGCGCGTTTCGGCTTTTTGCCGTCTTCGGTCGCTTCGCCTAATTGCACGTAGGGGCCGTAGGGCCCGTTCATCAACAACACTTTGATACCTGCGTCGTTGAGGCCAATTTCCACCGGGCCGGTCTGCGCAGGCGCACCGTCGGGACCGTCGAGATTGCGCGTGTAGTCGCATTCGGGATAGCCCGCGCAGCCAATAAATCTGCCGCGTTTGCCGAGGCGAATCGATAAGCCTTTACCGCATTTCGGGCAGGCTTCATCGAGTGCTTCGTGGGTGATTTCGGCGCGTGAGACATTGCCTTTTTCTTCAATGGTGCGATTGAAATCGCCCCAAAACTCTTCCAACACCGGAATCCATTCCAGCTTGCCATTGGAGATGTCGTCGAGCTTGTCTTCGAGCTTGGCGGTGAAATCGTAATCGACGTAACGCGTGAAATGTTCTGTCAAAAATTTGCTGACGATTTTGCCGACGTCCGTCGGCGAGAAACGTTTTTTGTCGAGAATCACGTACTCGCGTGCGATCAGCGTGGAGATAATGCTCGAGTAGGTCGACGGCCGGCCGATGCCGTGTTCTTCCAAAGTTTTGACGATGGTCGCTTCGGTGTAGCGCGGCGGCGGCTGGGTAAAATGCTGGTCGCCGTAGAGTTTGTCGATCGGCACTACATCGCCTTTATCCAAAACCGGTAACTTGCTTTCGCCTTCCACTTCGCGGTCGTCTTCGTCTTCCAAATATACGGCGATGAAGCCGGGGAACACCATCGTCTGCCCCGTGGCGCGGAATAAGTTTTGCTCGCCGCCGACAGCCATGTCCACAGCAACGGTATCGAATTTCGCCGGACTCATTTGACACGCCACCGTGCGCTTCCAAATCATTTCGTATAAGCGAAATTGCTCGGGCGTTAGAAATTCTTTCAAACTTTGCGGTGCGCGCTCGATGGCTGTTGGGCGAATCGCTTCGTGCGCTTCTTGCGCGTTCTTCGAGGCGTTTTTATAAAACACGGGACTGCCCGGCAAATAATCGGCGTCGAAATTTTTTGTCACATAGCCGCGAATATCGTTCAGCGCCTCGTTCGAGAGCACGAAGGAATCGGTCCGCATATAAGAAATCAAACCCACCGGGCCGCTGCCGATGTTGACGCCTTCATACAACTGCTGCGCGATTTTCATTGCGCGATCGGTAGAGAAGCCGAGCTTGCGCACCGCCTCTTGCTGCAAGGTCGAGGTCGTGAACGGCGGCGCGGGCGAGCGGGTTTTGCGCTTCTTCTCGATGTTGACAACGCTGGCGTTACCCTTCGCGTTCTTCGCCAAAAATTCGGTGATGTCTTTTTGCTGCGCGTCGTTGGTAACGCTGAACTGCGTCAGCTTCTCACCTTTAAATTGCGTCAACTTCGCAGTGAAATTCTGCGCGCCCTTGTGGCTATCGAAATGGATGCTCCAATATTCTTCGCTCTTGAAGGCGAGAATTTCATCTTCGCGCTCGACAATCAAACGCAGCGCCGGGCTCTGC
Organism: Pseudomonadota bacterium; assembly: GCA_031419835.1. Classification (GTDB taxonomy): domain Bacteria; phylum Pseudomonadota; class Gammaproteobacteria; order Burkholderiales; family JALYOK01; genus JALYOK01. The sequence goes on along the minus strand of JANOLP010000159.1, from coordinate 2,890 downwards.
ACCCGACCGGCTGAAAGCCCGCGCCGAATCTTCTTCCACAATAACGGCGACAAATTAAAGCCGACTAAATAATCCAACGCGCGACGCGCTTGTTGCGCGTTCACTAACGGCATCGCGATTTCGCGGGGATTATCGACGGCTTCTTTCACTGCCGATTGCGTAATCTCATAGAACGCAACGCGATGCAGCTCCTTATCTTTAAGCAGCTTTTTCGATTTCAGAATTTCTGCGATGTGCCACGCAATCGCTTCGCCTTCGCGATCCGGGTCGGTCGCGATATAGATTCGGTCGGCTTTCTTCACCGCATCGGTAATGGCTTTGACATGTTTCTCGTTGCGCTCGACCAATTGATACTTCATCGCGAAATCATTGTCGGTATCCACCGCACCGGTTTTTGGCACGAGGTCGCGCACGTGGCCGTAGGACGCGAGAATCTCGAAACTTTTGCCAAGATATTTTTTCAGCGTCTTGGCTTTGGAAGGCGATTCGACGATCAGTAAATTTTCTGACATGGGCAGCTTAAGTGATGATATTTGCGTGCAACAAGGAAGGCGATGATAAGTAGATTTTCCGCGCGACGCAACCTACCGGGAAAAAGTGGCCCTATTTAATGCGATCGTTCAGCCCGAACGCGACGGTCCATAAGCGTCGGCCATCGAACTCAAATTCGTCAATGACAAGCATGCCATTCTTACGGACGTGGGCATGGTACGAATGCACATTGCTTTGTGAAATAAACGCGATGCCGAGTTCAAAATCAGCGTTTAGCGCCGAACTCATTGCGTCGAGCAGGCCGTTCAACACGCCTCGCCCGCGCGCCGCCCGATCAATGCAAACCGGGCCATATATAAAGTATCGCAACGCCTCGACCAGGTGATTTTGAAATTTCGCGCCGGGAAAGCGGCTGATCATGCCGGCGATTAATGGCACGCCACCGGCGAATTCTTTGGTTTCCGCCATGGCGTAAGCGAGTAAGCGATCGCCTTCCATCGCGACATAAATTCCCAGCCCGTCGTTGATCGCGGTGAGGTCTTTCTCGCTATATTCTATCGACAAAAATCCTTGTTGTTGCTGAACTTCGTCGAGATTCTGGCGCAGGTTTTGCGTCTGTAACGCTAAGATCTGCGGGAAGTCGCTGCGCGACGCGCGGCGAAAAATCATTTTGTTTTGCACCGGCGAAGCATAACGCCGGTGGAAAAATAGTGAAAGTTTTTTATCTCTCGTATTCGAGCGCGCAATCATTGCTTCGAAGAATGCCCGCAGAGGCAATACCAGTGCGGCTCTCCTGGCATTCGTTTGACAATGAGGTTAGGTCAACGCACGCAACGCATGAATATAATTAATCGGCGCATGGTCGGCGGCGCTGCGCAGCAGCACGTTTGCCGGCTGATGGATCGCATATTGCAGCGCGAATTGTTTCTCGGCTTGCTGTTGATCGGCTTCGATTTCGGCTTGTGAAATCGTCGGGCGCAACACGCCGTTTTGATCGATGTATTTCATTTCGCCGACATGTTGGTAAGACCAACTCGCCGGCGGCACGGTTGTGACGCCGTCGCAGCAATCCACAAAACGCTCGTGCATCACATCTGTGATCGACGCGGCAAACTCGGCGTCGCCGACACGCGGCGAGCCGAAGGTGTATAGCGCGTCCGGGCGACGCAACGCGGCGGAAAGCGTTGCCAATGCCGCGCCGAGGCTGTGGCCGGTGTAGAGCATGCGGGTGGCTGAGCTCGTATTCAGCGCCGCTTGGATGTCAGCCCATGCGCCCTTTAACATGTTGGCAAAACCGATGTGGACGCATCCGCTACCGGCCCACGGCGCGTGAGCAGCTTTCAGATCGGCGATGATGTCTTGCCAATCGTTAGGCTGCGTTCCACGATAAACCAAGATGCCGATTTGCTTCTCTGGATCGACCGCAAAGCAAGCTTGCAAGCCGTTCGTGTCAAAAAATTTGGGCGGGTGGCGGAACCCGATTCCGGCGAGTTGATCGATGAGTTCTTGCTGAGTCGATTCGTGTTTTTCGAATGGGCAATAGATCAGTCGCGATAATTCTGCGCACAATAGTGCTTCGCTTCGGGTTGCGCTTGGGCCGAGCGAAATCGCATCGGCGCAAGGCGTATACAACGCGCGGCGGGTCGGATCGTAGGGGATGGTGCGGCTCATGACAGGCTCCCAGCGAATGGTGATCGCTCAAAATACTGCTATGCTTCGCGCAATTCAACCCCCGGCGATTTAATGGAAGCCTGGCTTGGCAATTTATTCGGATCGCAATCCGGCCTCATCGCGCTGTTTTTATCGGGGTTTTTTGTCGCGATGTTAATTCCCGGCGGCGCGGAAATATTTTTATTCAGCGCGATCAAACTCCATCCGCAGATGTTCTGGCAAGCGATCGCGGTCGCGACATTGGGCAACGTGCTCGCGGGCATCACGACATATTGGATCGGGCGATTATTGCCGGAAGGAAAATCGCTACCGGACAAAGCGAAACGCTGGCTCAGCCGCATTCACGATTATGGCCAGCCGATTATGTTGATCGCGTGGGTGCCGTGGGCGGGTGAAGCGATTTGCATCGCGGCAGGCTGGTTACGCTTGAATTTTCCCATTTGCGCGTTGTTTCTCAGCGTTGGAATTTTTGTGCGTTTTTGGTTGACGGCGCTGGCGGCACGTTAGCTTAAATTTTAGGCATCGAGCCACGGGGCAATACCAGAGAGGCTCTCCAGGCATGCATCGCTCGGAAGCAAGTTGGATGAGGCTTCTAGCAATATGCGTTGGGCGCGCCGTCTTCGGTCACTCGGCTCCTGGTAAACGAAAACCCAATGTAGGTTGGCGGTGAGGAACGAACCCCAACATCAATGCGCCAGGAAATGGAACGTTGGGGTTCGTTCCTCAC
>JANOLP010000158.1:0-3307 GCA_031419835.1 Pseudomonadota bacterium | reverse complement strand
GCTTGGCATATGAGCATACGGTCGAACGGGTCTTTGTGCACGCTTGGCAGTCGCGAAAGGTTAACGACGGCATCTTCGTTTAACGGCAGGCTGTCTATTTTGTGGGCAGCACGCTGCCTGGTGAGGTAGTCGTGCGCCGGTTCGGGAAGCGTGAGCGCGCCGGTAGCCGTTTTTACCAGTATTTCCCAAATAGAAACGACGCTCAGATAGATTGCGTTTTCGGGCGATGACACCACAGTCCGAACCGATTTCGGCAGATTCGGCGAATCCTCGACTAGCCACAGGAACGTACAGGTATCAAGAAGAAACGCGCTCACTTCCCGCCGCCGTTAAACAGGTCGAGGAGTTCATCCGGTAACGGATCAAAAAATGCCTGCGTGACAGTAAAGTCACCCTTGCCCAGCCCGATGGGGCGTTTGCCGGTCTTGATTTTGGGAAGTGGGCGAATTTCCGCAATCGGAATATTGCGTTTGCAAAGCGTAATGACTTCCCCTTTCTCGACCAATTCGAGATAGCGGGAAAGATGAGTTTTTGCTTCGTGTACGTTTAGTTTGATCATGACCTAATTATAAACTAACAACTGAACTAACTCAAACGCTAAACCTCCAGCCATTCCTTCCGGATAGCTTGATTGTCCCTCAATGCCTGCGGCGTGCCTTCAAACACTATTTTACCGTGTCCCATGACATAAAGGCGTTCTGAAATGTTGAGCGCAATGGTGAGCTTTTGTTCCACCAGTAAAATCGCGATGCCACGACTTTTGATTTCTTCCAGCAAACGCGAGACATGCTCGACCATTTGCGGCGACAAACCTTCCGTCGGCTCGTCGACCATGATCAAATCGGGATCGCCCATTAGCGTTCGGCACAGCGTCAACATTTGTTGTTCGCCACCGGAGAGCACGCCTGCGGCCGTATCGGCACGCTCACGCAACCGCGGGAACAGGTTGTACATATCTTCCATGCTCCAGCGCGGCTTGGTGTTGGCGTTTTTCTCGCCGAGGATCAGGTTTTGTTTGACCGTCAGCGTCGGAAATATTTCGCGATTTTCCGGCACGTAACCGATACCAAGATGCGCAATTTCAAACGCTTTGCGGCCGATCAGTTCTTGATCGTTGAATTTGATCGAGCCGGTCGCCGCAACTTGACCCATGATGGCTTTGATGGTGGTCGAGCGGCCGACACCGTTGCGCCCGAGCAAGCTGACGATTTCGCCTTTGCCTAAGCGCAAATCGACGCCATGCAAAATATGACTCTTGCCATAATAGGCATGCAGGTCGCGGGTCTCAAGCATGGGTGGCGGTTCCCAAATAAGCTTCTTGCACCTTCGGATTCGCGCGAATTTCTTCCGGTTTGCCGGTGGCGATGACTTCACCATAGACCAGCACCGAAATTCGATCGGCGAGATTGAACACGACGCCCATATCGTGCTCGACCATCACCAAAGTGCGGCCTTCGGAAACCTTCCGAATTAGCGCGACGGCTAGATCGGTCTCCGAATGGCTCATCCCGGCGGTCGGTTCATCGAGCAAAATCACATTGGCGCCACCAGCGATCGTCACGCCGATCTCCAATGCGCGTTGCTCCGCATAGGAAAGCAATCCCGCAAGCGTGTCGCGCCGATGACTGAGATTGATGCTTTCGAGGATTTCTTCGGCGCGCTGGCGTACCTCGTTGAGTTTTGAAACGCGATGCCAGAAAGAATATTTATAACCTTTCGACCACAACACCGAGCAGCGAATATTTTCGTATACCGACATCTTCGCGAAAATGTTAGTCACTTGGAAGCTGCGGCTCAAGCCACGGCGATTGATGTTGTAAGTCGGCAGTTGCGAAATCTCTTCGCCGTTGAGTTTGATGCTGCCGCTCGTGACCGGAAAACGGCCACTGACGAGATTAAACAGCGTCGATTTGCCCGCGCCATTCGGACCGATTACGGCGTGACGCTCGCCTTTGCGAATGTCTAGATTGACGCCGTTGATAATTGCGGTTTGGCCGAATTTTTTGCGGACATCGTTGAGCGATAGCGCCAGATCCGAACTCATGTGGCCTCCTTCGCACGCAGCGCGAGCGTGATGTCATCCCAGCTTGCGCGAACTTTGGGGATAACGCCGCGTAGCATTACCAGCCCGGCAATCAGCAGGATTGCGCAAATAACCCTAGGCATTGCATTGGCGGCGTCGAATTTTATTCCGAGGAGCGACATTTCCGTTCCTGACCCGGCCTGTGTTTTCACGTTGTAAATTATTTCGACCAAGCCAATGAGTCCGGCAAGAGAAATCAATCCGGCAATCGCCGCGAGTACGTAACTCGATGTGAGTTTGCGCATCAGCGATGCTTTCCAGGCGGGACGATGCATTTCGATCAAGCTCGCCAGGCCGCCTGGTGCATACATCACCATGATCAAGAAGAACAGGCCGAAATACAGCAGCCACGCTTTGGTATAACCCGATAACGCGACCTGCAAAAACGTGACGAGAATCGCGCCGATGATCGGGCCATAAAACGAACCAACGCCACCGATAAAAGTCATCAACAATACGGAGCCCGACGTCGTCGTATTGACGTTTTCGACGGTGACAATTTCGTAGTTGATTGCCGACAACCCACCGGCGATACCGGCAAATCCGCTAGCGAGAATCAAAACAAAGTAGCGCACAAATTGCGGGTTGTAGCCGACGAATTGCGCGCGCTCGGCGTTGTCGCGTACGGCGTTTGCCATGCGGCCCAGCGGCGTTTTCGTCAGCGCGTACATGAGCGCGGCGCAAAAGATTGCCCAAATCGCAATCAAGTAGTAAACCTCGATTTGCGGCCCGAAGCTGATGCCCATCAATTTTTCTCCGGCGACGCGGTTGCCCGATATGCCCTGTTCACCGCCAAAAAATGCGGTGAACATTAATGAACATGCGGCGACCAATTCGCCGATGCCCAGCGAGATCATCGAAAACGGCGTGCCGGAACGCTTAGTCGACACGTAGCCGAACAACACGCCAAAACCTAGTCCCGTCAAGCCGCCGATGACCGGCAACAGAGAAACCGGTAGCCCGAGGGAGCCGACGCTGATCATGTTAAGCGCGTGGATACTGAAGAATGCGCCGAGGCCGAAATAGACGGCGTGGCCGAATGACAGTAACCCGGTTTGGCCGAGCAACATGTTGTAGGACAGCGCGAAAATAATGTTGATGCCCATTTGGCAGAATAAAGAAATAGCGAAACTCTGCTTGAACACCAGCGGCAAAATGATGGCGACGATCGACGCGATGAGCCACGCTAGCCAATGTTTATTCATTGGAAGTACTCGTTGGCCG
>JANOLP010000157.1:0-2574 GCA_031419835.1 Pseudomonadota bacterium | reverse complement strand
TTGACGAAACGAACGTTGGCCCGGAGGCCAATATTCACGCGGCCTTCCCGAATACGCCCTAGCGCAAAAGAAATTACGCGAGTAACTCGAGGCGATAGCCTAATCCACGCACCGTATGAATCAGCGGACGTTCGCGACCCTGATCGACCTTGGCACGCAATCGCCCGATATACACATCGACGACGTTGGTAAGGGGATCTTCGTTACTACCCCAAACGCTGGCGAGGATGCGCTCGCGACTGAACAGTCTGCCGGGAGTAGACATCAGTAGTTCCAGCAATGCGAGTTCTTTGGCAGTGAACTCGATCGTCACGCCGTTGCGGGTGGCGCGCATCGTTGCTAGGTCGAGCTCAAGATCGGCGATCGCCAATCGGGTACGCGGTGGCGCCTGTTCACGGCCGCGTCGCGCCAAAGCTTCGATGCGCGCCAGCAATTCTTCGAATTCAAAAGGCTTGGTCAAATAGTCATCAGCCCCCATGCGAAGTCCGGTGACCCGATCTTCCAGCGCACCCAACGCCGTCAGCATTAGAATTGGAATATGAATATTGGCCGCGCGTAGCGTTTGGCAGACTTCTAGGCCGTTCATTCCAGGCAGCATGATGTCAAGCAACATCACGGTCTCAATGCCGCTAATGGAAGCTTCGCGCGCCTTCGCCAATCCATCGGGGCCGGTTCGCGCGACTTCTGTCCGGTAGCCTTCAGCCCGCAGCCCGCGCTCGAGAAAGCTCGAAATGCGCTCTTCGTCTTCGACCACCAAGATGTTCACGTTACTAGGCCTCGAGTTCGGCCGGCGAAGGAAGCAACGGCAGTCGCAGAATCGCAGTTGTCCCCAAATCCGGTACGCTTTTTATCGCGACGTCTCCGCCGTGCGCCTTCGCCAACCATTTCGCAATAGATAGGCCAAGGCCGCTCCCATCTGCTCGGAACAATCTCGCGCTTTCCCCGCGGAAGTTGCGATCGAAGACCCGCGCGAGCTCCGCCTCCGGAATACCAATCCCATGATCGATCACCCGAATCTCACACTGTGGTACGTTCTCATTGCTCATCGCTCGGCAAATTTCGACCTTCACTTCTCCGCCGGGACGGGAATATCGGACCGCATTATCCAGCAGTGCGACAAACATTTGCCGCAAGCGCTGACCGTCACCAAGGACATAAGTCAGAAGTTGCGGCCGCGCCGGAGCATGAAGCCTGACGTTTCGTTCATGTGCCAGGATCCGGGCCGTTTCTATCGCTTTATTTAACGATTCCATTAGATCATGCGGCTGTCGCTTCAAAGCCAGGGCGTCGGTGTCGCTGCGCGTCATGGTCAACAAATCATCGATGACCAACCCGAGATGACGGGCGGTATCGACGATTCGCTGTAACGCCGTTTTGTATTCCACGAGGTTGTGGCTGTTGCCGCGCAAGGTGATTTCTGCTTCTCCGCGTATTATCGTCGTGGGCGTACGCAGCTCGTGGCTGATATCGGCAAAAAGCTGACGGCGTCTTGAATCCATGTCCTGCATAGCTTCCAGCGCCGCCTGAAGTTCGGCGGTACGCGCGTTTACGAGTTCTTCCAGCTCGTGTCGGGTTTTGGCTTCCCGCAACTGGTGCGCAGAAAGCTCGGCGGCCATGGAATTTAAACTGTGCGCTACTGCGGAAAATTCGTCCGAGCCGACGACCTCGATGCGATTGTTCAGTTCGCCTCGCTCAAGCGCTAGCGCACCGTGACTTAAGTTATCCAGGGGCCGGCGTAATGCGCGGGTGAAGTACGTTGCCAGAAGAACGGCAGCCAGCGCAATCGTGGCTGCGGCGCTGAGCCACAAAATCCGCATCCACTTCAGCGCACTGTCTGCCGCTTGACGCTCACGCGCGACAGTTTCGGTCTCCCGCGCGATGCCACTGGCAATGATCTCGCGCAAGTCGCGTCCGTCTGATATGTCGAAAAGTTGAGAGAGCGCTTGCCACGCATCGCGCGCGTCGGTGCCCGGTTCGAGCGGCGCAACATTTTCGACCGTCCGTGTGAACTGCTTGAAGCTGCGCTCTAGCACGGCGATACTATCCTGGCGACTGACATGAACGAGCCGAGTGACGTCCGTATCATCGAGCATGACCGCCCTCGCGGACAACGCTTGTAGCCGTTGCAAGGTCTTTTGCAAATCCGAAAGCAAGCGCTCGCGCTGCGATATATCCACCGTCGCACCGAGTTTCGCCTGCGAGACCCAAGTGCGAAGGCGTTGCTTGGTCGCCGATAACTCAACGAAGCTAAGATGAATATCGCTCGCAACCCGGCCGCGCTGAACATGTCGTTCAGCCACACTCAACGCCCACACCGCAACAACGCCCTCCAAAACGGCAGCCGCGGCAAGAAACAGGAGTGCGATGGTTAATTTTCGGCGAAACATTCAAAAATTATATCGTCCTAGCTCTACAGGTTGTTAAAGAGTACATGAACGGCAGATGAATTTCCCTCGCTCAAGCACCCGACTTTCCAATGATCATTGAGCCAGGCGGGGAAATTGTTTATCTGAAATTCATGATCCAGTCAGAAACCGGTAATCGTTCGTTCAGCCGCGGTTGCGGAAGATTTGC
>JANOLP010000156.1:0-9302 GCA_031419835.1 Pseudomonadota bacterium | reverse complement strand
GTGTTAGTCGAGCGCGTGTTGGATCGGCATCATGTCCTCGCCCATGTGCGCGCCAGCAAAGCGCCGCGCGCTGGTGGCGAATTGCTGCTGGCAGGCGAATTGCGCGCGACCATGATCGAACGGCAAGGCGAGTTATTTCACTTGCGATTTGAATCGAACGATAGCGTGTTGGATTTGTTGGAACGATATGGCGCGGTGCCGTTGCCGCCGTATATTACGCATGCACCGGATGCGATTGACGAACGGCGCTATCAAACAGTATTCGCGAAGGAGCCTGGCGCTGTAGCGGCGCCGACGGCAGGATTGCATTTCGATGAAGTGTTGCTGGAAAAATTGCGCGCAAAAGGTGTGGGCATTGCGTACGTGACGCTGCATGTGGGCGCAGGCACATTTCAGCCGGTGCGCGTGGAAAATTTGTCCGATCACGTAATGCACAGCGAGTGGTATCAAGTGCCGCAAGAGACGCTGAACGCTATCCGTCGCACGCGGGAAACTGGCGGGCGAATCACCGCGGTAGGCACGACCACGCTGCGCGCGCTAGAGGGCGCGGCGGTGAGCGGCACGCTGCAAAGTGGTTTTGGCGAAACGAATATTTTTATCCTACCGGGGTTTCGTTTCAACGTCGTCGAGCGTTTGATCACCAATTTTCATTTGCCGAAATCGACCTTGTTGATGCTTGTTTCCGCATTCGGCGGCATTGAAAATATTCGCCGTGCCTACGCGTTCGCGATTAAAGATCGCTATCGGTTTTTTAGTTATGGCGATGCGATGTTGATTGATCGGGCGAGTTAAGAAAAGAAGCCATTCTAGGTGTCATTCCCGCGTAGGCGGGAATCCATAGTGCGCATGTTATGGCCACCGCCAAATGGATTCCCGCCTTCGCGGGAATGACACAGCGGTTTTGTTGCGGGCAGTTCCAGGAGGCCCATGGGTATTGCCTGCTGGCATGGCATGCCTGGAGAGGCGCGCGGCGAGCGGCTCGCAGCCGGGTGCAACATACCAACATTGTCCTCGCGAGGAGCCCGATAGGGTGACGCGGCGATCTCGGCTGCGTATCTTAAATCCCGAAGTACGCGATTGCTTCGCTACGCTCGCAATGACGCAGTGGAAACAGGAATGGTCGACGCTTGTGTTAGCATCCGCGCCATGAAATTTGAGTTACTCGCAAATGACGGTGCGGCGCGCCGCGGTCGCCTTACACTTTCCCATGGAACGATCGAAACGCCGGTCTTCATGCCGGTCGGCACCTACGGCACGGTGAAGGCGATGAGCCCGTTGGAGCTGGACGAAATCGGCGCGCAGATCGTGCTCGGTAATACCTTTCACCTGTGGTTGCGGCCGGGCATTGAAGTCATTGCGAAGCACAGCGGATTGCATCGTTTCATGGCTTGGAACAAACCGATTCTGACGGATTCCGGCGGCTTTCAGGTTTGGAGCCTCGGCGCGCTGCGCAAAATTTCCGAGGAGGGTGTACGTTTTCAATCGCCGGTGAACGGCGATAAGTTGATGCTCACGCCGGAGGAATCGATGAAGATTCAGCGCGTGCTCAATGCCGATATCGTGATGATTTTCGACGAGTGCACGCCTTACCCGGCGGAAGAAAAAGCGGCTGCGGAGTCGATGCGTTTGTCGTTGCGCTGGGCAGAGCGCAGCAAGCGTGCGCATGAAGGCAATAGCAACGCGCTATTCGGCATCGTGCAGGGTGGTATGTACGAATCGCTGCGAACGGAGTCGGCGTGCGGTTTGCAGGAGATTGGCTTCGATGGCTACGCCATTGGCGGCTTGTCGGTGGGTGAGCCGAAAGCAGATATGATGCGCATCTTGGCGCACACGGCGCCGCAATTGCCGCCCGAAAAGCCGCGCTATTTAATGGGGGTCGGCACGCCGGAAGACATTGTTCATGCGGTTCTCCAGGGCATCGATATGTTTGATTGCGTACTGCCGACGCGCAACGCGCGCAATGGCTGGCTATTTACGCGCTATGGCGACGTGAAAATTCGCAACGCGAAACATCGTGACGTTGTGTCGCCGCTCGATGAAACCTGCGGCTGTTACACCTGCCGGAATTTTACGCGCGGCTATTTGCACCATTTGCAGCGCGTGAACGAGATTCTCGGCGCGCGCTTGAATACGATTCACAATCTGTTTTATTACCAGACGCTGACGAGCGAGTTACGTACGGCGATTGAGGCGGGAACGCTCGCGGACACGGTCGCGACGTTTGTCCGAAATCGCGCCACTTCGTGTTAAAATTCAAAACTTTATTTTAAGCCACATGCAGGATTCACGATGATTTCGATGGCGTATGCACAAGGTGCGGGCGGGCCGTTTGGCGGCGAATTGATGGGAATGTTGCCCATTATTTTTATGTTTGTGCTGCTGTATTTTTTGATGATTCGCCCACAGATGAAGCGTCAGAAAGAGCAAAAAGCCATGATGGATGGCTTGCAAAAAGGCGATGAAGTGGTCGCAGCCGGCATGCTCGGGAAAATCACCAAAGTTGGCGAAAGCTATATTGGCTTGGAAATTTCCGATGGTGTTGTTGTGCAAGTGCAAAAATCTGCCGTCGGTATGCTGTTGCCCAAGGGCACGGTCAAAAGCGCAAATTAATCGAGAGTTAGATGAATCGTTATCCCTTATGGAAGTATTTGCTGATCGGGTTTTTGGTTCTGCTCGGTCTGCTGTTTACCTTGCCGAATTTTTTCGGTGAGGATTACGCGGTGCAAATCTCGTCCGCCCGCTCCGGCGTTAAGGCCGATACGGCGTTGATGACGCGCGTCGAGGAGGGCTTGAAGAAAGCGGCGATTCCAACCAAGAGCATCGCGATGGAAGGCAATAGCATTAAGGCGCGCTTCGCCGATGCCGATACCCAAATCAAAGCGAAAGATGCAATCATCAAGGCGGTGAATCCGAATCTGGACAATGCGACATACACCGTTGCGCTGAACTTGGTGACGCGCTCGCCGCGCTGGCTGTCAAGCATCGGCGCGTTGCCGATGTACCTTGGGTTGGACTTGCGCGGCGGCGTGCATTTCCTCATGCAAGTCGATATGAAAGCGGCGCTGGATAAGCGTTCGGAAAGCGACGCGGCGGATATTCGCCGTGCGCTGCGCAAAAAAGAAATTCGATATTCCTCGGTTACTCGCGAAGGCCGCAAAGTGATGGTCAAGTTCCGCGATGCGCCGGGCCGCGAGCTTGGCCGCGCCGAAATTGTGAAAAATTTTCCGGATTTGGTGTTGACCGAAGAAGGAGCCGGCGAAGATATTCGCATTGTCGGAACATTGCGTCCCGAAGCCACCAAAACCATTGAAGAAGCGGCGCTTCAGCAAAACATCCTGACTCTCCGCAATCGCGTCAACGAGCTCGGCGTGGCCGAGCCGGTGATTCAGCAGCAAGGCGCTGATCGCGTCGTCGTGCAATTGCCCGGTGTTCAGGATACGGCCAAAGCAAAGGAAATTCTGGGCCGAACGGCGACCTTGGAAATCCGTTTGGTTGACGAGGAACATAGCTTGACTGACGCGACCAATGGCAATGTCCCATTTGGTTCCGAGCTGTTTATTGAGCGCACCGGTGAGCCGATTTTAATTAAAAAACAAGTTGAGCTAACGGGCGATTCCATTACCGACGCATCGCCGGGTTTCGATAGCCAAAGCGGCCGCTCGGCGGTTCACGTGAATTTGAATAGCGCTGGCGCGAATATTTTTAAAGAAGTCACTCGCGCTAATGTTAAAAAACGCATGGCGATTTTGCTGATCGAAAAAGGCAAAACCGAAGTTGTCACCGCGCCGACGATCCAAGAGGAAATTGGTGGTGGCCGCGTGCAGATTACCGGCATGCGCGATACCGAAGAGGCAAAAGACGTTTCTCTCTTGCTGCGGGCCGGCTCGCTTGCTGCACCGATGGAAATTATCGAAGAGCGTACCGTTGGGCCAAGCTTAGGAAAAGAAAATATTGCCAAGGGCTTTAACTCTACGCTCTATGGTTTTCTTGCCATTTCGGCATTCATGATTTTTTATTATTTGGTATTTGGCGCCATCTCAGTTGTGGCACTTGCGATCAACGTGTTGTTGTTGGTCGGCATTTTGTCGATGCTGCAAGCAACGCTGACTCTGCCAGGCATGGCCGGTATCGCGCTGACGGTCGGCATGGCGATCGACGCCAACGTGTTGATCAACGAACGCATACGTGAGGAAATCCGCAACGGCAATTCGCCGCAAGCCTCGATCGCAGCGGGTTACGAACGTGCCTGGGGCACAATTTTGGATTCGAACGTAACGACCTTGATCGCAGGCTTGGCGCTGCTGATATTTGGCTCCGGTCCGGTGCGTGGTTTTGCCGTCGTCTTATGTCTTGGCATTGTGACTTCGATGTTCAGCGCGGTGATGGTCTCGCGCGCGATCGTAAATTGGATCTACGGCAGCCGCAAAAAAATAGACAAACTTCCAATTGGCAACACCAATTGGCGCGAGGCGCACGACCCGGTTGTAAAAACTGCGTAGATCCACTCCAGAACTTAACTTTAGGCTAACACGCAATGGAATTTTTTAAGATACGGCGCGACATTCCCTTCATGCGCCATGCGCTGCTATTTAACGTGATTTCGTTAATTACGTTTTTATTGGCAGTGTTTTTTCTAATCACCCGTGGGCTGAATTTCAGCGTTGATTTCACAGGCGGCACGGTCATGGAAATTGGATACAGCCAAGCCGCCGATCTCGAAAAAGTCCGTGAGGCGATTCATAAACTCGGTTTCAACGATCCGAGTGTGCAAAACTTTGGAACCAGTCGCGACGTTTTAATTCGCTTGCCCTTGAAGCAAGGTCTTACCTCGGCACAGCTTTCTGAAACGGTGATGGCGGAGTTGAGGAAAAGCGACCCGAGCGTGCAGATGCGCCGCGTCGAATTTGTCGGCCCGCAGGTTGGTAAAGAGTTAGTCGAAAACGGGCTGTTAGCATTGTTTGTTGTCGCGTTGGGCATCGTGCTTTATTTGGCAATGCGTTTCGAATGGAAGTTCGGCGTCGCGGGCATTATCGCGAATCTGCACGACGTGGTGATCATCCTCGGCTTTTTTGCGTTTTTCCGTTGGGAGTTTTCCTTGCCGGTGCTCGCGGCGATCTTGGCAATCTTGGGCTATTCGGTGAATGAATCGGTTGTGGTGTTCGATCGGATTCGCGAGAACTTTAAAAAATTGCGTGGGCTGAGTACACCGGAAATTATCGACAACGCCATCACGCGAACCATGTCGCGCACCATCATTACCCACGGTTGTACGCAGTTAATGGTGACATCGATGCTGCTGTTTGGTGGCGAATCCTTGCATTACTTCGCTCTTGCGCTGACCATTGGCATTCTGTTCGGTATCTATTCGTCCGTATTGGTTGCGAGCCCGCTAGTTATGTGGCTCGGCGTGAAACGCGAAGATTTGGTCAAGCCCGAAGTGAAAAAGACCACGGAAGCGACGGTCTAGTTTTTTGTAGTAGTACGACGATAAAAACAATATGGAATTGCTCACTACTGCGTTTCAATTTTTAGCGCATCTCGATGTTCATCTCGCGAGCCTGGCCCAGAACTACGGCGCGTGGGTTTATGTCATCCTATTTCTGATCATTTTTGCTGAAACCGGATTGGTGGTAACGCCGTTTTTACCCGGCGATTCGCTGTTGTTCGTCGCAGGGGCTGTTGCGGCGTCCGGCGCGATGGATGTCAATAAAATGGTCGTGGTGCTGATCGCCGCCGCGATTCTCGGCGACTACTTGAATTTCCAGATCGGTAAATATTTCGGCAAACGATTTTTCATAGACCGCCAGTCGCGTTTTGTCAAACGCGAGCACTTGGATAAAACTCATTTATTTTTTGAGCGTCACGGCGGCAAGACCATTATCATTGCCAGGTTTTTACCGATCATGCGTACCTACGCGCCGTTTGTCGCCGGAATTGGCCGCATGGGGAATTGGCGCTTCGCGATGTACAACGTCGCGGGCGGTATCCTATGGGTGACAAGCTTGACCTATGCCGGTTACTTATTCGGCAATATTCCGTTCATCAAAAATAATCTGACGTTAGTGATCGTCGCCATCATCGTGATCTCGTTGCTCCCGGGCGTGATTGCTTATCTTAAGACGCGTACAAAACCCGCCTAGTGCGCTGTCGCTCGGTTCCGGCTTTGTAGTCCATCCTCATTTTCGTTCGTTTATAATTGCAAGTCAGCGGAAAAACACCCACACGGTCTCGCACCAAACTTAAAAGCGCTGGTCTTACCCTCTTACCCATTTAAAAAGGAGTTGTAACAATGAAACCCATTCATCTCGTTTCTGCATTGATCCTAGGCGCCAGTGTTTCCGTTCAGGCTGCCGATTCCTACACGATCGATAGCCGCCACACGTTCCCGGTATTCGAAGTTAACCATCTCGGTTTTTCGACACAGCGCGGACGCTTCAATAAATCTGCCGGCAAAATCATGTTGGATACGGCGGCGAAATCCGGCAGCGTCGAGCTCAACATCGATAGTGGATCCATCGATATGGGTATCGACAAATGGGACGAGCACATGAAGAGCCCGGACTTTTTCGATGCGGCGAAACACCCTTCGATCACGTTTAAGTCGAGCAAGGTCAGCTTCGATGGCGATAAAGTTGTCGGCGCAACGGGCGATTTAACCCTGCTCGGCGTGACCAAGCCGGTGACATTGGCATTGTCGGGTTTCCGTTGCGGCGAGCACCCGATGCTGAAGAAAATCGTTTGCGGCATTGATGCAACAACGACGATCAAGCGTTCGGATTTCGGTATGAAGTACGGAATTCCAGCGATCGGCGACGAAGTAAAATTGATCGTGCCGGTTGAGGCGATTAAGGACTAGTTTTAATTTCCTGCCGAGTTTAAGACTTGTCATTCCCGCGAAAGCGGGAATCCATGCTGAATATCTAAAGCCAAATGGATCCCCGCTTTCGCGGGGATGACAGCCGCAAGTGAGGTAGGTTCGTCGTGCTAAATCCGCTTGGCCAAATCCGCGGCTATGCCCAAATAATTCCCTGGCGTTAATTCAAGCAAGCCTTTCTTCGCGTCGGCCGGAATATTCAGTTTTTCGATAAACATCTGCATCTCTTCGCGGGTAATACGCGTTTTGCCCCGGGTCAATTCTTTGAGTTGCTCATAGGGATTCGCCACGCCGTAACGACGCATGACGGTCTGAATCGGCTCGGCCAGCACTTCCCAATTGGCGTCTAGATCTTCCGCTAGGCGTTGCGGATTCGTTTCCAATTTCCCCAAGCCCTTTAAGCAAGAATCGTAGGCCAATAAACTGTAACCACAGGCGACGCCGACATTGCGCAGCACCGTCGAATCGCTCAAATCCCGCTGCCAGCGCGAGATCGGCAGCTTGTCGCTCAAGTGCCGCAGCAATGCGTTCGCTAAACCCAAATTGCCTTCGGAGTTTTCGAAATCGATCGGGTTGACTTTGTGCGGCATGGTCGATGAACCGACTTCACCGGCTTTTACTTTTTGTTTGAAATAGCCGAGCGATACGTATCCCCAAATGTCTCGATTTAGGTCGATCAAAATGGTGTTTAGCCGCGCGTAAGCATCGAACAATTCCGCGACGCTATCGTGAGGCTCGATCTGAATCGTGTAGGGATTAAATTCCAATCCCAAAGTATCAACGAACTTGCGCGCGAAATTTTCCCAATCGAATTCCGGGTAGGCGGCGAGGTGCGCGTTGTAGTTGCCGACCGCGCCATTGATTTTTCCGGTGAGTTGCACGGCGACGATATTTTTCGCCGCGCGTTCGAGGCGGTGAACAACGTTCGCCATTTCTTTGCCGAGCGTTGTCGGCGTCGCCGCTTGGCCGTGGGTGCGCGATAGCATCGCGAGATCCGCATGTTGGTGCGCAAGCTCGCGCAGCCGCGCGATGATGGCTTGAAGCGCGGGCGACATCACCTCATCGCGCGCGTCGCGCAGCATCAGCCCATAGGCCAAGTTGTTGATGTCTTCCGACGTGCAGGCAAAATGGATGAATTCCGACGCGGCAAGCGCCTCGGGAAAAGCCGTTAACTTTTTCTTCAGCCAATACTCTAGCGCTTTTACATCGTGATTGGTTTCCGCTTCGATCGCTTTGACGGCCTCGGCGTCGGCCTCGGAAAAATTTTGTACGATAGCGTCGAGCCCTTGCACCGTCGCGCCGCTAAAGGCTGCGATCTCACGCAACGATGGCTCAGCGCTTAGCGCTTTGAACCACTCAACCTCGACCTCTAAGCGATAGCGAATTAAGCCGTACTCGCTAAAGTAGGGTTGCAATTTTTTCAGTTTGGCGGCGTAACGGCCGTCGAGCGGAGAAAGAGCAGAGATCGGGTTCACGAGAAATTTTTTTGGAGTTGAAGCGCTATTTTACCATGGCACGCTTTGCGGATTTCGTTCCCGGCATTGAGTAAATCCGTGCTTTCTGAATTAAAACAGGATGATATAATCACCACAATGACCGTAAAAAATGGTCGTCCAAGAATTCGCGTTCGGAACTCCTTTTAGATTGGCAAAGCAGGCACAACAATGAAACTCTACACTTCTTTAACGAGTCCCTACGGTCGCAAGGCGCGGGTTATGCTCGCGGAAAAACGTATCGACTTCGAACTCGTTCAAACCGATGTGTGGGATCCGAATTCCGAGCTACTGAAATTCAATCCGCTCGGCAAAGTGCCGTGCCTGGTGCTCGACGACGGCAATGCGTTATACGATTCGCCGGTCATCATGGATTATCTCGACAGCGTGACGCCTGTTGGCCATTTGATTCCCGAAACGACGCGCCCGCGTATTCAGGTGAAACGCTGGGAGGCCTTGGCCGATGGCGTATTGGATGCGGCGATTGCGATTGTGTTGGAGAAAAAACGCGCGCCGCAATTGCAAAGCACCGATTGGATCGCGCGGCAAAGCGGCAAAATCGAGCGCGGGCTAAAGGTGATGTCGGACGATTTAGGCGCCACCGCTTGGTGTACCGGCCATAGTTTTAACTTGTCGGATATCGTAGTTGGCTGCGCGCTGATGTATTTGGAGTTTCGCTTTGCCGAAGTGAATTGGCGCAAAGATTATCCCAATCTCGGCCAGCTTACCGATAAGCTCGCTAAGCGGAATTCGTTTAAAAATACCGTTCCACCGACGAGCTAGAGGCCATAAAATTGGCGTCGGCGCGAGGAGCGTTCTTTGCGACGACGCAATCTCGATTTTTTAGGTCGTGAAGTACGAGATTGCTTCGTCGCTTCGCTCCTTTCCATGAACCCTACCGGGATTGTCACCTTTAAACATGTCATCCTGAGCAA
>JANOLP010000155.1:0-12801 GCA_031419835.1 Pseudomonadota bacterium | reverse complement strand
GGGTTTTACGGCCGTGAAATACGAGATTGCTTCGTCGCAAAAGCGCTCCTCGCAATGACAAATTTAACGTTTATCGCCGATTAATTCGTGTCTTCGGAAAAGCGTAGTCTGGATTCTCCGGACTAAAATCTAAATCGGTGACGCCAGGATTAATCTGAACATTCTTGTAGCGGTAATCCTCAATCAGTTTATCGTTCCAATCGTAGACCTGCACGGCGACGGGCAGTTTTAACATTTCATCGATGGTGACGATCGCGCGGTAACAATAATATTTTTTCGCCGGATCCTTCGGTAAGATACCTTCGATCACCTGTAGTGTTCGCCCGTCTTCTTTGATGCTGCCGCGATCGCGCATTTCCAAATCGCCAGCTTGGTTAGCTTTCTCAAATGTCGAGGTTACCAACTCGATAATGCGGCCGATGCCGATTTCATTGAACGGATGACGACTACGGCTCGTGATCGTCGGCCCGTCCGGCGGCAGCAAGACCGTGAAGTGCACGGAGATCCAGCCCGGTTCGTGGACTAACACTTTATCGCCGTCGCGGCCCTTTACATAGATCGCCTCGCGATCCTTGCCGGATTCCGACAGCCATTTCATATAGACCTGTAACGGCTCGCGAAACTTCAAAGCGATGGTTTCTTCCGGCCGCTGTTTACCTCGCAATACTTCGCCGCGCGTGAAAATTGCGGTGTAGTCTTTTACCCCGGCATAAGCAGCGGGCATCTGTTTAATCCACTGAAATATGCCTTCCGAGCCTTGGGCCATGCAAGACGCGAACAGAAAACTAACAAAGAATAACGCGCGCAGCATTATTGAGAGCTTTTGAGAACAGGTATTTTGCCGACGCGGACCTGAGACGCACAGACTATTTTGCCGGCGGACAATCGGGCCGAACTGGATAAGGTTGAATTTTTGGTTTTACGCATTGGAATCCAAGTTCGTTGACGCCGAAATACCCTCTAATACTTTTACAGCGCTCCTTATTCATCGGATAAACATATCCGTACCAACAGCAAACGCCCGCCGCGGCGCCGGTGCCGGCAGTCGCTACAAATTGTGGCTGGCTATCGACGCTGTTTAGAATCGTCAACAGTCCTTGGAATTCACTCTTACTTTTGGGCAAGAATTTAACGCTCAGTGTACAGCTTTCTCCCGGAGCGATTGTCTGATTGACGCAGCCCTGCGCAAAAAACGCTCGAGGTTCATCAAGCGTTATTCGAGTAATTCGCAGCGGATCGCGCGCGCGATTGGTGATTTGAATCGATTTCTCTTGGGCGATGCAAACCTCTTGCTCGCCGAATTCCAGTCGACTGGTATCCAGAGCAAGCGCGCCGGACGCCGGCGGCGTCGACCCATCGCTGGTAGCCTTCGTCGTAGATTGATCCACGGATTCGGTGATGGGCTCCGATGGCCGTGTGACGCCCCAATTCGTCAGTACGGTCCGAACGATAGAAACCGGCACAGCCAGTCCGAATCCTTGATTAAGTCCCATAACCAGGCCAACGACTTGATTGTCTTTAATGACGGGACCGCCCGAGTTACCTTCCTCTAAAGCCTTCGACAATACGATGTTGCGCCCCTCCAGTGCCACGACGTTAACGCGCAGCACGCCCCAAGACGCGATGCCGCTGGGAAATCCGATCGCTGAAACTTCATCGCCGCCAGACACCAATGCACCTAACTTGAGCGCCACCATGCCCGGTGGAAGATTGTCCTGACCGCGCACCACCATAAGCGCGAGGCCTTGCGGATCACCGCCTTCGATTTTGCGGATCTCGCCTTTGACCGTGACGTTACGCCGAGTGAAAAACTCGACTTGCGGCGCAGGATCGCCTTCGACCACATGGGCGGCCGTGACGATGTAGGCGATACCGGGCTCCAGCTTGATGATGAATCCGGCGCCCGTCTTGCGTTTGCCTTCGGACAGCGAACTGATCTTCACGACGCCCGCGCGTAACGCGTCGATATCCTGCGCAGCGGCGTAAGAACTTGCTAGCGCCGCGCAAACGACAACTGCCATGCCAAACAAACCGAATCTCACTGCTTAAACTCCTTGTAGAGCTTGTACGCCCCTAGGGTCACGGAGAATACCCATACTAGAATGCTAAACAACACCGCAGGCTTTAAGCCATACCAAAGTGTGTCAAAGCGCGTGAGCCGTCGATCTTCCCTATTGGCGCCATCCAGCGTTTGGATATGCCCGGCAATACCCGCCAGACGCATACGAATGTTCTTTCCGTCCGGGTCCAATCCGAGCTCGGTAATGAAAAATCGATCGAGGCGATCAAGGCCGAGAAAATCATGCGGATCGACCACGACCTTATCCATCGACGGAAAATCAGGATAGCGTATTTCACCAGCCGCCACTAGACTGGGTTCTCGCTCGCCGTTTTGGCTCTGCCGCGTGAATTCGATATCTCGTATCGGTGCACCGGTCTTGGACAGCCACTCAATCACCGAGTTTTTTGCGGGTGTTAAAGTCAGCACTAACGACTGCTCTTGCCCACGGACTTCGATCAACGGACTGTCCTCCGCAAGTTCCGCGCGCAGAGCGATCAGATTAGCGGCAGGCAGCACCGCCTTCGCTAGATCACCCTCGGGAAGGGTGTGCGCTGCATTCAAGCGAAACGTACCAATCGGCATCACCGCCGGCGTAATGCGAGGCCCATCCAACCGCAGGGTTATTCCCGCGCTGGCAGTGGTCTCCAGAGTGACCTGCGTTCCTGGCTCTGCGGATATTGCCTCTAGCCTACCCACCGGTCCAGAAGTGCCGCCGTCACTTGTTATGGTAACAAGTGGTAGGTCTTGCTTGCGGCTTCGCAAAACCACAGCAGTGTCGGATGCAACAGCGTTCCAGCGTATCTCGGCGGTATCGGACTCGATATCGCGTGGGTCAGCGATTTGCAGCAGCTTAGGTTTGAAGACTATCGACTCAAAACTTTCGACGCCGAGGGACTGAAAACTCGCTGCCTTGTCCAGAATGGGTATCGAGTCAGGGCCGGCGATAGAAAACACAACGCGATCCACCACCAGTTCGATTTGCACACGGGTAGGCATACGCCAGTTCATTAGCGCAAGTGCGGTGCCCACAATAATGGCGCTAGGAAGAACCAATAATCCGAACAGGTACAACGCCTTTTTTGATTTCATGCGCGCCATCGGGACACCAACGTTCCCGCCGCCATCGACTCCATCCGCGGCAGGTTCGATTCCCTCGACCGCGAGTGGCTCCGTTGATTTGTTGTGCGGCGTTCCGAGCAGCGACTTAATGCTTTTCAATAGTCGTTGAAATTCCTCATGCGGCTCGTCGGGATGCCAATCGGCAAGATCAGCCGCTTGCAGTCTTTTGAATTCCAGCGGCAGTTTCAAATCCCTTGCCAACACCACGGGAAGCAGCAAATCCCGGCCAACGCCTTCGGATGCCTCCGCGCGCACCCAGCGTGACTCGACCGAATGTTGGCTCCACAGCACAACGACGCATTTCGCGTGCGCTAAATTCTCTTCGATTACTTTGTCGAAATTCTTGCCGAAGGGGATTTCACGATCCCACCAAACCGACCAGCCGCAATCGCTTAGCGACTCAGCAAATTGTTTTGCCCATTCGCGATCCTCACTCGCGTAACTGATGAAGATGTCGGCCATAGGTTCTAAGAAAGCTCTGAATAAGTTCGAGTTCTAAATGAGGCAAGGCGCGAACAACAAATATCGCCGCAGCATATGCATGATATGTAAGGAGATATTTTTTGTGAGCGAAACATAGGGCCTTGACGAAATCGGACTTATTCAGAGCTTCTCTAGATGATGTTTTTGTTGTGGCGGTCGCGTCGACCACTATTACTTCAATCGGGGTTGATGATGAAAGTGTACGATCTGATTAAGTGGATCATTGGTACTGAGTATGTAGCCGCTAACAACGAGTTTATAAGTGCCTTGAACGGACGACGAGCCGACTGTTTGCCATTTAATCCAGAACGGTCGGCCGCCGCGCTGCAGCGCTAGCGCATGCACTAAGATGCCGTCTGCACCCTTTTTTGGATAAATTATCGCCTTAATCTTAGCGTCCTCGCGCAGCTTGAAGGCGAAACGATAACCGCTAATCTCGGTCGGATATTGGGACTGGTAAAAAACCACCGGTGCGACTTTTTCGATCGCACGAGGCTGCGCACTTTCGAGGCGCGCAACCGTGCCCAGATCGTTGATCAACAGCCCGGGCAGTTTGCTTACGACGTCCTTGGTCGGCCAATCGAAAACGTTGTCAAAGCCCGCCTTCCAACTGCCCGGCGGCTCGATATTGTCCAACCAATAATAATGCTTATAGTCCAATTCACGCACCGTCAAGTACACTGGAACGGGACGCTCCAGAAAAAAACGCGCGTAGAATCTCTCACCCAGATTGTCGCCGGACTCCAGATAATCCACCTGGGCGGACAGCAGTTCGATGTCGAATCCCGATACGGGTTTAGCTTTGATTCCCTCGCTTCGGTTGCTGCGCTTTTGGTATGCCAGATCTTGCGCCCAGCCGGTCGAACAACACCAGGAAAATCCCAGCGACAGCGCGAACCAGAACGGCAATGATCTAATAGGTTTCACCGCAGCGTCCTCGGCTAAAGCGTTTTCAAAAACTCGATCAACGCCATCTTCTCGTCTTCACTTAAAGCGGTGCCGTATTCATGACCTTGGTTACCGTTACCGCGTAATGACGTGTCATGTTTCGTACCGGTACGCTCAGCTTCCACTCCCTCGGTAATAAAGCCTACTTTTTTCTGATCATACACATCATAGCCACGATAAAAAACCTTGAGCCGATTTGCGGACGGCTGCAATAAATCGTACAAGGTCGGGACGGAGCCGTTATGCAAATACGGCGCCTCGAGCCAGATGCCGTCGAGGAATTGAATGACGTAGCCGGTCAAATCTTCTTCGACCAAACCCTTACGCTCCAGCCCCATTTCTTTGACGACTTTATTCGCAGCGATCGCCGCGGATTTATTCCAACTGTCGAGGCGGCCGCGATCGGTGCCGATTTCCGCAATAGGCAAGCTCGTGCCGGTGCGCTCGCTCGCGTGACATGCGGCGCAGTTTGCATTGAAAAGCGTCTTGCCTTGCGCGGCCTTGTTGTGATCTACGGGAAACGGATATTTCGGCGCGGGGATATTTCCAAGATATTCGTGCAGCCATTTCACCTCGCCTAAGAATTTCTCGTTATCCCGTGGCGCGGCGCCGAGCAATCCCATCGCCGAATCCATAATTACCGAGTAAGCATCGTGGCTGTCGCCGGCGTAATTCATCCGATGACCTTTGTCCCATTTATATTTCTGCAAATTCCAGTTGGACGGCATATCGGTCGGGCCAAAGGTATCGTCCATCGGTAATTTGATCATGAAATACTTCGTTAAATTCATCGCATCGTCGCGGCCCCTGCCCCACTCGGGAAAATCTTTGCGATAAATCCACGCGAATTGATTTTCGCGCGCGATCAGTTGCTTTTTCATGATCGGAATGATGAAGAAACGATACAAACCTTGATCGATCAAATCGAGCTTGGTCACCAAATTAATCTCACGCATGATGTTATCGGCATTGAAGCGCGGATCTTTTGCGCAATCGACCAGAAAGCGAAAGAAACCTTCGATGTCGGCGGTGTGCGATCCGCCGGCGACGACAAAGGTTGGAATTTCGTCAGGCTTGGAACGATAACTGGACGTATGGCAACCGGCGCAATTATTCGCCACGCGCGGAAAGCCGATGGTTTTTTTGCTGAAACCGATCGGCACATCCATGCCCTGCTCCCATGGCACACCGAGACCCGCATAGCCGCCGGGCTTAGGTATTTTCTCCGGGAACATGCGCGGCAGAACGTACCAAATCCAGTAGGGAATCCCTGCGTCGAACTCGGCGCCGATGGAGCCGTATTTGAAACGCATCTCCGGCGTCGCTGTGACCCAGGCCTCTTGCGGGTGTTCGCGGAAACCGCGATCCCAAGCGATGTAGCCGCCGATGGCGGCAAGAATCGCGAGTGCCAGGAGAATCCATTTCTTGCGGCCTTTGGGTTTACTTTCCGAATTTTGGTTCAGCATTTTATTTCTCCTTGCGATTTTAGCGTGCCAATGGCAGTGGAAATATCGACGCTACTACGAGATTGCTTCGTCGCTTTGCTCCTCGCAATGACAGTATTGGATGCTTAGAGGTCATCGTATAAGTCTCGCCGATCTGGGTTGAAGTCATTTATCAATTTCAGCTTGTCGGCGCGTGAGCCACCTTTAATTTGTTTCTCTCTGGACATCGCAGCATAGGGATTTTCCGCAATTTCGTAGTACACCAACTTGTGAACTCGATACCGCTTTGTAAATCCTTCTGCCAAACCTTCTCGATGTTCAAAGGTCCGACGTTTCAAGTCATTTGTAACTCCGGTGTAGAGCACGGTATTTCTATCGTTAGTCATGATTTATACGTAATATTGTCTGGCCATAACGAAAACATCAATACCTCAGACTTGTCATTGCGAGGAGCAAAGCGACGAAGCAATCTCGCACTCAAACACCTTTTCCTAGAAAGTTTTCAAAAATTCAACCAACGCGTCCTTCTCATCCACACTAAGTTGCGTCCCATAATTTTTCCCTTCGTGCCCACTATTTCCATTCCCCGGAATACTCGTATCGAATCGAAAATATTTTCGCCCACTTTCCTCGGCAACGCCAGACACAAAGCCGACTTTGACCGGGTCATACACATCATTTCCCCGATAAAATTCTTTTGGCCGCTGATCGACAACGTCGAGCAAATCGCGCAGCGTCGGCACGGAACCGTTGTGCAAATACGGCGCGCGCAGCCACAGCCCATCGAGTGGCATGTTCGCGTAACCAAATGTTTTACGGTAATGGCAGAAACGATACGGCGTGCCGGCGTAGGGCGTGCCCATATTGACAGCGAGCACGTAGCTGAACGAATCGAGCCGGCGGCGATCCGTCGCGATGTCTGCGATGCGCGTGATCTTGCCGACGATCGGGCCGTAGATGTCTTCCGATTCGCCTGGCTTTAAGCATTCAGTTTGCGGCAAGCCTTCTTTCGATGCGAATGTTTGACCATCGGCGCCGTGACACGCAGCGCAATATTCTGCGTAGATCTTGCCGCCCGCCGCTAATTTGGTTGGATCGATGGTGTAAGGATAAGCTGGTTGTTTGACGTCGCGTAACCACGCCTCCATGCGGCCGATGGATTCAAGGTCTATCGTTGGCGGCGTCGCGCCGGTGGCAAATGCCGCGTTCTTGTTACGTTCGACGACGTTGCCGTTATTTCCGTCCCAATGCAAATGCATGCCGGTCTTTTGCCGTTGATTCCATACAGAAGGAAAATCTACCGGTGCCTGCACTTCGTGCTCGGGTAATTTGGAAATTGGAAAATTGAAATAGCCCGCCTTGCCCGGATTAAACGTATCCACACGACCCGGCCCCCAGTGCGGTTGCTGCTGCGCCCAGGCGAAACGATTTTTCAGAGATAACAAACGATCGCGCATAATCCAAATCGCGAGGGGATACACAACATAACGATCGATCGCGCTCAGCCGACCTTTGTTCTTCGCCATCAATCGGTCGATTTCTGGAACGATATGTTCGGCGCTGAACTTTGCATCGGCACTGCAATTAAAGAAAAAAGTTTGGAACGCGAGCATATCCAGCGTATTTGCCGGCATGCCAGTATAAATCCGCGCAACGCTTTGCGGCGTATCGCGCACCGTGCTGGTATGGCATGCACCGCAATTCAAAAATACGCGATCGATACCGAGATGGCGTCGCTTGGAAACACCAATTGGTAATTCCTTATTCGCTTCGTATACCATGCCGAACGCCGCATAGGGCGTGGCTTCCGGGGCGGGCATGCCTGCGGGTAAGTATTCACGGCACACTTGGGGCAATGCCTGCCAGATCTTAAGTGGGAAGCCGACGGTACGCTCGCCACCGGTGGAACCGTACTTGAAATGTTCTTCGGGGTCAGCGTAATGGGCCGTTCGGTCCGGCAGAAAACGCATGGCTGCGTAAATGCCGATGATTAGCGGCACGCCGATGGAAAACGCCAGCCATAACCACAGCCGCCGAACCCATTTCACGCGCGACAATTGCGCACGCGTTGGCCCGGTCGGATAGGCTTCTTCAAGTTTGGCCATAGTGCGAATCCCCTTTGCGACTTAGAATTTCAATGCAGCGTACAACTGCGCAGCGCTTCGTAACTACGGCCCAACCACCGATCCGGCGATTGTTTGAGCGAGGCATCCGCGAATGGCGCAATGTAGGCGCGCATCGCGCTCAACGCATCACTCGCGGCCCACGGCTGCGCAAATGCAGTTTCCGGCGGCATCGGCGTCTTCGGGCGCAGCTCCGGCGTCACCTGCCACATCGTCAAACGGAAATAAATTCGATCGGCACAGCGCTCTAAATTGCGTTGAACGTCTTCCGATTTTCCATGCATAAAATTCGGCGGAAACGGCTCGCGCGTCGCGTGACATCGTGCGCAGTGCGCGTAGAAGTGATTGAGGCCCGTGTCACCAGATGCGGTGGCGATTGCCTCGCCGTCGTCCATTTTCGCAGGCGGCAAATCCGAATCGACACTACAACAGCTTGCGCCACCGTCAATATCAAGCGCGCGAAACAGCGCAGCGCGCAATGGTCCACGTTGAATCGTTGGATGGTCGAGCGCCGCCTGGCCTGCCGAATCTTTGAGCATCGCTTCGATTGCTTGATCAAGCAGAACAAAACCCGGCGAATCCAACAACACATCGACCGCAATCTTGCTGTCCAGCGGAATCGCCAAAATATTTGCGATTAACCGAATATCATTGCCGCTAAAAAATTCACCGACGCCTTTAATCAAGCGAAACCGATCGGTTTCCCATTGCCAAATCTCCTTGTGTCCGCGCGGCAGCAGCGCCTCGAAGCGCGCCGGAACGTGTGCGAGCCGCGCCGAATCGGCGAACTGCAACGGATCGCGATTCGGAATATCGTTACTCGGAATTTTCAGACCGTTCGGCCAATAGGATTGCCAATTTTTGGCGAACGGCATGAGAAAATCTTGCTGAAAACCCACAGACTGAAAATCAAAACTTCGCTCGCTTGTGAGCCGATATTGCAACGCCGCCGCCAGCGCGCGCGCTCGGCAACGGCGATTAACTTTGCAGCCGTCGCGCCAGAACAATTCGTAGGCGGGAAGCAGGTTGGCGCGATCCGTCGCGTCATCGATCGCATTCGGCACATCAACGCCGATACGAATCGGCAATCCGTCGAAATCACCATGCGCGTCCGCCAATTGTTTGGTGATTTCCGGATTCGCGTTGGTTTCATCCCACACTTGCCGCGAAAATATGGGTGCTTGATTTTGATGGCAACTGGCGCAGACAGAACGGTTGGCGTAAAACACTTGGGGTTCGGTTCCTGACGCATAATTTTTCACCAGTTGAAACTCAAAGCGACCTGCGCTTTCGTTAAAGCTGATGACTTCAATCAAGTTAGCTTTCTCCTGGTAGCCCAAATACAAACGATCTTTGAGCAATGGAAAATCGCCCTCCGATTTCGTATCGCTGTTAAACGCGACGACCTTGCGCGGAAACTTGAAAAAATCCGGCGCGGCCGCGGTACGTTGCAACGATCGGCCGAGCGGAATCAATACCGATTGGTAGCACTCTTGCGCGCAGCCGCCTGCTTGCGACAACGAAGCCAATAGTTTCGAAAACGGAAACGCAATGTGCCAGCCGGTGCGGTGTCCGGTCAATTGATCGAACAGCGAGCGACCGGCGGGTGGCAAGTTCGAACCAGTGACAACGCTACCGAAGTTTGTCGATTCGGGCTGTCGCGTGGCGCTGATAGCAGCCCCTTGTTTGTCACTTGCGATGCGTAGGTGACCCGCCACGAAGAACGCCTCAGCGACGACGATTGCCAGTGCGACAAGCCAATACCACGGCGCAGTTCGACCCATGCATCACTGCGCCGCCAGCACCTTGCGTTGCTGTGTGCCGGTCCAACAGTCTTCCAACGATTGACCGGTTTTCGTAAACTGAGGGCCATCTTTAGCGGCGATCTCATCATTGACCAAGGTAAAGTTCAAAATGAATATCCGGTCGAGATAGGCGCGGCCCAAATAAAATCCCGGCCGCACCATGCGAATCTCGTCGCGCACCTTAAAGCCGCGCCGTCCCGCGAGAAAATCGGGTTTCTCCATGTAACCGGCAATCTCGTCGGTAAACGCGTAATCGATAATGATCGATTCACGGCGCGAATCCATGATGCTCTGTCCGCAGTAAAGTTTGGCCGGAAACAACAGCCACGCGTCCTTTCCTTTTACATCGATCTTCTGCGGCTCCGCTTCCACCAGCCCCATGGTGCGCAGCAAATTGATGTCCTCAATGCGATTTCGCAGTACGCGTTCGTTGCGATAAAACACTTTTCCTTTCCATAAGGTTTCACCGATCAAATCGAGTTTCTTGCCTTTTAACTGAACAACTAATCCAGGCAAACCGCCGACGATTTCCGACAAGCGCAGCCGTCCGCTCGAACCGCGCGGAAAAAATAAATCGCCGTCAAACGCACCGTCCGGGATTGGCCCAGCACTCAGCCGCGCATAGATTTGATCGATTTGCTCCTGGTCGAGCGTCGACAAATAGCGTGGCGTAATCTTGTTTAACTCCGCCGGCGTGAGCGGGAAATTGTGCTCGATCGAAGCAAAATCGGGCTTGGACTGATACTCTGCGCTGTAAGTCGCAAACTTGATATCCGGTTTCGGCGTAAACAGCGCCTGGATATAGTCGCAGCCCGTCAAAGCGGCCAACGCGATTAAGATAATTGGAAGACGTAGATTCATGATCGCTTCTCTCCGATTATTTATAGGGTCGCCAAAAACGCGATCAATGCATTCTTGTCGGTTGCCGGCAGGCTCTCACCAAAGCGATGGCCGTCGTTTTCTATGTCTGCCGTACAAGTACTATAGGCCTCGAGAATCTTCGGATTCTTTCCAACTGCGGCGATCATTCCTGCGGGATCTTTGAGGATCGCCTCTAAGGTATCGCTCAATGCCTTGGCTAGCGACTTGCCATCGGCATCACCCAATTGTGCGACGAGTTTTTTCTCCAGCGCGGCGGGATCTTTTTTCGCTAACACCATATCGTTGACGAACACCTTATGCTGAAAATTACCCAGTAGTCCCGCAGCAGTTCCGGCAGGAATTTCTAATTTAAGGCCGATGATTTGTTTTTCTTCCGCGCCGTCCCACAACTTTGGACCGAAATCCAATACAACGGGAAAATTGAAGCGCGTGATTTTCTTGCCACGAGAATCGGGACTCAGCAGTTGATTCATCGATTCGACGTAAAGCTTGAAGCGGCTCTCGACGCTCGGATCAATTAGCCAACAAGCTGGCTGCTTATCCTCCGGCAACAACGGGAAATTGCCGGCACTCGCGTCCGCATAGCGCAATCGATAAAAATCGTTTTTCTTGTTACTCGGCTGACCGCACAATTCCGGCCCAATCGCATTGTTATGCATGAACGGTGCGTGCGCCCACAGATTCAGCAACGAGATATTGCGATAGTAACCGCGCCCGCCATCGCGGCCTTCCTTGATGTTCGGATCGGGTGCCTGGTTACGCAGTGTCTCGGAACCGTATTGCTGGTAGATATGTCCCACCATATGATTCGAATGCAAAGAACGGCAGCGATAGGTACCGACTTCCGTTGCCTTTGTCGGTTGGTCGTTGCCGAACCAATCCTCGATCAGTCCGTTTGCGGCGACTTTTCGAAAATCGCGATTCTTGAATTCGTTGCCAACCGTTTCGGGAATGCTGGAATGACAGCGCGCGCAATTCTCGGCGAATACCAAGCGGCCGCGCTCCACCGCGCCATTGCCGAACTGCGTTTCCAGATCGGCCACGAGGCTTTCGTAGGCATAACTCGGATTACTTTTCTCGCTGGCGCGCGCGGCGTGCAGATCCGTGGCGTTCGATTCTCTGGACGCGAGGAAGTTAAAAATTTCCGGCAGACGATCTTCAATCGCGCGGAAGTTGGGACAATCGCGCCGACATTGGCCGATATCAAACGGCGTTTGGCCGAAATTGCGTTGTTGCGGATCAAGTTGGCGCAGATCGCTGAAGTGGTTGACCCAACATTGCTCGGAACAAGAACCGATATTGAAATACACGCGCTGAATGGCTTCCAGCTTGCCGATCGAGTCTTCGCCGCCCTTTAAAATGTGATGCACGCCGCTTTCTTTTTCAAGCTTTTTCTCCCAACATTTTCCATCGCGGCCCGGCTCGCACCAGCAGGTTTCTTGCGTTGCGCCGCTTGCGCAGGAATTAGTTTTGCGCCAGCGCCAAATATCTTCATCGTTAAACGTCGGCCGTTGCGCGAGGTTGATCAACGCGTTAATCGTGCCGGGATTATTGACTTGATCGGTGGCGATCGCAGACGTGTCGTTGGTGCCCGGCCGCGCGTGGGAAAACACCTGCCATTCGAGGCTATCCATCGGCATGCCCGAGGTGAGCATTTCCGACATGCGCGAATATTGATTGCCGATGGCGCCTTTGATATTTTCCCATTTCGGATTGGCCGAATCGGCCGGCGGTTTGAGCGGATCAAACGCGATATGGCACGAACCGCACGAGGTGCCGATTAAAAATGGCGGTTCAATCGAGCCGTCGCCTAAACGCGACACCCTCGAATCGGAAAGTTTACTGTCGTCCGATAGCCGCTTGTTATAACCATCCCAACTGGCCAGGGTGCCATTCAGTTTCAGCCACTTTTCTTTTTCGAAGCGCGGATTGGG
>JANOLP010000154.1:0-3672 GCA_031419835.1 Pseudomonadota bacterium | reverse complement strand
TGGTGGTGAAAAGCGCGTCGTCCTTCAGCAAAATTAAAGGAGAGGCTATTTCAAAATCGTTCCTTATGCCGATCACTGCGCGCTATGGTGTTGATAAAACAGAAAAGCGTCAGCCAAGAAGAAAAGCGAAACATCTGCGTCCGCATAATGTATGCCCACTTTTGAGGCACCCCCAGAATGACGCGGATTTGGAACCCCATCCACACGCCAAATGAAACCAGGTAAGATTGGGTTTTGCCTAAGGGTGCCGCGATGAATGATCTTTTCCAGGACGACACCGCGCTTATCACCGGCAGTGCATCCGGTGTAGGCCGCGGCATCGCCGTAGCGTTGGCGCGTGAAGGCGTGCGGGTGGTGCTTTCGGACATCGAGGCTGACAAAGGCCAACACGTTGTCGATGACCTCAATGCAACCGGGGCGGTCGCGAGTTTCATTCCCGCCGATTTATCGACTGCCAACGGCGCAGAAAAACTGTTGCACGAAGCGATTACGCAACTCGGCCAACTTTCCATTCTCGTCCATAGCGCCAGTCCAAAGCGCGAAGAGGCCCAAACCGCTGACACTGTCAGCGACGAACAATGGTTGGCGATGATGAACGTCAATTTAACTTCGGGATTTAAGCTGGGACGCGCCGCCGCACAACACATGCGCGACAAAAACATTGTGGGACGAATTTTGTTTGTCACTTCACTGCACGCTGACACGCCACGCAATTTGCCGCACTATAGCGCAGCAAAAGCCGGGACGACGATGGTCATGAAAGAACTGGCGCGCGCCTACGGCCCGCATGGCATTCGCGTCAACGCGATTGCGCCGGGCGCAATTCCAGGCGGTGGATTTTCCGCCGATCCGGCGACGCTTATCGAAAAGATTGCGCTTGGGCGCGTCGGCACGCCAGAGGATATCGGCAACGCCGCGGTCGCGTTGTTGAGTAATCGATTTTCGGCTTATGTGACCGGAACGACGTTGATTGTTGACGGCGGGTTGGCGTTATTTAATTGGATTGCTCCACCGCGAAGTTAACGGTTCAACTTACTCATCCTGTCATTGCGAGCTACCTGTATCGGCAGCGCCTATACCGCCCACGGACCATGAACCGCCGGCACCCTTGCGACCCCATCCTCATGTCATCCTGAGCAACGCGAAGGATCTGCTTTCGCCGCCGTAAAAAAGCAGATCCTTCACGGAGTTTACCCTCGAGCGTAGCGAAGGGTTCAGGATGACATGTTAAAGGTGATAATCCCGGTAGGGTTCATGGAAAGGAGCCACGCGACGAAGCAATCTTGTACCTTACCGCCCTATAAAATCAAGATTGCTTCGTCGCAAAAAACGCTCCTCGCAATGACAAGTTTTAGTGATGTCGCTTACGGATAAAATCACTTCGGTCGTTTATCGATTACACGCTTGGCTTTTCCCATCGAGCGCTCGATACCGCCTTGCGGCTGGACGATCACGCTCGCCGACACACCGACGTAAGACTTAATCTCTTGTTCCAATTCGCTCGCGGCACGCTGTTGTTCAGTTTGGCTATCGCTCGCAAACTCCGGGCGCAATTCCACGCTCACCGATAGCGAATCGAGATGACCATATTTCTCGATGACTAATTGATAATGCGGCGCGAGCTTCGCATGCTTCAGCAAAAGCTCTTCAATCTGAGTCGGAAAAACATTAACGCCCCGGATGATTAACATGTCATCGGAGCGGCCGGTGATTTTCGCCATGCGTCGCATAGTCCGCGCCGTACCGGGTAGCAGCCTCGTGAGATCACGGGTGCGATAGCGAATCACCGGCAGCGCTTCCTTAGTCAGCGATGTGAAAACCAATTCACCAAACCCGCCATCGGGCAATACGGCACCGGTTTGCGGATCGATAATTTCCGGATAGAAATGATCTTCCCAAATAGTCGGGCCGTCTTTGGTTTCGTGACATTCGTTCGCGACACCCGGGCCCATGACTTCCGAGAGGCCGTAAATATCAACCGCAGAAAGGGACAATCGCTTTTGAATCGTCGTACGCATTTCGTCGGTCCACGGCTCGGCGCCGAAGATGCCGATGCGCAAACTGCACTTCGCGGGATCCAAACCTTGGCGTTCAAATTCATCGGCGATTGCCAGCATGTAACTCGGCGTGACCATGATGATGTCCGGCTCAAAATCACAGATCAGCTGCACTTGGCGTTCCGTCTGACCGCCGCCGAATGGAATCTCCGTGAGCCCTAAGCGCTCAGCGCCATAGTGCGCGCCGAGGCCGCCGGTGAACAGGCCGTAGCCGTAGGACACGTGAACTTTGTCGCCAGGCCGCGCGCCCGATGCACGGATCGAACGCGCCATCAGATTGGCCCAGGTGTCGATGTCCTTTGCGGTATAACCGACGACGGTCGGCTTGCCGGTAGTGCCGCTCGAGGCGTGAATGCGTACCACTTGTTCGCGCGGCACGGCGAACATGCCGAATGGATAATTTTCACGCAAATCTTGTTTGGCAGTGAACGGAAATTTGCTCAAATCGGCGAGGGATTTCAGATCGCTCGGATGCACGCCGGCCGCATCGAATTTTTTCCGGTAATGCGTGACGTTGTCGTACGCGTGTTGCAGCGACCACTGCAGTCGAGACAGTTGCAGCGCACGCAATTCGTCGACGCTGGCCTTCTCGATTGCTTCGAACTGAAATGAATTCATGATGGACTAGTCTCGGGTATCACGCTGCCGCGAATCTGCGTCGATTTTCCGCGAAACAATGCGACGACTTCGTTGCGCTGATTGGTCACACGAACATCGTAAATGCCGTTGCGGCCCATCAGCACTTGCTCTTGCGCCGTTGCGGTCAACACATCGCCGACTCGCGTCGGCGCGACAAATTCGATGCTGCATGCAGCCGCGACGGCGTTGATGTTGTAGCTGTTGCACGCGAACGCAAATGTCGAATCGGCGAGCGCAAAGGTCAAACCGCCGTGTCCGATATCGTGGCCATTCGCCATGTGCGATTTCACTTCCATCGTCATCCGCGCGTAGCCTTCTCGCACGTCGACGATTTTTAGCCCGAGCCACTGCGAAGCGCGGTCGCGCGCGTACATCGATTCGGCTACTTCGTTTGGCGTGGCCAAGCGTCCTCCAAAATTATCTCGCGATGACCCTATGTTACCGAGGTAGCCAGGTGTTCGGCAATCAACCGTTTTGCAATGAGTTGCCGCGCGCCGGTAACTTCGGCGAGGCCGATCAATTTGCGATTCGAATCGTAAACACTAACCATGCCTGGGAGCCAATCGGGGTGCGCCTCCTGGCATTGCCCTTGCTGTAAGCGAGTAACCATGCGGCTCTCCAGCATGATGCTTGGAATATCTTGCAGCAGCGTATCGATCGGCAACAGCGTCGCGTCGCGTTCGATTTCAGTCAGCGCGTCGAGTTGCTCAAGCGTAATTGCCTGATCGATGTTCAACGCCGAACTCGCCGTGCGCCGCAACGCAACTAGATGCGCGCCGCAACCCAGTGCTGCGCCGATGTCTTCACCGAGGGTGCGAATATACGTGCCCTTGCTGCAACGAACGTCGATGATAATCTCGTCGCCGGAAAAATTTACGCAATCGAGTTGCTTAATTTCAACGTCGCGCGCCTTGCGCTCGACATCGATGCCCTTGCGTGCGTAGTCGTACATTGGCTTGCCGGCAACTTTCAATGC
>JANOLP010000153.1:0-4626 GCA_031419835.1 Pseudomonadota bacterium | reverse complement strand
TTGGTCATGGTCGCAGATTGCTGAAGCACTTGGTGTATCCAAACAAGCGGCACACAAGCGTTTAGCAAATTGCCTTTCCAAGCAACATTCAGATTAGGAGTATTTATGTTCAACACCATTAAACAGCGCCTCCGTGATGTAAGCACAATCAATGCTCTTTGCTCTGGGGCTGAAAAACTTGCTAACGCCGATGGTCAAAAAGAGCCAGGAGCAGAACATTTAGTTCTGTCGGCACTGGAACTGCCCGACGGAACGGCACGCAAAGCGTTTAAGCGAGTACATGCTGATCCCGACGGTTTTCGCGCCGCTATCGCTCGACAATACGAAGATGCGTTGCAAAATATTGGAATTGCGTTACCACCCGAGGCTGCGATTGCCGACGAGGCAAGCCCCGTAGCCGCTGGCGCGGGGCTGTATAAAGCGCAAGCCTCAGCCAATACGCTCATGCAAACATTGGCGCGAGACATCATGGCAAAGGAACATAAAGCAGACTCAGCAACTCCACTATTAGGTGCACACGTCATCCTAGCAGCCACCACCGCCCAATATGGCGTAGCTATACGCGCTTTTCAGGCTATGGGCATTGACCCAACGAAACTCACTGAAGCAGCAACAGCAGAAATCATTGCAAGTCGCATGGCATGACTATGAACTATCTCGCGCTAACATGGCGCTCAAGCAGGACGGTCGCTTTCGCGCCCGCCCCTTAACTTTACGTTGAGCGAACTGGCCGCTTTGCAACCTCAAGCCGACACTCGCGCGGAAATATCGTACTTCCGGTGCGGGTCGGCCTCGTAAATTCGTGAATTTCTGGGATTGCCGCGTAGCCGCCGTTCACGAGCGGCGGCTTAAAAAATTACGACGTGTCCGTAAACAGCTAACACAACCAAGACTTTCAGCGTCGAAGTCCTAAGTTCGATTTTCCTTCTGATGCCAGATGCGAAGAATAACGATTGTCTCATTCAGCAAAAGATAACGCGCGATATAAGTCCCGGTGACCCAGTCGCGGATTTCTTCCGGCGCCCAGACGTCCGCCGATTGGCGCACGCGCCTGCCCATGTGCGGGAATTGTTTCAAGCGTTTGATGCCGTCGAGTAGCGATTTGGATAGACGCCGTGCCGCCAACGGATTCTGCTCAGCGACGAAATCATGCAATCGGCGCAAGTCGGCTACCGCTTCCGGTGAATAAACGAGTTTCACCGCGGCGGCGGCAGTTCTTTGTCAGTACCCCAGCTTGCAATCCACTTGTCGACCGCCTCGCCGTCGATCAATTTTCCGGCCCGCACCGAATCGAGCGCTTTGACGGTTTCACGCCAGCGTTGTGCATCGCCTTCGGCCCGCTCAACATAGTCGCGGAGCGCCTCGTTGATAATCCACGATTTGCTGCGTTGCAACTTAGTGGCAAGGCGTTCAACGCGATCGGAAAGATCCTCGGGAAGTCGAACACTGGTGATTGGCATGGCTCTCGATAGCTACAATGTATTACAACGTAGTTTACTTAACATCTTTAGGCTGTGCAAGGCAAGGCAACAGTGCATGATCGGCTTACAAAAGTGGTTGCCGCTTTTATTTAAAAAGCGGCATCGCCTTGATAATGGTCGTCCACACCCCCCACGCAAGCGGAATGCTGACGAACAGCCAGAACGCGAGCACGAGTCCTTGATGACTGCCTTGACCGCTGATCGCTGCGGCATTGCCACCGACCGCGTTTGCCGCTGCCTTGTCGTGCGCGAGTTTGCGCTCGGCTTCCAGTTCTGCGTCGGTCATGAACCATTTCGCAGCCACTGGGCGTACCAGCAGATTACAGATGAAGCCGCCGACTAATAACGCCGCGAGGATGTACATGGTTGTGTCGTAGGCTTGGGCCTTCGGCACACCGCTCTTGATCTGCGCGTCGTTGATGTAGTTCACCAACACCGGCCCGAGTACACCGGCGGTTGACCAGGCCGTCAGCAAGCGCCCATGAATCGCGCCGACCATCTGCGTTCCAAACATATCCGCGAGGTAGGCTGGAATCGTTGCGAAGCCGCCGCCATACATCGTCAAGATGATACAAAACGCGCCGACGAATAACGCCAAACTTCCGGAGTGACCGAGCGATGGTGCGCTGTAATAAAGTAAGCAGCCGAGGACGAAGAAAATAAAGTAAGTCATTTTGCGACCGATGTAGTCGGACAGCGAGGCCCAGAAAAATCGTCCCGCAATATTAAATAAACTGAGCAGCCCAGTGAATGCTGCGGCGACGGTGGCAATCTGCGCTAGTTGCTCTTTGCCCAAGTCGCTAAATTTCGTGTCGATGCCGATCAACTTGCCGCCGAAAATTTCCTGCAACATCGGCGAGGCCATGCCGATCACGCCGATGCCTGCCGACACGTTCAAGCATAGAATGCCCCAGAGACACCAGAATTGCGGCGTGCGCCAAGCTTTGTTCAAATGCACATGGCCCTTGGCGATCATCGCGTTGCTGGTTTGCGACGGCGGCGGCGTCCAGCCCGCGGGTTTCCAGCCGGATGGTGGCACGCGATAGCCGAACGCGCCGATCATCATGAACACCAAATAAATCGCAGCCATCGCCAAGAAGGTTTCCCACACACCGACCGATGTTGGCGTGGCGAAATACTTCATCAATTTGTCCGCAAGCGGCGAGCCGATCATCGCGCCGCCGCCGAAACCCATGATCGCCATGCCGGTCGCCATACCGCGACGATCTGGGAACCATTTAATCAACGTTGAAACCGGAGAGATATAACCTAGACCCAAACCAATGCCGCCGATCACGCCGGAGCCGAGCCACATCAGCCACAGTTGATGGTTGTAAACGCCGATGGCCGACAACACCAAGCCGCCGCACCAGCATAATGCCGATACGAAACCCGCCTTGCGCGGACCGGCGTGCTCAAGCCAGCCGCCCCAAATCGCCGCAGATGATCCGAGGAACACAAAAAATAACGTATACATCCACCCCAGCATCGGCTTGTCCCAATCGCAGGTGGTGGTGACAAGTTTTGTGATCCAACTCATGTCCGCAGGACAATCGATGGATTTGGAGATGCCAAGCGCCTTAGTTAGCGGTAACCAAAATACCGAAAACCCATAGGCCATGCCGATGCAAAGATGAATGCAAAGCGCGGCCGGCGGCACAAGCCAACGATTGAAATCGGGCTTGGCGATGATTCGTTCTTTGGCGAGCAGGCTGCCGTTTTCTTCCACGTTTCCTCCTGAATTATTTGAATTACTTATGCATACGATAAAAGCGAGTATGCCTTACTTTCGATAGGTTATCACAGCCTTTAGAATTGCTCTTGATGCGTCTCAATTCATACGTATTTGATGAAATCGTAGGCTCACACTCGCTCAACGCGGCACTCATGAAATCGATGAAGGTTCGCAACTTCGGCCTCATGAACTGGCGGCAAATAAATTGATGACGGGTGCTTCGGCTTCAAGTCCAGGTAACTGTATTTAGCGTTTCGCCGCGATAGGTTGTTGCTTACAAAAAAATGAAAAGATGTCTGTGTAGCTCACATCTTATGGAATCGCCCATTCTTCATAATCGCTAGGAGTTTTTTGCTATCTTGCAATAACCTCACATCGGCAAGTGGGTCACCGTCGACCAGCAATAAGTCGGCCAAATATCCGATTTTTATTTGCCCTAGTTCGTGGCCCATCATCATGATTTCACCGCCGAGCCGGGTCGCTGATTCTATTGCTTCCATTGGGGAAAATTGTAGTAAGTTCACAAAGTGCTCGATGTCGCGTGCGTTCGTGCCGATAGGGCACCAAGCAAAGCCATAGTCGCCACCCGGAAGAATACGCACACCGCGCAGCTTCAACGTTTTCATGTTTTCCATGCCGCGCTCTAGTTCGAAGCGTGCGCCGCGGGATTCGGCAATTTCGCGCGTAAGTCCCCAAGGTGCGGCGTCGTTCAGGGCGCTGAATAGATTGCCAAGTGTCGGTGCCACAAATATACGATCACGTTGCGCTTCAAGTTGTGCACATGCGTCATCGTCGACCAGCGTTGCATGATAAAGAATGTCCACTCCATGTCGTAGGGCCAATTTCACCGAGTCGGCACTGCGAGTGTGCGCAGCGACGCGTTTGTTTAATTGGCGTGCCACGTCGCACACCGCCGCAACTTCCGCATCGGTCATAACGGTGTCGCGCGCTTTTGCGCTGGGAATGGCGTCATCACCGGAGATATTGATCTTAAGCGTATCTACGCCTTCGCGACACATCAAGCGCGCGGCGCGCCGAAACTCATCGGCCCCATCACATATTAATCCGAAATTTTCCCGGTAAAGGTGCGCCAGCCGCACATCGCCTAACCCACCGGTGACGGTCAGCTCAGGACTCGCAGCGAGCAGTCGCGGACCGGGGATGGCGCCGGAATTGATGAAATTTCGTACCACGATGTCCAACCTTGGTTTGGCGGATGCGGCGCTGACACAGGACGTGAAGCCGTGATCCAACATGACCCGCGCATTCTGTGCCGTTAGAAACGCATGGTCTTCTGGAGGAATCTCCCCGAGGTGAATGGAGTTGGCAACGTCCGTAAAGCTTAGGTGGGCATGGGGTTCGATTAACCCCGGCATTAGCGTCGCGCCGGTACCGTCAATGCGTTGCGCG
>JANOLP010000152.1:0-3055 GCA_031419835.1 Pseudomonadota bacterium | reverse complement strand
CACAAGACGAACCCGCACCCGCCGTACATCCGAGGCAATGATCGTCAAAGCGTATGCGGCGCGACATCAACTGATCGAAATCAAAATCGAAAATGCTCGGTACTTTTCCTGATTTACCTTCTGCTTCGATTTCGAGCATTTGATTGAAGTCGCAATCGTAGAGTTTGCCTTCCCAACTGACGCTGATGAGGTTGCGGCACATCACGCCCGATGCGGCGGATGGATTGAATGCGGCTAACAATTTTTCCATATACGCTTCGTATTGTCCGGATTTTTCCAGGTGCAATTTGAAGCGGTTGATCGGCATGTTGGTGATGGTGTAAAGCTGATTGAAATCGATGTTGAATTTTGATTTCAATTCGCGTTTGTAATCGGCTTCGAGCACGGTTTGTGCGGCGGGTAAATACGGGCCGACCGGGTTGTAAACCAAATTGAGTTTGAGGCCCGAGCCTTCGATTCCGTAGCCTAGTGAGTTGAGTTTATTTAAGCCGCGCATGCTTTTTTGAAATACGCCGCTGCCGCGCTGAGCATCGGTGAAATATTCTTGGTAATAGGGCAACGACGACACGACTTCGCAACGATTCGCCGCGAAAAATTCGTGTAGATATTCTTTGCTCGCGCCGGTTTGCGGATGACCGTCGAAAGCGACGGTGAGGTTGTGGCGAACCATCACCTGTTTGCCGAGCTTGACTGCCTCGGTGACAAACCAATCGAAATCCGAATGTAATTCCGGCGCGCCGCCGGTGATGTCGAGCGTTTTGATTTGTGGATGTTCGCGCAGGATTTCTAGGCAGCGCTCAATGCCTTCGTGGGACAACATTTCTTTGCGTGCCGGCGAGGCGTCGACGTGGCAATGGCGGCAGGCTTGATTGCACAGCTTAGTGATGTTGACTTGCAGCGTGTCGATGCCGAGCGGCTTGAGATCAAGTTCGCGTTCTTCGAGTAATCGAACGAAATTGTATTTCGAAGGTAGCGTTTCGTTTTTCTTCAGTACTGCGATTGCAGCCATGAAATCTCCGGGTGATTTACTTGATCAGGTCTGTTCGCCCCCACCCTAACCCTCCCCCGCTTCGCAAGGGAGGGAACAGATACGCTGGTTCCCCGAGTTTCTGAGGGCGAAGTACAGGGAGCGGAGACTGCAGTCCCCTCCCTTGCGAAGCGGGGTTAGGGAGGGGACAAATTTTAATAAATACAGATGGTCCCTCGACGCCCTAACATTTTTATAAAACCATTTTCTTCAAATGATTTTTCATCTGCACCGAATGCACCAGCGTAATGCCGGCCTTCATCACGGCCGCAACATGAACCG
The DNA here is from genome assembly GCA_031419835.1 of Pseudomonadota bacterium. Classification (GTDB taxonomy): domain Bacteria; phylum Pseudomonadota; class Gammaproteobacteria; order Burkholderiales; family JALYOK01; genus JALYOK01. Next base: position 1,746 of record JANOLP010000152.1, on the reverse strand, counting down.
CTTCCATCATCTGCTCCGGATTCGCGCCGGATTCCAAACACGCCGTCGTGTACGCATCGATGCAATACGGACATTTTTCCGAATGGGAAATCGCCAACGCGATCAGCGCTTTTTCGCGCTTGGTCAACGCGCCGTCGGCGCCGGTGACCATGCCGTAGTATTTGAAGAATTCATCAGCTAACGGCTTGGCATGCTCGCCGATATTGCCGAATTGTTTTAGGTCTTCCGATTCGTAGTAGCTGCTCATTTTCAAAAAACTCTCGATAAGGTTTCAGTTCGAAGGAGTATACACATCGCGCCAAGTCGTGTTTCGGTTTACGAAATCAATTAATCTTAGGAAGTCGGACGGAACTAACGTTTACTTACAAAATCCCAGATTAATTGCATGCCGGGAGAACCGCATGGATATTGGCTCTCAGGGCATCAATATTCGAATATTTGAGCCGGAATAGATCGTACAAATGAAATGAGCCGCGCGAGGCGGCTCATGGAAATGCGAATGCTGTTGAGTTAAGCGGCGAGCGCTTTGATCGCGCTGGAGAGGCGGCTCTTGTGGCGCGCGGCCTTATTTTTATGCACGATTTTTTTATCGGCAATGCTGTCGATAATGCTGGTCGATTCTTGAAATACTTTTAGCGCGACAGCTTGATCGCCGCCTTCAATCGCTTTACGGACTTTCTTAACGGCGGTGCGCAAGGTCGAGCGCAGACCAACGTTGTGGGCGCGACGTTTCTCGCCTTGTTTTGCGCGTTTAGCGGCTTGTTTGGTATTTGCCATGGTAACTCGTGTGCAGGAAAATCAATCCGCGATTATAAAACATTTTGGATTTGGTGGGAATAACTAAAATTGGCATCAAATCACGGCGGGATCGTTTTAAGGCTTGCTGCCCTCACTTGCAGTGCGCACTATGGCTTGCAAGCCATAGCCGTTCGATGAGCGCGCCGCATGCGGCGCGAAACCCTCATCTCACCCCTGCCCTCTCCCCGAGGGAGAGGGGATACGATCTGAAATGGGGATATGTCTGGATACGTTCTACCAAAAAAAACAACCCCGCTTTTTGGCGGGGTTGTTTTAGTCGATACATTATTAAACTGCTTGCGATTTAGCGAAACTCTCCTCCCCTTCAAGGGGAGGATTAAGGTGGGGATGGGTCTGCCTGTGGCGAGATCAAAACCCATCCCCGTCCCAGCCTTCCCCTTGAAGGGGAAGGAGTTTTTTTACATGTCCATACCGCCCATGCCGCCCATTCCACCCATCCCGCCGCCACCGTGGCCGCCATGGCCTTCTTCTTTCGGCAGTTCAGCGACCATCGCGTCGGTCGTGAGCATCAAACCAGCGATCGATGCGGCGTTTTGCAACGCGCAACGGCTCACTTTGGTCGGATCCAGCACGCCCATTTCCACCATATCGCCATAAACACCGGTACCGGCGTTGTAACCGAAGTTACCCTTGCCTTCTTTCACTTTGTTCAGCACGACCGAAGCTTCGTCGCCGGCGTTGGCAACGATCATGCGCAACGGCTCTTCCAAAGCGCGCAGAACGATTTTCACGCCAGCGTCTTGGTCAGGGTTGTCGCCTTTTACTTTCGCGGCAGCGCCGAGGGCACGGATGAATGCGACACCGCCGCCAGGCACGATGCCTTCTTCAACCGCAGCGCGCGTGGCGTGCAATGCATCTTCCACCCGGGCTTTTTTCTCTTTCATTTCGACTTCGGTTGCGGCGCCGACTTTGACCAGCGCAACACCG
>JANOLP010000151.1:0-10095 GCA_031419835.1 Pseudomonadota bacterium | reverse complement strand
AGCGTCAGCGTGTCGGCTAAGACCATGCGGCCTTCGGCATCGGTGTGAACGATTTCGATGGTCGTGCCGTTCAGTGCGCTGACGACGTCGTTTTGTTTGTAGGCGTTTGGGCCGATGTGGTTCTGCGCAATGGCAAGCCAGCAATCAATATTGACGCGCATCTTCAAGGTGGATGCCGCGAGAAGCGCACCCAGAGCCACTGCCGAGCCATTCATATCTTCGTGCATGCCGTACATATACTTCGCCGGCTTGAGATTGTGACCGCCGGTATCGAAGCAAATTCCCTTGCCAACAAGCGCGATGGTTTGCTTGGCATCTTTAGCGCGATAGCGCAGGCGCACGATTGCGGCGTCGTCCTCGGTGCTGCCTTGTGCGACGGCGACAAATGCCCCAGCCCCAAGTTTACGAAGTTTTTTCATGTCGTAAACCTCGTGGGCCCAGCCTTGTTCCTTGGCCAGCGCGGCAATGCGTTTTCGATATTGCGCCGGGGGAAGTTCGTTCGGCGGCAGCATGGTCAAGGATCGCGTCAGGGTATTGCCGCTGGCAATCGCTCGTTCCCTTGCGCCATTGTCGGGCAGCGCCGCACCAAACAGCGCGATTTCCCGTAGCGGTTTTTTCTTACTGTCTTTCTTACGCTCGGGGAGGGCGGCGCCATTCACATGGGTGGCATACACCGCGAGCGGCGCGACATGGTCGCGAAACGCCGCGGCGCCGTGGACGCTGATGGCAATCCGATCGAGGTTTTCTGGCAGTAACAGCGCAAGCGCTTTGCGGATAGCGGTCTGCTGCTCGAACAGCGACTTGCCGCTGTCGATGGCGACCCATGCGGCCAACGCGCCCTGTTCGATCTCGCCGCTCAGCGGCGTCGTGGCAAGTTCGTCGAACTTCATCGCACGGCGTTTAAGCAAGGTCGTCAACGTCGCCAAGCCAGGAATTTCAACGTCGCGCGGCAGGGTTTTACTGAACGGCAATACGCAAAGAATATGCGGAAATCGTTTCACGTCAGCCGCAGTGAGGAGCGACGTGCGTTGCGAAAATTTGGCTAACATTAAGGACTCACGAATAGAATGGGACAACAGTTACCACACGATAGATGGCCTGGGAGCCAGCATCCAGTCTCTGGCCTAAAACCATGCGGGTCTTGACGGTTCCCAAGTTAGGCTAGGATTTGGGCGTGGAAGGTTTTAGTTTAAATTCGCCGGGCTCGCCGCTACGCAGCGCGACAATTTCATTTTCCATGCGCTCCTGCGATCGCGCCAGCTTTTCGATTAAACGTAACGCTTCCGCGAGCCTGTCCTCGAATTGAGCGACGCCGCCGCCCTGATCGGGCGTTGCGATCGCGGTTAACGGTTCTTCAGTCGTTCTCGTGGCGTGCAACAAAGCCGCCTCACTACTGGGAGATTCTGCAAAACCGGTGGCCGAGTGCCCGGCTTCACGCAGTAGCGCCAACTCGCCGTCGCGCTGTTCCAACTTGGCTTGCCATAACCGTTCTACATCGGCGATGCGCGCACCGTGGCGCAGGCCGCCGATTAAGTAGCCGGCGACGGAACCGATGACGGCGGCTGCGAAGATACAAAAAATAATTTGCGAGGCGACACCAATCATACTTACTCCTGAACGTTAAATTCGATACGACGATTTTTGCGCTGACCGTCAAACGCATTGTTGTCTGCAATCGGAAGCGACGATCCGTGGCCGATAGCTTCAATGCGAGAACTCTTAATTCCTTTGTCTACTAAATATTTTTTTACGGCTTCGGCGCGACGTTGGCTCAGACGAATATTTTTTTCTTCTTTGCCATTCTTATCCGTATGGCCGCTGACTTCGATTTGTGCGTTGGAATCGCTTTTTAACACCTCGACAATCGAGTCGAGCAACTTGTGGTTATCACTGCGAAGTCGGCTGCTGCTACTGTCAAATTCCACAGTCTTACCGAGTAGCAATTCGTTGAGTTTAACTTGTAGCGGACCGGATTTTTTCCCCTTACTGCCGCGCGAATTGGGCGTTTGCAATTGATCGTTCACCGTCAAATCGGCGCCCGCAACATTGTCTAGGGCGCGCAAAATCTTGGTCTTCGATTCCTCGCCAGAAACGTCGCCGCTGACTTCGACTGTCTTGTCTTTGAATACGAAAGTTCCATTTTTGATCGTCGATTTTAGCAATGGAAATATGGCGCGTGCTTGATCCATCCAAATTGGATCCGCTATATTCGATTTGATCTCGATCTGATCGACCACATTCGATAATCCGAATACTTTTTCAGCCGAGTTGATGAGGTTAGTTTTGGTCGCTTGGTCGGGAACTGAGCCACTTAAGGTCAGCACAATGCCGTTTGCTGCAGCTTTCAGCGTCGCCCCCGTCGTTTGCTTTACGATCGGCGCAACCTTGCCACCGCCGGAATGGACGTGCATCCAAATACAAAAGATGCTGAGTAATGTAAGCGCCAAAACGGTAATGGCGTAGACGCGTTTTTCTGTAAGCGGCATAAGCGATTTCTATGGTTTCTAATTGTGCAGCCAATGGCGCCCCGAACACGAATCGAACGTGCGACCTGCCCCTTAGGAGGGGGCTGCTCTATCCACTGAGCTACCGGGGCGTTTGTTAAAAATTAATTGCTTACGTATAGTTCGGGTTGCTTTATGGCACCTATATTTACCTGTTTTTGCCTACCAACTGCTACAATACCGCTACAATTTTTGACGCCGTAGACATTGAGTTTTTTTGTCGCATTCTGAACTTTTTGTCACGGCAAATTGCGGGGCCAAAATTGCTGATTAGATTTTGCATTGCTTACGTTTTCTAAAGCTGACGTAAGCAATGCAAAACCGTCTCGTAGCTAGTATAACGTTTAAGTTATCCTGCAACCAAGGTTAACTCAGTAACGGCAACTGAACTTGAAAAAGTAGTTGGGGAAAATCGAGAATAATGCGTTCTGGAAACAACCTGAACGGCAGTTTTGATATTATCGATACAAGAAAGAAAGCGCCGACGACGGAAGGCAGCTGATACTATCGATGCAAACCTGTGTCAAAGCCTCGACCTTGGGTTTCGCTTTAATCGGACTCGACATTGATCATGCCCACGAAAAGCCCTATCCACGGGGCTTTTCATATACTTCGGGGCTGTCGCTGGTCGAATCGACAAGCCAAAGGAATGGCCTCTGGCTTGTGTGCTGAAACTACGGTGCTGGCACAGCCACGCGATTGCTAGGAACAATCTGCGCTTGATAGGAGAAGACTTCGCGACTACGCGAGTCGACCTTTACCTTTAGCCATTGCACGTCGTTGGTTCCGTTAGCTTGGTTGTTGCCGAAAGTCTCAACGCGTGTAAAGTTTTCCAGGCGGCGGCCCTGTGAATCGAGTAGCGGCCGGTCAACGCGGGCGTAGTGCGAATCGCCATGGACATAGGCAACCGGTTTACGAAAGGCAATTACCTCGTTACGTAACGCAATCAAGTATTCCTGATAACCATCAGGGAAGCCGTCTGTTTCCGCCAGCGTTGTCGGATCGCGCAACGGCGCACGGGTGGAGTCCGATAGATCCCAACCTGGATTGGCTTGCGCGATAATCATCACCGCGGCTGAATTACGTGCTTTGGCTACCGCAAACGTTTCTTGCAGCCAAACGATATTGGCGTGATTGCGTGCCGTGTACTCTGCCAAATCAGGCCCAACGTCGCAAAGATTATTGCAAGACCCTGGAACGTTCAGCGTCACGTAGGTTACGCCGCCCACCGTCCAGCGGCGATTCTCCACACACGGCACCAGGCCGCTGACGCCGACGCATAGTGGTGTCGACTGTACCTCTTGCAACAAACGGCGTTGACCCATCGTATAAGGCGTGCTGAAAAACAGCTTACGCTCGAAATCAAGTCGCTCGCGCGGCGAGTAGGCACCTGCTGACGGGCGATCGCAGTCGGTCCAGTCATTGTCGCCCGGTGTAAATGCCGCCGGCGCCTTAAGTGCATTGAAATAGCCAAGGGCCTGCGTGTAAATCACATCATCGCAGCGCGTACCGCCGGCTTTAAGGTCACCGTCATGCACCGTGAACGCCAGGCGCTGTGAGTTCATATCGGCGATCAAGGCCGGTACCCCGGCCGCTTGTACGGCGGAATAGGGCAAATCACCCCACAAGCCGATGGAATAGGACTCCTTTCCGTCGTCGTCCGCAATTGCGGTTCCAATGGATGCGCCCACCAAAACCGGTAAGGCGAGAATGCCTACTAAAAAACCACGAAGTGCCTTCATTTTGTTCATGTCTTGAAACATCATGCAATCCCCTATTCGTTATCGAAAAACGCACCAGCCTGTCTAACAAACTATTGTTAGCGACCGTAGGCTAGAAGAATTTAGTTACAGTTCCGTGACGAAACGTTGTCGATCGGCAAGCTCGGTTGAGTTAATTCGATTCCAAGAAGAAGCCCGCCGGCACTCGCCGACCTGAACTTCTTTCCGCAAGATTTGCAAACCGAAACGAATCTGTCATGTTTGGCTGGCAAGCTCTAGGCGTTTCACAATTGAATGAGCGACTCTGAATACCTATAAGCGTTCCCGTGATTGCCCACACCAGTATGTCGTTCGAACCTCCGGCGAGGTAAAGACCGAGCAATTTGTCGCCGATCGGCTCATCGCTTGGCTTTATTCCGACGCGCGCGAAAGTTTCCCGTACCTATTTCGGCTCGCGACACAGCGGCATGGCACCCGCCTGCTCGCCTACTTAAATTACGAAGCGCCCTTACTCGCGCGCAATGCGTCGTTTAGAGCGTTAATCGTGAAGCTCGGTATCGACCAAACCGAGTGTGTCAAACCGCTTGGCCGTTGGCCCAAGCTGCGCGAATTGTTTGAACGCCAAATTCGATTTTGGGAAGTGCGGCCCATGCCCACCATGGCCTCGTCCGTTGTTTCGCCCGCCGATTCGCGCGTGTTGTTCGGCCATTTCCAGGAGCAGGGCGACTTACCGGTCAAGAGCAAATTCTTCTCGTTACCCGAACTAATCGGCGCGAACAAAGTCGGCTGGCAGTCTTGTTTCGCCGACGGCGATTGGGCCGTGTTTCGACTCACGCCAGAGAAATACCACTACAACCACTTACCGGTGAGTGGCAAAGTGGCCGATATATATGAGATCGACGGCGATTTCCATTCCTGTAACCCGTCGGCCGTGGTGCGGATGGTGACGTCGTATTCGAAGAATCGCCGATGCATCACCATTATCGATACCGATGTTGACGGTGGCAGCCACGTCGGTTTTGTCGCCATGATCGAAATTGTCGCGTTGATGATCGGCGAGATCGTGCAGTGCTACAGCGAGGAGCGCTACGACGCTCCGGTACCGGCTCAGGTCGGGCAATTCGTTCGGCGCGGTTCAGTAAAAAGCTTGTTCCGGCCTGGGAGTAGCACTGTCGTGTTGCTGTTCGAGCGGCAACGCGTGGTGTTTGATTATGACTTGGTTAAAAACGCCCGGCGCCGTGATGTGCAAAGTCGGTTTTCCTATTTCTTCGGCGAATGCTTAGTCGAAACCGATGTGGCGGTGCGTAGCTCCATTGGTAAAGCGTTAACCCATTCGCCGGTAGACGCGTCCACGGTTTTATCTCATATTCAATTGGAGGCATCATGATTGAAATCATTGTCGGCATTTTGACGTTCGCGCTAAGCGGATTATTGATCTGGGCATTTCGCGAATTGCCGGCCGAACGCTGGCAATTCGTTGCCACCATCCCGTTGCAGCGCCATGCCGACGGTCATTGGACCGGGCTGAACCTCACCTTTTATGGCGCGCTTACGGCGCTTGGGTATGTCGTTGCCATTACCATGATGATAGTCATGTGTGCCGCAGTTGGAGTTGCAATGGCCCCACTGATCGGCCTTGTCGCGGTTTTGCTAATAATTATTGTGCCCTCGTCGCGCTGGGTCGCGGCGATTGTTGAAGGCAAGCAACACACCTTTACCGTCGCCGGCGCGGTGTTTGTTGCTGCGTTGGTTTGCCCGATCGCCGTACTTGTTTGTAACTACGTACTACAGAGCTTCGGCAGTCAGCCGATGCCGACTCTGCCGTTGCTGGCAGCGATGGCCATCGCCTACACCTTTGGCGAAGGCATCGGACGGGTCGCCTGTATTAGTTTCGGTTGCTGCTACGGTAAGCCCGTGTCAATGGTCAGTGGGTTCTGGCGCCAACTATTCACTAAGATACATTTTGTATTCGAAGGGCATACGAAAAAGATCGCCTACGAAAGTCAGCTCGATGGCGTGCCAGTCATTCCGATTCAAGCACTGACCTCGACACTCTACGTCGCTGCGGCGCTTATTGGTTTCTGGCTGTTCATGTACGGCTGGTATACCACCGCACTGATCATAACGCTGGCGGTATCGCAATTGTGGCGTTTGTATTCGGAGTTCCTGCGCGCTGATTACCGCGGCGGAGACGCCATCTCGCCCTATCAACGGATGGCGATGGCAACGTTGATGATCGGCATCGCCTATGGTCTTTACTTTCGTGGCACATTCGCCAAAATTCCGGATCTTGAGCGCGGGCTCAGTGCCGTTTGGGCACCCGGCCCGATGATGGCGCTACAACTGCTGGGATTGATTATTTTCTTCTACACCGGTCGCAGCGAAGTTACCGGATCGCGCATGCAGATCCATGTTTGCCACGATAAAATTTAAGCAACAGGATTGATGGCGCGTCAGACGCTTTGACGCGAAACCTTGCCTTAGGCAACCCGTTTTTCTGGTTCTGACCAAGCCTCATTACGATCAGTTTCGACGGCGATCGGCTGAATGGGTCCGAGTACGCCATAGTTGCGATGCCACTCGCTCACCCACGAATTAAACTCGATACGCGAACACGCCGGGCAAATAGAGCCCTGGCGACGACTGAGTTCGATTCCATGTCCGACGGAGCGGCCGCATAAGCTCGCATTTTGGCGCATCAAGGAAAAGTGCGTTACTCGCTCGATTTGAAAGGCATACATGCGAAATCCTTTTCTTCAACACGTTAATGCGAGCATCCTTACAAATTTGTTTTACAACGTCATGACAGCCATTGCAGAAGTCATGAGAATTTCATCTTGGCTTAGCAAATACTCACACATCCAGCGCCTGTTGCAGTTCGAGTGAGAATATGTGCTGAGCCCAGTCAACACCTTTTTCTCTGCGCTTTGCAATGCCATCAGCGCGCCAACGTGCTCCATCCTCCTCGGAGTCGAAAGTCAACAGCGAGGGCTTGTCTCCTGTCCCACGTAGAGCGACAAGACGCTTGTTATATTCGATGGAAGATTCGGCCAGCAGTCAGTTCGATAAATCGAGAATTTCCTGAGTAGATCGACAATTTTGTTCAAGCTGGAGAATTACCGAGTTGCTAAGGCGCTGAGTAAAGCTATGGACATTGCGGAAGTCTGCGCCACGGAAGCTGTAAATGGGCTGGGCATCGTCACCAACGCAAAACATTTTCACCCTGGCGGCGAGTGGTTCGAGTAAGTCCCATTGCAAAGGATTGGTATCCTGCATTTCATCAACGAGCGGGTGATCATACTGCTGGCTGATGTGGTTTCTAACGGCGACGTCTTGCTTGAGAACGGTTGCGACACGCTAACTGTCGAGGCTCGCTAGGTAGAGCCAAGTAGGCCCAGCGTCAATTGTTTTTACCACCGATCACCCAAATTTCTTCACACCCGCTTTCTTCGCGGCCTTCTGCAAATCTTCGTCGAGCGTGGCCAGCGATATGCCGCGTCTCAACGCCAATTCAAGATAGGAAGCGTCGTATGCGGATAGCTTGTATCGGCGTGCGAGTTGAAGGGTGGATTCCAGCGCGTGTGCGAAGGTGGCCGCGTCCACCTCAATACTCACGCCATCCAGCATCTCAAGAAATGCCCCGCTCCGCGCCTCTGTCACCAGGGCTTTTGCTTCCGCCCTGGCAATGATATTTGCCACTTCCAGCCCCCATGTCGTGGGCACGATTGCGGTGGCAACTTTCATCGCATCTAACACTTTGCCGGCATAGGCAAGTTCCGGCGGCTTGCCGTCGCCGAAAAACCAGCGCATCGTCACCGAATTATCAAGGACGAAGTTCACGCACGCCCCTCATCAAGGAGTTCCTTGATGTTCACCCCACGCACCGGATCGGCCAGCATAAATGCTTTAAGTTTTTTCGCTGCCGCAACTTTGTCCTTTGCCTTAGCACCTGCGCTGGGCACCAAATCCGCGATCGCCTCTCCGCGATTGGTAATCGTAAAACTTTTGCCGGTTTTCACCTGCCTGAGTAATTCAGGGAGCTTTGTTTTCGCTTCATATGAACCTATTTCTATTTTCACGGCTTCCTCCTGCAGTGCGAATTTTCGATAGGCTAGTATATAGACTAGTCTTGGTGGATTCAAATGGCTGTGGGGCAAACTGGAATGTGCTTTCGAAAAGTCCCATTCGGAAATTTCCCGAAACCCACCATTCCAGCCTTGATGGAATGACGGTGACGGATTCAACTTCAAAATGCGACAGTTGTCGGCAACCGATGCTGGCATCAATCGATTTTGGTGGAGGCGGCGGGAATTGCGCTTACAGGTCGCGCTCATGCTTGCAAGCACGAGCCGGCTCGTCCGGCTCGCCCCCGCGTCCGCAAGCCCTCTACACTTTCTCGGCCTCGTGTTCTCGGTCTACCACGGATTGCGCCGCGTATTAGTCATTCCGCAGTAACGGTTTACATCCGGACTCATGAACCCAGCAGCCTTCGCGCCAGCACCGATTGCATATCGCGACGACCGTCAGCGATCAGGTAGATGATGACTTGATTGCCTGTAACACGGTAGATCACACGATATGGTTTGAATGAGGTCTGACGATATTCTTTGATTCCCAGTGCGACCAGCTCTTTCGGGTAGCTGCCGCGATGCGGAAACCGATACAGGCTTTCGACAACCTTCATCAACTGGTCCAATACGTAGTTGGCATTGGCGACGCAGTCGAACTCGCAGATGTAGTCGTGAATCGCTTCCAAATCTTGCTCGGCGCCTTGGGTGAGCAGGACTTTAAACTTGGCCGGCGAACTTGCCATCAGACAGAACTGCGCTTGGCGCGCAAACGAGCAACGACATCCGCCACGGGCTTAACCTTGTTGGATGCCACGTCCTGATTACCCAGCGCCAGAATTTTCAGCAAGGCCAGGGTTTCCTGAGTTTCCTCGAATGACGCTACATCTTGCAGAACCGCCTTGGCTTCACCATTCTGGGTGATAACCATAAACTCGCGTCGCTCGGAGAGATGCCTAAGAATCTCCGCGGCGTTGGCCTTAAGGTAGCTGATTGGTTTGACTTGAGATGAGTAGCGCATGGTGGTACTCCAGATTTTGATGAAGACGGAATATAGTCTTTTTATGGTCTTATCGCAATGGATGTATATTGGTGTCGCAGGTCCGGCAAAAAAAGCGGGTAAAGACGATTGACCAGCCAGTGGAAGTCAATGTGTCGCTGTAACAGCCTTCCGATGTGACTGCATGGATTTTCATTTTTGTGGAGGCGGCGGGAATGTGTCCGTCTCGCCGAAGGCGATCCCGCCATCCTTCGCCGCGTGCGGCTCAGGACCATTGGCGCGCCTAGGCGCACCAACGTCCAAGCACAGTCCACTGGACTGTGCTTGGACGAACCCGCGTCCGCAAGTCCTCTACAGGCAGTTCTACATACTTAGCCTAATCATTTTATTTAATCTGACGCATGCCAATCGGCGGGCCCTCGTCAGGCGAGTTACCTATTGTTTAGCGCTGGCGCAAAGTAACCCTGCGTAGCGCGATCTCGTACGAAGCTCACAGGTAGCGAAGCCCACACCGGCGCAGTCACGCTCATCCAGCGTTTTGGTTCCGCCGCCAACCTCAACATCCATCTGCATTGTCTCGTGCTCGACGGCGTGTATCGCAGCGGCGCGGGCGTGCCGGTGTTCCACGAGGCGCGCGCTCCGGGCATCGAAGAGTTGCAGGCTTTACTCGCCAAGATCATCACGCGCCTGATGCGACTGTTAACCCGCCAAGGCTATCTGATCGAAGAGCAGGGCATGCGCTACCTCGCCGAGATCGAAGCCGATCATGCGCTCACGCCCCTGCAAGCGGCCTCGTGCACCTA
>JANOLP010000150.1:0-2923 GCA_031419835.1 Pseudomonadota bacterium | reverse complement strand
CTGATCGGTCCGGTGGTCGCCGTAGCCGGGACAATCGCGATGATCTTATTTACCGTGGGCGTGCCGGAAATCGTCGCGGTGACGCCATTGAATTTGACTGTGTTCTGCGCAGCTACAGTTTTGAATCCGGTACCTTGGATGGTGACCGCGGTACCGACTGGACCGCTTGAGGGAGTGAACTGCATAATCGAAACTGCCGCGGTCGGTCCGGCTTGGGCCAAATTTCCGGCCGCATCATAGCTATAAGTCGCGCCATTTCCGGCGGCGTCGATCACGCCGGTTAAGCGGCCTAGTTCGTCATACAAGTATTGGATCGGCGCGGCGCTGACGGGCAACAACCACGCGCACGCTACTACGACAAGTAGTTGGTTTAGGAAATGATTGGGGGAGAACGTATGCCGAATCCACCGATGTATCCGGGAAATCCGGTTCGGATTGATAGCCAGCCCGACGCCAAATCTTGACGCCGCCTTCGTTGTTGTTCTTTCCATGGTTTTTCTCGCGCGGGGATTAGTCCCACTGAGAATTTAAGGCAAAGCGCGATGCCGCGTATATAGCCCACCCGGGCCATTTTTATAGCCCGGGTGGGCCTTTTTTATCGTCCTGAGCTACGAAGTGATTATTTCGTATCGATCGTTTGGCCGCGACGTTCCGGTAACAAACCAATACGAATGGCGAGCGCAACGGCTTCTTGGCGAGTGCTGACATTGAGTTTTTTAAGTACCGAGCTGACTTGATGCTTAACGGTATCGCGCGCACGATGAATCGTGCGACTAATCTCATCGTTGGTGTTGCCCATGCCAAGCCAGTACAGGATTTCGCGCTCACGGGCGGTTAGGCGAAAACCAAGCGCCCAGTCGTGGGAGTGTCGATCCGCCACGTACGACGCCGGTCGACCAATGTCTGACGCAGAAACTGATCGAGACGTGGCCCTGATATAGGCATGATGTAAGTGCGGGACAAGGAGTTCGAGCAGTTGCCCGTGTCGTTGCGAGAGTGCCTGCGGGATCTGGGAAAAGCTAAAGTAGGTCGCCATGGCGCCAGATACATCGGAGACGCCATGAGCAGCGACATTCTTTAGGTCATAGCGCTCAAACTCGCGCACCGGCTGAGTAGCATCACCGCCGTAATGCGTTGCGTTGGGTTCGTAGAGTTGCGGTTGACCGTGCTGGAACCAAGTTTCTAAGGTTGGACAGGCGAAGCAACCGCGGCGCTCGGTCACGGCTTCTATGAATGGCATAGGAAAACCCACTGGGATGAGACGATCGACGGCAACCGACTTTGCTGTTTGCTTCGCCACGCCGGCGATCAACATTTCGTGGGGGAAAAGCTTTCGGACCGAGGTGCGCGCCCATGCCTTAAAATCTTCGGGAGAAGCGATGTCTATTGCTTCTCCGGCGAGATTGACAAAATGGCTCGCGTCAGCGGTCGAAAGTTCGATGTTTGTTTTTCCGCGCGCCATGTCGATCGACCTGTATCACGCCGAACGTGGCGCGAATCGAACTCTAGCAAAGGTTGACGGAGGCAACTGTAAACTTGTGTTTCCAAGGCGTTTGAAACGAGGCTTAGCTTAGTGCGGAGCGCTAGGTGATGAAAATGTGTTACTGGGAATGAATAATCGACGACATCGTTGCTTGAACGGGCGGCATTGCGTCAATCTGAATGTCCGCAATTTCAGCGCTATTGGTCAAAATTGAGCGGCGAGTTTGCAGCGTATTCCGGACCGTCAGGCCAACTGCGTTGACGGTCGGCTCAGGGTCGATCCCGCAACTTGGCTCATAGACTGCTTCAGAATCGTTGGCGGTCGTTCGTCACGAGTTGTGGAAGACCTGTCGATTAAGCGATCGCATCCCTTGACAAAAACCTCGCCGGAATGCGTGTTCAAGACGACCGGAATCCGCAAGCAATATCGTTGCGCATTGCATAGTATTTGACGAGCGCCGAATTTGTCGGCAAACTTCCGACCCGTTGACTAGACTGTAAGACTACGAACCGAGCATCACCATGATGAACCTGTGCATATCAAGAACACCCGCCTTATCGCAGCCCACGCTGCGAGGCACGCGCACGTCCGTCATCGGCAACGATTACCACGAGCCAACAAGCGGCGACTACGCACAGCGTGCAAATCAGATTATTCGTCCGGAAGGCAGCGGTTAAACACTAGACCGCACAGCATTCACAGCCAGCCCGGACCGCGCAAGCGCGCCGGGCTTTTTGTTTTCTGGGGCTAGCGAACGACGAGTAGGTCGTTCAAGCCGCAGTCCAGGGCGGTTAATAAACCGCCTACGACCTTGGCATTGAAATGACTGGATTTGCCGTCGATGATGCGGCCGAGTTGGGATTCGGAAATGTCGACGCCCAGCTCGCCAAGCTTGCGACTGAGTGCGGACACGGAACGGATACCCCGTTCCGCCATCATTACACGGGTGCGCCATTTGAGCCGGCGCGGCTTTGAAGCAGTTGTCATAAGGATCGACCCTCACAAATCGATAACGGCATTGTAGCATTCTTTCAGAATATACACAAATATGGCATAATCTGCTTGACTTCAATGTTTTCGTCGGCTAAAGTCTCGTTATTGAAGTGCGCCATTTGGCGTGCTTAACGTTTAATCCCAGGTAAATGAGTTCATCCATGACATCGATACTGAACAAACAAATCGCGCAGCGGCCATTAAGCCGTCAGGGGCGCATTTTGTCCGTCCAGCCGAGATCCTGTATGGATCGACTCGGTGCCGCCTTTACGCCCAATCACGGTTATGAGTGGGCACGATGTGCGCGTGCAATTGGGGAAAGACTGAGTATGTAAGCCCGCTTCAGTCTCAAGCAGTAGCTAAGCCCGGATTGCACCGCAAGGTCATCCGGGCTTTTTGTTTTTGGATCGGCTGGGCATGGGCGAGCCCCGGAGACTGTAACCCTCC
>JANOLP010000149.1:0-7842 GCA_031419835.1 Pseudomonadota bacterium | reverse complement strand
TTGGCCGACTAAATTTTCTGCGGGGACTTTCACGTTGTCGAACCACACTTCGTTGACCTCGTTGGCGCCGTCCATCAGTCTGATCGGCCGCACTTCCACGCCCGGCGATTTCATATCGATCAACAAAAACGAAATGCCTTCCTGCGCTTTGCCTTCGCTTGACGTACGTACCAGACAAAATATCCAGTCGGCCCAATGAGCCAACGTGGTCCAAGTTTTCTGCCCGTTGACGATATAAAAATCGCCTTGGCGTTCCGCTTTGGTTTTGAGAGAAGCGAGATCGGAACCCGAGCCCGGCTCGGAATAACCTTGGCACCACATTTCGTCACTGTTGAGCATCTTCGGCAGAAAGCGCTGCTTATGCCAATCATTGCCGAACGCCATGATCACCGGCGCGCACATCATCGGCCCGAACGGGACCACACGCGGCGCGCCGGCATCGTCGTATTCCTCTTCGAAGATGTAACGCTGCACAGCGTTCCAGCCGGTGCCGCCGTATTCCTTCGGCCAGTGCGGCGCGAACCAGCCTTTTTTGAAGAGGGTTTTTTGCCACGCGACTTGCTCGTCGCGATTGTGGTGAATGCCGGCGAGAACTTTTTTGCGCAGCGTATCGGGAAGCGATTCGCGCAGAAACGCGCGCACTTCTTGGCGGAAAGCGTTTTCTTCGGGGGAGTAATTAAGATCCATCGCTGCGGCTCGTGTTGGGTTTTAGTGAGGATACGAGAAAAGGCTAAAAACGGCAAACGTGCGCGCGATGACTTGAATATTTCGAATTGTCATTGCGAGGAGCAAAGCGACGAAGCAATCTCGTCTTTGACGGCGGAAGAAAAGCGAGATTGCTTCGTCGCAAAAGCGCTCCTCGCAATGACATGGAAGGAGGCGTTTGCCAGAAGCCACGCCCAGCTTGCCTCGTGGCAATGCATGGCCTGGGAGCCACTATCCATAAGCCTCCTGGCACGGGGGTGAAAAAATTACGGTTTTTTCGGCGGGCTAAACAGAATCGCTGCGTCGATTAAGCCTTCGGCGTTGTAGGGCGTTTGTTGATCCGGGCCGCGGTGGTCCCAGAAAATATTCTTCGTTGCGGGTTCGCCCATTTCGCCGGGAACCAGCGTGCTCTTGAATTGGAATTCGTCAGCGATCGTAATCTGCGAGAAAAGTAACGCGATATCGACCAGCACATAACCCGTGTCGATGGCATCATTTTGAGCCGAGGTGTAGGCGAGACCTTTGGTGGCGCTTTTCGCGTCGTCGAGTTTACCGAAGGGCGGCACGCTGCCTTTGGGATGGACGCGAACATTGATTAGTTTGGGTGTGGCCACTTTTCCGCCGACGGAAAATTCATGGCCTTGGATCGCGAGTTTGCCGAGTCCCAAAGGGTCGCGCTTCACCGCGGCGACATCAAGATAGTGAAAAACCTGGCCGCTTTCTAATTTGTTATAGGTATATGGCGCCGGGACGAACGTGCCGTCGTTGGTTTTGCGCCCGAGTTGATTGGCAACCAGCAACGACAACGACACGCGCATGTATACCATCATGCCGGCCGGCGTGTAGTCGAAATGCGCGGCGCGCAAGTTGTAGCTAACTTCGGCGTGGCCAAAAGCGGATGTCGCCGCGAATGAAACCGCGGCGACAATGGGTAAAAATAAATTACGAATGAAGATGGACATAACGACGAGATGTCGTCCTGAGTGAAGCGAAGGATCTGCTGTTCAACGCAAACTGATTGCGCCGGAAAGCCGATTCTTCGCAGAGTTTACCCTTGAGCGCAGCGAAGGGCACCTCAGAATGACAAGCTTTCCTACTGGCCAGGCGCCGTCGGGTTCCACAACTTGCCTTTGAAATCTTTCTCGTAGGCTTTGGCTTTGTAAGTCACCAGTTCCATTTGCACGCCCCATGGCGCCAAGAAATACATCCAGCTTTCCCCGGCGCTCGGGCCTTCGCCCATCACGGTAGGTTCGCCAAATATTTTCACATTGTGTTTTTTCAAGTGCGCGACGGCCTTCGCCATATCATCGACAAAAAACGCGATGTGATGTCCTCCCGCGTCGCTATTGCGTGGTGGCGTGGTTTTTTGGTCTGGCGAACTCCATTGGAACACCTCGTAGTTCGTGCCGCTACCACAGCGCACCAATTGCATCGTCGGAATTTCCGCTTTGGGGTTGACGTTCAAATGGACTTCCATCCAATCGTTATCCGCTTTGAAAGGGCCCAATTTATAAAACGCCTCGCAGCCGATGACGTTGACGAAAAAGTCGACGGCTTGCTTTAAGTCCGGCACGGTAATGCCGATATGATCCGTGCCACGCATGCCGGGCAATCCTTCGGCCGATGCGAGGCTCGAAACTGCCAGTAAGGTTGATGCGATTGCCATTTTAGTTTTGCGTAACATTTTCTCCTCCTCCAATTTATGAATAATAGACTACCGGACTTCCCAATAACTACCGTTTCTTTCTCTATTGTCGTCCCCGCGAAGGCGGGGACCCAGTGTCGTTCGAAAAAGACACTGGATTCCCGCCTTCGCGGGAATGACAGAGCTGTGCCGCGACGGTTTTCTTACTTAGCGCCTGCCAACACAAAGTCATAATGGGCTTCCCAAAACGGTGTCGCCAATTTCGCGCCGTCGGGCGCCGTTCCTTCGCGCTTCACAAAATCCGTAATCAGCGAATTCTTCACACCGAACACCGCGTCCGACTGCAAATAGGAATCGCCCTTCACAAACACATGAGTCGTCACCGATTCAAATCCCGGCGCGGAAACAATCGCGTGAATATGCGCCGGACGATAGGGATGCCGGCCCATGCCGCTCAACATTTTACCGACCGGACCATCGGTCGGAATCGGATAACTCACCGGCTTCACCGTGCGAAATCCGTAGCAGCCTTGCGCGTCGGTCGTGACTTTTCCGCGCGCTTGCATGCCTTTTACGTTAGGCAATTGCACGTCATAAAAACCGTCGCCGTCGGTTTGCCATAGATCCAACTGCGCACCGGCGATCGGTTTGCCGTCAACGGATTTCACCTGACCAGAAACATAGGTCGGCTCACCGGCGACTCCTTCCGAGACATTTGCCCATTTCGGTAAGCTCGGGCTGCCATTCACATAGAACGGACCAAACACGGTTGATTCCGTCGCGCCGCCAGGCTTGCGATGATTGATCGCGTCCACCAACATCGACACGCCGAGCGTATCCGAAAGCAATATAAATTCCTGACGCTTGTCGTCACATTTCTGGCCGGTCGCGGTGAGAAACTTAATCGCCTCAAACCATTCGCCTTCCGTCAATTCGACATCGCGCACGAAGTCGTGCATGTGGCGAATCAGGCTGGACATGATTTGCTTGAAACGCGGATCGCTCGCGCCGTCGAGGCGAGCCAAGACCGCATCGGTGAGATTGGTTTCGGTAAAATCGGACACGGCGGGTTTCTCCTCGGATTGATTTACTCGTCTTTGTTGAGCGAGTATTTCTGCGAGGTTAGTCTTGAGCCGGTTACGCTGTCAAGCGTTCATATTTTGTCATTGCGAGGAGTGAAACGACGAAGCAATCTCGTTTTTCTTGGACCGTGAAAATCGAGATTGCTTCGTCGCAAAAGCGCTCCTCGCAATGACAAGAGGATAGAGAAACTACTTTTCTACGAATGCCCGTTCTATGACGTAATCGCCGGGCACACCGATATGCGGCGATATGTGAAATCCTCGCGCATTCAATAAAGCCGCGGTATCTTTCAACATGCTCGGCCCACCGCAAATCATCGCGCGATCGCGAGCGGGATCAAGCGCCGGCAAGCCGATGTCCTCAAACAATTTTCCGCTTTCGATCAAATCCGTTAAGCGCCCACGATTTTGGTACGGCTCGCGGGTGACGGTCGGGTAGTAAATCAATTTCTCACGAATTTCTTCGCCGAAATATTCGTGCTTCGGCAATTCTTGGGTGATGTATTCGGCGTAGGCCAATTCGCTGACGACGCGCACGCCATGGACCAAAATCACTTTTTCGAAGCGTTCGTAGGTTTCCGGATCGCGGATCACGCTCATGAAGGGCGCGAGGCCGGTGCCAGTGGCGAAGAGATATAGATTTTTGCCGGGCTTGAGGTCGTGTAGCACCAGTGTGCCGACGGGTTTGCGGCTGACCAAAATTTCATCGCCGGCTTTGAGATTTTTCAGGCGCGAGGTGAGGGGGCCATCTTCGACTTTGATGCTTAAGAATTCCAAATGCTCGTCGTAGTTCGGGCTGGCGATGCTATAGGCGCGCATCAGCGGTTTGCCTTCGACTTCCAGGCCGATCATGACGAAGTGACCATTCTCAAAACGCAGGCCCTGGTCGCGGGTGGTTTTGAAGCTGAATAACGATTCGTTCCAGTGGTGGACGTCTAAAACTCGTTCGATGCCGACGGTCGTCATGATCTAATTTGCTTGCTATTAATTAAGACAGATCGAATTATAGCTAGGTGCATTAAATCGGAAAATAAGGTAATTTAGATACTTGTTATCTATTTTACCGATATAAGAATGCGTTATTCCTTACGGCAACTCGAAGTTTTTGCGGCCATCGGCCAATTCGGCACGGTTTCGGCGGCGGCGGATAAGCTTGCCATGTCGCAATCGGCGGCGAGCACATCGCTGTCGGAATTGGAGCATCAATTCGATTGCCGTTTGTTCGATCGCAACGGCAAACGGCTGCGCTTAAACGAAACCGGGCGCGTATTGCTGCCGAAAGCGCGCGAATTGCTTGATCGCGCCAGCGAAGTCGAGGCGATTCTCGCCGGCGGCCAGGCGTTCGGCGCGTTACGGGTCGGCGCGACGTTGACCATCGGCAACTATCTGGGCACGCTGCTGGTCGGCGAATTCATGCGCCGTTACCCCGGCGCCCAAGTCGCGCTTGAAGTTCACAACACCACGCGCATCGCCGAGCGGGTGAAGGATTTCGAGTTGGATTTGGGGCTGATCGAGGGTGAGTGCGACGACAAGGATTTGGTCATGACCGATTGGGTGGCCGATGAGCTGGTCGTGTTTTGCGCGCCCGATCATGCGCTCGCGAAGCGTCGCAGCGTAAATATTTCCCATGCGTTGAAGGAATGGTGGATCGTGCGCGAGCCGGGCTCCGGGACCCGACAAACGATGGATCGCGCGTTAAGCCAGTGGCGCGATCGACTCAAGATTCGCCTCGAGCTCGAGCACACCGAAGCGATTATGCATGCGGTGCAAGCAGGCCTGGGCATCGGCTGTGTATCTCGTTTGGCGTTAAAGGAATCGTTTCGCCGCGGCAGCTTGGTTGAGATTAAGTTGAAAGAAATCGATCTGCGCCGCAAGTTTCATTTTTTGTTGCACAAGCAAAAATATCGTACGCCGGGGATCGATGCGTTTTTGAGTTTGTGTCGCGAGGTGTCGGCGAATGCGCGGCGTAGTGATGATATTGTGATTGCGGGGAAGTAAATTTATCGAAATATATGGGCGCTTGCCCCTCACCCCTGCACCCTCTCCCCAGAGGGGCGAGGGGAAACTATCCCTTCTCCCTCTGGGAGAAGGGTGGGGATGAGGGGCCGGCGTCCGCAGAACATTTCGTTGTCAATTCCAAAATAGCAGTGCCACAAGGCATACGGCGCGCGCTTTTCGGCAAGGCATGCTTGCAACGCCAGCATCCATGCGGTTCTCCAAGCATTGCAAAAATCCAACCAATTTGAATACGCAACGGCTCAAAATGCTTGACAGAGTAATGTTGCAGTGCAACAATTCGTTTTTTCGCAGCAAGCAAATCCTTCATCGCCGGTCAAAAAAAGCGATAAGGCGGCGTTATAATAGGCCGTTGTCAAACAAATAAGTGCTTGCTCTGACGCATCCCATCCGGAGGACCTGAATGATGAAGTCGCACACCACGCCGTTTCCCATCGAAACGATGTTGAAGCAATTTTCCGACGCCAACCAATCGCTGGTGAATGATTGGCAGAAGCGTTTTAATCTCACACTCGAACCGAACGGCGATTTCGCCGCGACCTATCAGAAATTTATGGGCGCGCTGTCGCAGCAGCCGGCGCAATGGGCTGAGCAACAGCAGATTTATCAAGCGAATCAGATGAAGCTGTGGGAAAGTTTTTTGAGCCGGGGCGCGATGGGAACCGAGCCGAAAGCGGAAGTCAAAGGCGATCGCCGCTTCAGTGGCGCGGAATGGTCCGACATGCCGCTGTTCGATTACATCAAGCAATCCTATTTGCTTGCCTCGGATTGGCTGATCGGCGCGGTGGAAAAAACCGATCTCGATGCGCAAACCAAACGCAAAATGTTGTTCTTCGCGCGCCAGTATGTTGACGCGATGTCGCCATCGAATTTTCTTGCGACCAATCCGGAAGTGCTAAAACTCGCGCTGGATAGCCAGGGTGATAGCCTGGCGAAGGGCCTGAAAAACTTGATGGAAGACATCGAGAAGGGCCGCATTTCCATGACCGACGAATCGAAGTTCGCCGTCGGTAAGAATATCGCGACCACGGCCGGTGCCGTGGTGTTTGAGAACGAATTGATTCAGTTACTTCAATATACGCCGACGACCAAAACGGTTTGTGAGCGGCCGTTATTGCTTGTGCCGCCATGCATCAATAAGTTTTATTTGATGGACTTGGAGCCGGAAAATTCCTTCGTACGTTTTGCGCTGGATCAAGGCCACACGGTATTCATGGTGTCGTGGCGCAATGTCAAAGAAGATCAGCAGCATCTGACCTGGGATGATTATCTTGAGCTGGGCATCATCAAAGCGATCGACGTGACGCGTGAGATCGGCAAGACCGAACAGATTAATCTGCTGGGATTCTGCGTCGGCGGCACCTTGGTTACGGCGGGATTGGCCGTGCTTGCCGCACGCGGCGAAGAACCGGTCGCGAGCGTGACGTTGATGACATCGCTGCTGGAATTTTCCGACGTCGGCGATATCGGCGCGTACATCGACGAGAACATGGTGAAGCAGCGCGAACAACAATTGGCGAACGGTGGGCTGGTTGCCGGCAAAGAAATAGCGATGGCGTTTTCCAGCCTGCGCGCCAATGATTTGATTTGGCAATATGTTGTGAATAATTATTTGAAAGGCAAAACGCCGGAGGCGTTCAATTTGCTCTTTTGGAATAGCGACGCGACCAATTTGCCGGGCCCGATGTATGCCTATTATTTGCGAAATTTCTATTGGGAAAACAAGCTGATCGAGAAAAATAAACTCACGATGTGCGGCGAGAAAATCGACATCGGCAAGATCGATATGCCGGCGTATATTTTTGCTGCGAAAGAAGATCACATCGTGCCGTGGACCGGCAGTTTTAGCGGCGCGCAAAACTTGGGTGGCAAGCTCGAATTCGTGTTGGGTGCGAGCGGGCACATCGCCGGCTCGATGAATCCGGCATCGAAAAATAAACGCAATTATTGGGTCGGCGGTAAGGTTGGAAAAGACAATGATGCGTGGCTGGAATCAGCGAAATCGGTCGACGGCAGTTGGTGGAATCATTGGGCGATCTGGCTGAAGAAGCAAGCGGGGCGCGGTGTTCCGGCCCGTGCTAAGTTGGGGAATACGAAATACAAAGCGATTGAAGCGGCGCCGGGACGGTATGTGATGGAGCGTTGCGACTAGTTTTTTCGTCGTCCCCGCGAAGGCGGGGACCCAGTGTCTTTGCGAACGACGCTGGATTCCCGCCTTCGCGGGAACGACAATCACGTTGATAACTTTCTTGAGGAAATCATGGCACAAAGAATTGCATTGGTAACGGGCGGTATGGGCGGTTTGGGAGAAGCGATTTGTACGAAGTTGTCAGATCAGGGTTACAAGGTATTGGTGACGCACTCACCACATCGCACCGGCGCGGCAGATTGGCT
>JANOLP010000148.1:0-35099 GCA_031419835.1 Pseudomonadota bacterium | reverse complement strand
CGCGTTGGTCAGCATCCGGCCTCCCAAGTACATCAACTCACGCCACGGCGGTGGAAGCCGTTGTTTGCCGCGAATCCTCTGCGTTCCGATCTATATGGCCTGGGCAAGTGAGGCAATAACGCCGGCTGGTTACCGGTTACGTAGGTGTTGCAGTGGGGCGGTGTAGGGATTTCCCGATAAATCGGGAAACTTCCAGGGGATCCAGCGATAGTTAGCTTGGCAAGAACGCCGTGTCAGACGATTCCGACACGCGATATCGGCGTTTCCTGATACCGGCGTGATAGTCGATTTAGATATAGTCCGAGCTGGACATTATTTTTGAGCGTCATGGATTCGAACCACCAGAACAAAGCGCGCTCTGCGCAGGAAATCGGAACGCATCGAGGACATTTCCAGTCGTCCTCGATCAAAAACCTGAACAGTAGGGATTTTCCTACAAAATCTCGCAAGCAATCCCTACACGGAAGCGACCTTACGGCTCATACCATGAGCACAAATGCATTCTTAATAAGAAAACTTCATCCGGAGGCAGCGTGTTAACAATGGTGTTGGTCGAAGATTCCGCCCTCGTCCGCGAGCGGGTACGAGAACTGATCGACGAGTTTCCCAAGCTAATTTTCGTCGGCGAATACGACAATGCGGCCGCCGCAATCACGGCGCTACGCCGAAAACCAGCCGATATCGTTTTGCTCGACATCAAACTTCGCGGTCGTTCCGGGCAAGACGTAATTCGTCACGTTAAAGGAACCAATCCCGCCACCATCGTGATCGTCTTTACCAATCATTCGGAAGATGAGTATCGCGATTTATTTGTTCGACTTGGCGCGGATTATTTCTTCAGCAAGACGCACGATACGGAGCGTTTGCGCGAGACGTTGGAACAACTTTGCGCCAACACCCGGCTGACCGACGATTAGACGCTCGCTACGAACTTCGAAAACTGGTTAGCCATGCCGACGCGAGCGACGCATTCGGACCGGTGGCGGGCATTTCGTCAGCGGCTATCGGCCTTGCGGTGTTGGCCTTTGCTGCAAATGTTCTGAGCGCTCGTTTTCATCGGACGGGGCAGGTAAATTGAGTTCAAATTCGATCGACGCATTGGTAATGGCGGCAGAGCATAAACGTAACCTAACGCGGCTTCCTAGCCTATCACTTCGCGCCGCCGCGCGGTCCCCAAAACGCCGCCCAGGTCACAAAATCATCGGAAAACGTTTCGAAGCTACGATCGACGCCCGCGACAACGAAAAATACATCGCCCGGCGCGCAGGAAAATCGCTCGGCGCCGATGCGTAACTCGGCGCTTCCGGCTTGAACGAAATACAACTCGTCCTGCTCGTGGGGCGTTTGTGGATCATTACCCTGCGGCGCGTAGAGTTCGACCGACATTGATCCATGATTCAACCCGGCGGTAAAGCGTTCACCCATCGGCCACTTGGCGGTAACTGGCCCCGGAATTTTTTTCAGCAATTCAGTTAGCGATAGCTTCATTTATTTATCTATTTCTCAGCGATTCGATACCCAACAATAATTAAGTCTCGTTCAATCTCGTCCAGCACTGCGACACGCGGCAACACGCCCCAGCGCACAAAGCCATGGCGCTCAAACAACGCGAGACTTGGCTCGTTGTGTCCAAAAATAAATCCGAGCAAGGTGTCGATCGAAAGGCTTGGTGCGGCGCTCATCGCGGCGTTCAGCAAATAGCGCCCGAGCCCGCGCGCGCGAAATGGCGCGGCGACGTAGATACTCAGCTCGGCAGTACGATCGTACGCGGGCCGCCCATAAAACGATGAAAAGCTAAGCCACGCAGCGATGCGTCCGTCAATTTCCATGACCCACAGAGGGCGTGTTGAAGGGATGTGAGCTTCAAACCAAGGCACTCGGCTTTCGACTGAAACTGCCTCGGTATCCGCCGTTACCTGGCGCGAAGGAATCGTGTCGTTATAAATCTCGACGATGGCGGCGAGGTCTTCGCGTTGCGCGAGACGGTGATTCAAAAATTGTTCTAGCGAATTTTGTCCCATAGCAAAATCGCCGTTACGCTCTTGCCGAGATATTGAAACGGTGGCGTGCGCAAGGTTAACTTACGATCGGCGAAGGTGTAATAGCGAACTTGTTTACTGCCGGTCCAATTCGGAAACAACGCTTGCTGCACGTCATGAGTGACCGTGCGCTCCCGCTCATCAACGCGATAGCGGCCAAAGTAGGCGATGTAACTTTCGAACGCCGTTTTCTTTTCCTCGGCGCTGCCGGCCATTCGATCGGCGGCGCTAAATCGGGGACGATCTCTCTTTCCGATCTGCGCCGCCATATTGCCGAGCGAATCGTACATGATGGTGCCCTCGGGTTCGGTGCCGTAAGGCGATTCGACGATTGCGCCGTCGTCGCTGCGATACTCAATCGAAACCAAACGCCACACGCCGACGAATTTGTCGGCTTCGGTCATTGCAAATGCCGGCGCCGAAAAAAGAACAAGGAGAAAAATTCCTTTAATAAGTTTCTTCATCTATTTTTCTATTTTCAAAATTTACAGTGTTTGAACAATAACGGGTCGCTGCACCGTTTCCGACGCGACTAACGAATTTCTCAATGGCCGGCCGAATTGCGCCGACGTGATTTCGAATCGATCGCCCGGTTTCGTTGTGACATTCGCGGCAAAACTGCCGGTCGCCGCGCCAAAAAAATGTACGTGAACATCGCCGGGCCGGCGAAAGCCTGCGTACTTGAAATGATGATGTTCCAAATTCCAAACCGAATGCGCCATGTTGTCTTCGCCGGATAACCAATCGCCGGACCACACCGCTTTTCCGGCGCGCATCAGCTTCGCGGAACCGGTAACGTTACTCGGCAACTCGCCGGTGAGCAATTCGGGGCCGTAGGAACATTGACGCAATTTCGAATGCGCTAAATAGAGATAATTTTTTCGCTCCATCACGTGATCGGAGTATTCATTACCAAGCGCGAAACCAACGCGCAACACTTGCCCGTGATCATCGATCACATAAAGCCCGACCACTTCGACTTCTTCGCCGCCATCATTTGCGTAAGGCGGCAACTCCAAATCTTTTTCCGGCGGCACGACCCAGTGTCCGTCGCCCTTGTAAAACCATTCCGGCGCAGTGCCGATGTCGCCGGGTTTCGGCTTGCCGCCTTCGATTCCCCACTTAAACATTTTCATGGAATCGGTGAGTTCGCTTTCGGATTTTTTCATTTTCGCGTGCATCGAATCGCGCGCGGCGGCACTGCCCAGATGCGATAAACCTGTTCCGGTAACAAGGCAGCGATGGGGATCGGGATGGGTCAGCGGCGGCAGCAAACGTTTTTCTGCGACGACGGTGTCGTAGTCGGCCGTTTCTTTACTTAGCAATGGCGCGATGTGCTGTTCCAAGGTTTGCGATTGTCTCGCCGCGTCGAGCGCGAGACGATAGACGCTGTGCACTTCGGATACGACGGACAACGCAGAACCGGCCGGTGGAACAACGCCGACTTTCTGTTTGCCTGCTTGATCTAGAAATTGAACGAGTCGCATATTTCCTCCAACGCATGTGATTTGTCATTCCCGCGAAGGCGGGAATCCATACTGAGTCTGATACGGCCACTGCCAAATAGATTCCCGCCTTCGCGGGAATGACAAAAATATAGCTTACCGATCCTAACTCGACTTCCAAACCGAAACAGCAAAAACAATCCACGCCGCGATAAACGCCAATCCACCAAACGGCGTAATCGCACCAAAAACTTTAATGTTCGTCAATGCCAACGCATACAAACTGCCGGAAAACAAAATAATCCCAACGATCATCAAACCGCCAGCCCAGCGAAGCCCGCTAAGTTGCGGCCACTGCACCGCGGCGAAACCGGCGATCGCAAGCCCGATGGCGTGCCACATATGATATTGCACCCCAGTTTGATAAACCGCCAGCATTTCCGGTGTTAATTTTGCCTTGAGCCCGTGAGCGCCGAAGGCACCGAACAATACCGCTAAGGCAGCGAACAATCCGGCGAACATTAATAAAGACTTTGCCGCCACAAGGTTTACCTATGCGACGGCTTCACTAATCGGCACGGTACAAGCTGCTCGATATTCCTGCGTGATGCGCTGCGCTAGTTCGGCGATGGTCGGCACATCGTGGATCGTCGAAACGCCGTGACCGGCGCTCCAAATATCTTTCCATGCTTTCAGATCGGTGTCCGCGAGACCGCTAACATCGGGCTTCTTCGGTGGCAGTGTCGCCGGATCGATGCCAAAACGCGTGATCGAGGGCAGCAGAAAGTTGGCGCTTACGCCGGAGAAGCGATCAGAAAAAATTAAATCTTTGACGCCGCAATCGACGATCATTTGTTTGTATTCCGCTTGCGCGTTCGATTCTTTCGAGGCGATGAAGCGCGTGCCCATGTACGCGAAATCCGCGCCCAACATTTCCGCGGCGCGCACTTGCTGGCCGTCGTTGATGCCGCCGCCGAGCACTAAACATCCATCCCAAAATTCGCGAATTTCGCGTACCAGCGAGAACGAACTTTGTATCGATGCGTGACCACCGGCGCCACCGCCGATGCAGATGATGCCGTCGACGCCGGCGTTCATGGATTTGCGTGCATGATCGGCGCTGATGACATCGCAAAACACCAAGCCGCCGTAGCTGTGTACGGCATCGATCACTTTGCCGGGATGGCCCAAACTGGTGATGACCAGCGGAATTTTGTGTTTGACGACAATTTCCAGATCAGGCTCGAAGCGCGGATTGGTTCGATGCACGATGAGGTTCACGCCGAGCGGCGCCACGACGGCCTTCGGATTAGCAGTTTGATAGTCGGCAAGATCCTGTTTGATGTCCGTCAACCACTGATCGAATTGCGCCGACGGTCGCGCGTTGACGTGCGGAAATGTGCCGACGATGCCGGCCTTACACAGCGCGCTGACCAAGGGCGGAAACGAAACGAGGAACATCGGCGCGCCGATGACCGGTGCCGTGAGTTTGTTTTTAAATAGTGCTGGAATGGGCATAATGATTTGGTTTGTTGGATATTAATTGACAGTATATCTGGGTTGGCTTGGTGCGACTTGGGACGAGTATTGCGATAATTTACGCTGCACCCTCATCCCCACCCCTCTCCCTCTGGTAGAGGGCTAGGGTGAGGGAACGGCATCCCGAAGACCCGCACCCCATTTGCCTCACAGCCAAGGCATTGCCAGCAACCGCACCGGTATTGCCTCCCAGGCCACCCTATTTACGCGGCAGTATCCCCATCTGTTTACAAATAATGCCAAGCATCACTTCATCCGCGCCACCGCCAATCGACGCGAGCCGACCATCGCGGTAGGCGCGCGACACCGGATTGTCCCAGGTGTAGCCCATGCCGCCCCAATATTGCAAACAAGCATCGGGCACTTCTCGCAGCAATCGGCCGGCTTTTAGTTTCGCCATCGACGCGAGTTCGGTCACATCTTTGCCGCTGACGTAAAGATCGACAGCGCGATAGGTTAGCGCCCGCAACGCTTCGACTTCCGTCTTCAATTCCGCCAAACGAAAATGCACCACTTGAAAATCGAGCACGGTCTGGCCGAAAATTTTTCGTTCGCGGATGTAGTCAACGGTATCGCTGATATTGCGCAACAAACCCTCTACCGCGCTCGCCGCCGCCCACAGCCGTTCTTCTTGAAATTGCTGCATCTGATAGGTGAAGCCCATGCCTTCCTCGCCGATGCGATAGCGTTGCGGCACGCGCACGTCATCGAAAAAAATCTGCGCCGTATCGGACGCCATCATGCCGATCTTGCGCAATTTTTTCGCGACGTTTATTCCCTTCGTTTTCATCGGCACGCAGATCAATGTTTTACTTTTGTGCGGCGCGCCTTCCGAGGTATTGGCGAGCAAACACATCCAATCGGCCTGCGTGCCATTGGTCGTCCACATTTTGCCACCGTTGATGACGTAATCATCACCGTCTTTTCTCGCCGACGTTTTGATCGACGCGACGTCGGAACCCGCGCCGGTCTCCGATACGCCGAGGCAAGCTACGAATTCACCGCTGATCGACGGCGCAAGAAATTCGCGCTTCACGACGTCGCTGCCATAGCGCGATAGCGCCGGCGTCGCCATATCGGTATGCACACCGATCGCCATCGGGATGGCGCCACAGCGAATGCGGCCCAAGGTTTCCGCCATCACCGCCGCGTAGGAATAATCCAAACCCATGCCGCCGTATTCTTCCTGCTTGGTCAGGCCGAGAAATCCCAACGCGCCCATTTTTTTGAATAACTCGTGAGCGGGAAAAATCTCGGCGTCTTCCCATTTGTCCACATGGGGATTAATTTCGTTGTCGATGAACTTGCTCAAATTGCGGCGCAGTTCCTCGTGTTCTTGTGTGAGTTGCATTGCTTACTCCGATTAATCTTTCAGAACGTCGGGAATTTTTGCTAAATGAAATCCATTGAAGGCCGGAGACGCAATACCAGAGCCAACCTCCGGCCAGACGCGTTTCGCGTTGGGTGCCGCGCCATCGATTCGCAAACACGAACCGGAAATAAATGTAGCGGCAGGCGACAATAAAAAAACGATCGCAGCCGAAACTTCCGATTCCGTACCCAATCGCCGTGCCGGCGTGTAATCGGCGAGGCGTTTGATGAGCGGCGCCATTTCCGGCGGATAGTTATCTATGCCGCTGGACGCGATCCATCCCGGCGCGACTGCGTTAATGCGGATCGGCGCCCATTCCAACGCGGCGGTCTCGGTGAAATTCAGCATGTCGGCGCGGGCAGCACCCGAGTGACCCATCCCCGGCATGCCGTGCCACATATCGGCGATGATGTTGACGATGGCATGATCGCCCTCCCCGCGCTGCGCTTTCATCCGTTGGGTGTAGCATTCGCGCGCGAACAAAAAACCGCCGGTGAGATTATTGCACACTACCGTGTCCCAACCTTTTGCGCTGATTTTTTCCAGCGGTGCGGAAAATTGTCCGCCTGCGTTGTTGACGAGGAAATCGATGCGACTATGAGTTTTGAGAATGGCTTCGACGGTCGCGCGGACTTGCTCTTCTTCGCGGATGTCGCAGATGTGGGTCGAGGCATTTCCAGCGGCGTCGGAAATTTCTTTTTGCACGGCGCTCAGCTTTTCTTGCTTGCGGCCGACCAGCGCGATTGTCGCGCCGAGCGCCGATAATTCGTGTGCGGTGCAGCGGCCGATGCCTGAGCCGCCCCCCCGTAACGATGGCTACGCGATTGGAAAAAAGATCTGGAATAAAAATTGAATTAAATGTCACGACGGAATGATCCGACCACCATTGTCATCGCGAGGGGCTCGCCGGGCGACGTGGCGATCTCGATTTTATGCGCCGAAGAACGGCGAGATTGCTTCGCTTTGCTCGCAATGACCAGGGTAGGGTCGCCTGTTTTCTAAGCAGCGAGCCGATTCGGCATCTCAATCACCATCGCCGGCACTTGATCGGTCTTGAATTCGAACGTGACATTCTCGGCACCGAACGCGCGGGCAATGGAGCGCAAGGTCGATTCTGCCGACGCATGCAAATCGCCTTCCAGTTTTTTAATTTGCTCTTTCGCACGCGCTTCCGCGTGACTACGCGCGGCGGCAATCAATTGATTTTTATCCTGCTCGCTAAAACTGCCTGCAAAGAAACCATTTAGCAAATCCGGCAATAGCCATGGCAATACGCGTGCTTTTTGCTCGTCGTACACATTGATATTGCGGATGAATACTTCGTGCTGGCATGGCGGCATTTTAATGTTGTAAGTGCCCTGCCCGCGCGGCTCAATTTGGAACGCGTTGTTACGCAGATTAAATCGGAATTCGATTTCGAATTCAAACACCATCGCCATTTTCTTTTGCGTCAGCACCCAGCCCAAATATTTTTCGCCGAACTGGCCCCAAGAATGATCGGTCTCAGTGACGATTTCCTTGGTGAACACTTTGTAGACCGCCAGCTCGCCGATGGAGCGCATGTCTTCGATATTGCTGTGAATGGTGATTTGCTGCGATGGCTTGCGATCGCGCAACGCGCGCACGAAAAACGTGGCCATGTAGATCAGCGCAATAAGTAGCACCAGAACAATGATAAGCGACCAATTGAAGTCCACCGGAGAGCCTCCTTACAACCATTCGAAGTGATAGTCTAAAGCAAAAAAGGGCTGTTACCAGCCCTTTTTTGTATTGTTACTATTTACTTTTTATGCTTACGCTTCGCCTAATACCGAAACCTTAATCGTTGCAGTCACGTCGCTATGCATCGCTAGCGTCAACTCATGATCACCCACTTGTTTAAGCGGGCCATCGGGCATGCGGATTTCTGCTTTCGAAACTTCAAAGCCCTGCGCCTTAAGCGCGTCAGCGATGTCTGCATTCGTGACCGAACCAAATAGCTTGCCGTCGACACCCGCTTTTTGCGTGATCTGAACCATCATGCCGTTGAGCTTTTCGGCCCGCGCATTCGCTTGCGCCAAAATATCGGCCTGTTGTTTTTCCAAATCTGCGCGGCGTTTTTCGAACTCAGCCAAATTTTCCGGCGTCGCGCGCTTTGCCTTACCGTTCGGCACGAGAAAATTACGAGCGTAACCATTTTTGACCTTGACCACATCACCAAGCTGACCGAGGTTTACCACTTTTTCTAAAAGAATAATTTGCATATTCGCTCCTTAGTGCAAATCGGTGTATGGCAGCAAGGCGAGGAAACGCGCGCGCTTGATCGCCACCGACAACTGACGCTGGAAATGGGTTTTAGTACCCGTAATGCGCGCCGGAATAATCTTGCCGTTTTCGTTGATGAAATCCTTCAGAATTTCGATGTCTTTATAATCGACTTCGGCGATTTTATCGGCCGTGAAACGACAGAATTTTTTGCGGCGAAATAACGACCGCTCGGGATTACGTTTGTTCTTCAGGTCGGTCTTTTTCTTGCCGAAACGACCTCTAGTGGGTAGTGCCATGATTGACCTCTTTCAATAATTTATAACTGTTCACATGAAGCACGGGAATGTCAGATCGCTGACTCGTCCGCGTTAAGAATCCCTTCACCACAATCTCGGTGCCATCAGTAAAACGAGCGACTTCTTGCGCTAATTCGCCGGCGGCTTGTATCCGCATATTCACGACAACACTCAACGCAGTATTGGCTTCCGTTTGGCGCGACTGATGCTGCAATTCAAACATCAACACCGGCACGCCGGCTGGGCTGTAACGAATCGCTTGCAAGTTGCGCATCACACCGGATAACACGATTTGATTGCGGTTCAAATGAC
Organism: Pseudomonadota bacterium; assembly: GCA_031419835.1. Taxonomy (GTDB): domain Bacteria; phylum Pseudomonadota; class Gammaproteobacteria; order Burkholderiales; family JALYOK01; genus JALYOK01. Next base: position 25,849 of record JANOLP010000148.1, on the reverse strand, counting down.
GTCGTTAGGCCGCCGCAGCGTCCGGCGCGGCGACATCGGTAACCGCTTCCATCGCTTGCGTCGTCGATAACGACTTGGATTTTTCTTCCTTCATCATCGCCGAAGGTTCGGTCACGGGACGTTCCATTTTCACGGTCAAATGACGCAACACGGCATCATTGAACTTGAATGCATCTTCGATTTCATCGAGCGTTTTTTGATCGCATTCGATGTTCATCAACACGTAATGGGCTTTGTGGATTTTCTGAATCGGATACGTTAACTGGCGGCGGCCCCAATCTTCCAGGCGGTGAATATTGCCACCGTTATTGCTGACCATGCCTTTGTAACGCTCGACCATGGCGGGAACTTGCTCGCTCTGGTCAGGGTGAACGATGAAAACGATTTCATAATGTCGCATTAACTCTCCTTATGGGCTGGTTGAGGCTTCCCGTGATGCGAGCACGGTGAAGCAAGGAAAACGATAATTATAACAGGAGTTTAAGGCACAGATCAAACCATGGTTGCAAGGTAAAATAGCGCATCAGGAATCCTTTCACCCGCCATGTTTAAGTTACCACCCGAACTCACGGAGTTCCAAGCCGAAATTCGAGCGTTCGCACAGGCCCACATCGCGCCACGCGCCGCGGCGATCGACGCCGACGCTGCCTATCCGCGCGACTTACATCACCTATTGGTCGAACATGGCTCCATGCGGCAAATCGCGTTGCCCGAGCAATCGCCGCAACGATTTTTACTGCGCGCATTATTGATCGAAGAAATCGCCTACGCCAGCGCCGCCGTTTCCATGATTCCGATGGTCAACGAATTGGGGTGCACGCCACTGCAATTATTCGGCAACGACGCGCAGAAGCGGCGCTGGCTAAGCGGTGTCGCCGACGGCTCGTTATTTGCCTCCTACGGATTGACCGAACCAGACGCCGGCTCTGACGTCGCAGCCCTTACCTGCGCGGCGCGCGCCGACGGCGAGCATTACATTCTCAACGGCGAGAAGTCTTGGATTTGCAATGTGCAGCGGCCCGGTTTCTGCGTTGTCTTCGCGACGCTCGATCCAAGCGACAAACGCCGCGGCCTCACGGCTTTCATCGTGCCGACCGACAGCAACGGCTTCGACATTCTTAACGCAGAACCGACGCTCGGATTGCGTGGTTCGCCGACTTACAATTTTCGATTGAACGACGTTCGCGTGCCGCGCGAGAACGTTTTGGGCGCACCAGGCGATGGCTTTCGCATCGCCATGTTGACCTTGAGTCACACGCGCCCCGCCGTGGCCGCGCAAGCGCTCGGCATCGCCCGAGCCGCGCGCGATGCCGCACTCGCCTACGCGCGCGAGCGCAAGAGCATGGACAAAGCGCTGATTGACCATCAAGCCATCGGTTTCATGCTCGCCGACATGGAAATGAGAATTCGCGCCGCACGCCATTTAGTTTACGAAGCGAACGCGTTGCTCGGTGAAACGCTTGGCGGTGACACGATCGCGACGGCCTGCGCCAAATGTTTCGCTGCCGACACCGCAATGCAAGTCAGCACCGACGCCGTGCAAATTTTAGGCGGCAACGGCTACAGCAAAAATTATCCTGCCGAACGTTTTTTTCGCGATGCGAAAGTTACGCAGATTTATGAAGGCACCAATCAGATTCAGCGCATGGTCATCGCGCGCAAACTTTCTCAAGGTCAGGCCAATTGAAACTTGTCATCGCCACGCCAAGCCCCTACGCACGCAAAGCGCACGTCGCATTGCTGGAAAAAAATATTCCATTCGAAACCGTGATCGACAATCCGTGGATTCCCGATTCCGGCATCGGCAACATCAATCCGCTTGGCAAAGTCCCCGCGCTGATTTTGGATGATGGAAAGGTGGTTCACGATTCCTCGGTGATTGTCGAATATTTGGAGACGCTACCCAATGCCCCGCGCCTCATTCCGAGCGAACCGATTGAGCGCGTCGCCGTTAAACAAATCGAAGCGATTGCCGATGGCGTGTGCGATGCTGTCGTGTTGATTGTGCTGGAACGCAATCGCAAGCCGGAACAACAAAGCGCGACGTGGATTTCGCGCCAGCGCAAAAAAATCGAAGCCGGTGTCGATGAATTGTCGCGACTATTGGGCGAGAAAGTTTTTTTTATCGATGCTGGATTTTCGCTGGCGGAGATTGCGACAGCCTGCACGCTAGGCTATATGGATTTGCGCTATCCCGAATTCGATTGGCGCGCGGGCCACGGTAATCTGGAACGACTATTCGTTGCGATGTCCGCACGGCCTTCTTTTGCACAAACGATGCCCACAGCGCAGGTAGTGCCTCAAAACCTCTAATACCTTGTCATCCTGAGCGCAGCGAAGGAACTGTTTTTAATTTTTTACGTGCGCTTGAAAAACAGATGCTTCGCTGCGCTCAGGATGACATTGGGATAGATGCGCCATGAACAAGTATTCATGCGGTGCTCCAGGCATGCTCTGCTACGAGCAAATATCCGTCTGCCTCGTGGCAACGCCATCACGAACGACGAAATCGCAATATCAACCAAGTCAGCACACCCGCGAGTAAGCCCCAAAACGCCGAGCCGATACTGAGTAAGGTTATGCCCGATGCGGTAACGAGAAACGTGACGAATGCAGGCTCACGTTCTTTTTCGTTGCAGAGTGCCGCGGCAAGGCCGTTGCCGATGGTGCCGAATAAAGCGAGTCCGCCAATTGCCAACACTAATTCTTTCGGAAATGCTGCAAACAGTGCCGCAACGGTTGCGCCAAACAAGCCCACTAAAACATAAAAGACGCCCGCAGCGATTGCCGCAACGTAGCGCTTGTTCGGATCTTCGTGGGCTTCGCGGCCGGTGCAAATTGCCGCAGTGATCGCCGCGAGATTCAAGGCGAATGCGCCGAACGGCGCGAGGATCGTCGTTGTGACGCCGATCCACCCGATCACCGGCGATATCGGCACGCTGGTATAGCCCGACGCGCGCAACGCGGCGACGCCTGGCACGTTTTGCGAAGCCATGGTGACGATGAAAAGCGGTAACGCGACGCCAACTAGCGCGCTGACGGAAAACACGGGCATGGTGAAAATCGGCTTGGCCAATTCAAAATGCAATTCATTCACATGCAACATTCCGCGCAACGCCGCGATGATGATTCCCACGACTAGCGCCGCGACGATGGCGTAGCGAGGCTGCGCACGACGAAAAATTAAGTACACCAAAAACATCGCGAACACGAGAATGAATTGCGCCTGCATGGACACAAACACCTCGAGCCCGAAACGAAACAACACGCCCGCCAACAACGCGGAGGCGATGGAAATCGGAATGCGTTGCAGCGAACGTTCGAACCAGCCGCTGAAGCCGGCGATGGTGATCAACAAACCGGAGATCAAAAATGCGCCAATCGATTCCGCCAAACTCACGCCGCTCGCGCTGGTGATCAACATCGCCGCGCCCGGCGTGGACCACGCCGTCACCACCGGCTTGCGATAGTAAAGCGAGAGGCCGATACACGTCACGCCCATGCCCAAACCCAACGCCCACATCCACGAACTAATCTCCGCTTGGTTGGCGCCAGTCGCTCGCGCAGCCTGAAAGACAATCGCGGCAGAACTGGTGAAGCCGACGAGCACGGTTACAAAACCAGCGACGACGGCGGAAAGAGAAAGATCAGCGCGCAATGACATGGCGGCGATTGTAGCGGTTATTGATTGCGAAATCGCATCGCGCCAGGAGGCGCATGGATATTAGGTGTAGGGGCATTCATGCACCACCACCGTAAGGAACGGTGCGTAAACGCACCCTACATTAACCGGGGCAAGCGCCGCCGGATTCCACCCAGGTGAGGCCCGAGCCCCGGCCATCGGGCCCGCGCTTCACCGGCGGCAGGTGATCGTGGCGATCGTCGCCTTGCTTGGGTGTATCACCGGCCACATGGCAATTGAGGCAGCGCGGGTGCTGGAGAATTTTTGCGATGTCGGCGAATAAATCTTGCTGCGGTTTTTCTTTCGCGGGTTCGGACGCGGGACGTTCTCTCGGCGTTGCAGATTTTTCCGGTAGTTGTGTCGTCGGTGGTTCGTTGGGTGGAGCGGGCGGCGCGGGTTCGGATTTTATTTCGAGTCGCGCACTCGGCGTTGGCGCTGGCGGGTCTTTAATTTCCGTGGAGGCAACTTGATCGGGCGTTGGCGTCAGCGGTAACACGCGCGGTTGGTTTTGGCACGCCGCGATGAATCCTGCGGTGAGCGCGACCAATATGACCACAATACCTTTCGGGTTCTTAATGTTCATTTCATCTCCGCAAGTGCATGGCCGGGAAGCCGCGCCACGCTTGCCGTTTCAGATGCCATGCATGAAGATCGGCTTTGGATGCGCCTCTACAGGCATGTCGCTATGCGAGCACGTCCGCCCAAATATTTTTCGCCCAGGCCAGCGCGTATTGACCTTCTTGTTCGCTCGCGGCTGCCGAAAGGCCGCCGCTGCCTTCGACCGTCACCATAGTTTTCTTTGCTTCGTCATAACGATGCACCGACGCGATGTGGATAACATCTTTGTCGGTCACGAAGCTATAACACGTATTGGTCAACATCGGCGTCGCGTTGACTGGCTGATTTTTAATTAACGCAATCACTGCCGCTGCGCAATTTTTGCCATGACCGTTCGCCATATGGCCCGACTTCGGCATGGCGGGCGCAGCGAGAATCGCATCGCCGAGGATGTGAACATTCTTCGCGACTTTAGATTCGTAGGTGAGAAAGTCTACTTCACACCAGCGGTTATTTGCTGTAATTAAGCCAGCACTTTCGGCGATCTTGCCCGCCTTCATCGGCGGCAGCACGTTCAGCACATCGGCTTTGACATCGTCGAATGTGAGCTTGATGGTGCCACTGGCTGCATCGACATCAACTAGCTCGCTGTTCGGCCGATACTCGATCATATTTGGATAAAGCTCTTTCCAAATTTTCGTGAACAATGGTTTCTTCGACACCACATCTTCGTTGCTGTCGAGAATTAGTACCTTTGATTTCGGTTTGGTCTTTTTGAAATAATTCGCCACCAGGCAAGCGCGTTCGTACGGACCAGGCGGGCAGCGGTACGGCGCTTTTGGAATGTGAATCGCAAATACGCCACCATCGCGCATCGCTTCGAGTTGCTTGCGTAAGGCAACGGTCTGCGGACCGGCTTTCCACGCGTGCAATACGTTTTCTTGTGCGGCGGGATCTTTCAATCCGGCAATGCCGTCGTACACGAATTGCACACCCGGCGCGACGATTAGCCGATCGTAGGCGATCGGATCTTTGTTGTTTGCAACTCGCACCTGTTGTTTTGCAACATCGATCGACAGCGCACTATCGCGAATAAAATTAATGCCATATTTGCTGCGGAGCGCGCCGTAACTTGCGCTGATGTCGCCTAAGGTTTTGCTACCGTTCAACACGAGGTTGGATATGGGGCAAGAAATAAATAGTTCGTTGGGCTCGATCATGGTTACGTCGATATCGGGCGCCCATAGACGAATGTATTTTGCCGCCGTCGCGCCGGCATAACCGGCGCCGATCACGACGACACGGCCTGCGCTCTTCTTTGCAACCGGCGCTGAGCTACAGCCGGCCAACATTGCAACACTGGCGCTGAGAATAAATTCACGTCGCGAATAAGCCATCGCCGCCCTCCCCTTGAGTTAGTTTTTTTGCGCGGAAAAATACACTGCGAGCGCTGCGATCTGCTCGTCGTTATACCCCTTCGCGATTTGATGCATCACCGTTGCGGCGCGCGCACCGGACTTAAAATCATTCATCTGCTTGACGATATAAGCCTGATCGAGTCCGGCAATATTCGGCATGCCGCTTGCGCTACGACCATTGGTACCGTGGCAACCGGAACAAGTCGTCGCGAGATCGCGGCCGCGGTTATCTTGAGCGCGGACGGCGCATACCGATAGCGCCAATAGAAAAAACATTCCAAACGCGGGAATTTTCAAGCCTGTCTCCTCCAGGATTGTGAATGGATGGGCCGGCGGAGCACCGCCGGCCCGAAACTTAAACGACTGCCGCTGGTTCTTCCGCAAAGGTCAGGGAGACCTGATCATCCGCACCGATATCCACTGTGACTTTGCCGCCATTGGCGAGGCGACCAAATAATAACTCGTCTGCGAGCGCACGGCGAATGGTGTCCTGAATTAATCGCGCCATCGGGCGCGCGCCCATCAGTGGATCGAACCCCTTTTTGCCAAGGTAAGCTTTGAGTGCATCGGTAAATACAATCTCGACCTTTTTCTCGTGCAACTGATCTTCCAGTTGCATCAAGAATTTATCCACCACACGCAAAATAACTTCTTCGTTCAACGCTGCGAACGAAATAATCGCATCGATGCGATTGCGAAACTCAGGCGTAAACATACGCTTGATATCGATCATCTCATCGCCGGCTTTCTTGTCCTGCGTAAAGCCGATCGACGTGCGCGTTAGCGATTCTGCGCCAGCATTGGTCGTCATGATGATAATGACATTGCGAAAATCCGCTTTACGGCCGTTGTTATCGGTCAGCGTGCCGTGATCCATCACTTGCAACAAAATATTGAAGATATCCGGATGGGCTTTTTCGATTTCGTCGAGCAACAACACGGCATACGGATGCTTCGCTATCTGCTCCGTCAACAAGCCACCTTGATCGAAGCCGACGTAACCAGGTGGCGCGCCGATCAGCCGCGATACGGCGTGGCGTTCCATGTATTCGGACATGTCGAAACGAATCAATTCGATGCCCATGGTGTAGGCAAGTTGCCGCGCGACCTCGGTTTTGCCCACGCCAGTTGGACCTGAAAACAAGAATGAACCGATGGGTTTTTGCGGGTTGCCCAGACCACTACGTGCCATCTTAATTGCCGATGAAAGGGCTTCAATGGCTTTGTCTTGGCCGAACACAACGGCTTTCAAGTCGCGATCCAAACTCATTAGCGTGGTACGGTCGTCATTGGAAACGGACTTCGCCGGGATTCGAGCAATTTTGGCAACGATTTCCTCGATTTCGTGTTTGCCAACAACTTTACGCTGCTTGGCTTTCGGCAGAATTTTCTGCGCCGCGCCCGCTTCATCTATCACGTCAATGGCTTTGTCCGGCAAATGACGATCATTGATATAGCGCGCCGATAGTTCGGCCGCGGTCGTTAGAGCGTTCGGCGTGTATTTGATGCCGTGGTGCTGTTCGAAGCGCGACTTGAGCCCGCGTAAAATTTCGACGGTTTCTTGAATGCTCGGCTCGTTCACATCGACTTTCTGGAAGCGACGTGACAACGCATGGTCTTTCTCAAACACGCCACGGTATTCAGTGTAAGTGGTCGCGCCGATACATTTCATTTGGCCGTTGGATAGCGCCGGCTTGAGCAAATTCGAAGCATCTAAAGTGCCGCCCGATGCCGCACCGGCACCGATTACTGTGTGAATTTCGTCGATAAATAAAATCGAATTCGGATTGTCGGCGAGCTGCTTCAACACTGATTTCAGACGCTGCTCAAAATCGCCGCGATACTTGGTTCCGGCGAGCAACGCGCCCATATCCAGCGAGTAAACCTGGCATTTCGCCAGAATATCGGGCACTTTACCTTCAACGATGCGCCGCGCCAGGCCTTCAGCGATGGCGGTTTTACCGACACCCGCCTCCCCGACCAATAGGGGATTGTTCTTGCGCCGACGGCACAAAATCTGAATGACCCGCTCCAATTCATTGTCACGACCGACCAATGGATCAATCTTTCCTGCTAGCGCTTGCGCGTTGAGGTTTTGTGCGAACGTTTCCAGCGCGCCGCCACTGCCCTGCTCTTGTTCGCCCTCTTGCTCGCCTTCTTCTTTAGCCGGCGCGCCCTGCGGCACTTTGCGAATGCCGTGGGAAATGAAATTGACCACATCGAGACGGCTGACATCTTGCTGATGGAGAAAGTAAACCGCATGGGAATCTTTCTCACCGTAAATGGCGACTAACACGTTAGCGCCGGTCACTTCTTTCTTACCAGACGATTGAACGTGCAGGATCGCCCGCTGAATGACGCGCTGGAATCCCAAGGTCGGCTGGGTGTCGACTTCGTCGTGTCCTGCGACCGTGGGCGTATGCTGCTGCACGAACTCGGCGAGCGCTTTGCGCAGATCATCGAGTTTGACGCCGCAAGCGCGCAATACTTCGGTTGCAGAAGGATTATCCAATAGCGCCAATAGCAGATGCTCAACGGTCACAAACTCGTGGCGTTTCTGCCGGGCCTCAACGAAGGCCATATGTAAACTGACTTCTAACTCCTGCGCTATCATGTTTCCTCCATCACGCATTGCAGCGGATGTTGATGTTGCTTGGCAAATGCCATGACTTGTTCCACTTTGGTCGTCGCCAGATCAAGCGGATAAACTCCACATACCCCGCGACCTTCCGTATGCACTTTGAGCATAATACGCGTTGCCTGTTCACGCGGCAGTAAAAAAAATTTCTGTAGCACTAAAATCACAAATTCCATCGGCGTGAAGTCATCGTTACACAGCACGACCTTGTACAACGGCGGTGGCTTAACTTTCGCCTTCGCCGTCTCGAGGATCGTACCGTCCTGCCGCTTGACTGCCATCGAGAGATTTACCGTGAGCGTGACGCTGTCGTATGCTTCATTTTGGCAAGGTGGTGGAATTTTTCAAGCCCTAGGAGCATTTAGCGCAAAAAAATAGATTTTAACTTGACTTATCGCCAACACTAAGCGTAGAAATACAAAGAAAATCGGCGTTGGGCTGATTTGTGTTCGCTAAGGGAGACATATGCCGACTGGTACCGTGAAGTGGTTTAACGATTCGAAAGGTTTTGGTTTTATCACGCCGGACGACGGGAGCGAAGATTTATTCGCGCATTTTTCCGCCATACAAATGGGTGGATTCAAAACCCTTAAAGAAGGCCAAAAGGTTAGTTTTGAAGTCACTCAAGGTCAAAAGGGTAAACAGGCCTCAAACATACAAGCGGCGTAGCAATGCATAGATTTTGACCCGCTAAATTAACACTGCCCCTGTTTTAGCCTTGATACCAAGACAGCTAAATCAGGGGCAGTTAACTACATATTTGCAACAAGTGCCGCGCCGAATTTGGAGCATGCCACTTGGGTTGCGCCCTGCATCAAGCGAGCAAAGTCGTATGTTACGACTTTCGATTCGATGGTTTTTTCCATCGAACGGATAATCGCGTCCGCGGCCTCGACCCATCCCAAATGACGCAGCATCATCTCCGCAGACAGAATCAATGAACCGGGATTGACGTAGTCTTTGCCCGCGTATTTAGGCGCCGTTCCGTGAGTCGCTTCGAACATCGCAACCGTATCCGACAAATTGGCACCAGGCGCAATGCCAATTCCACCAACTTGTGCGGCCAACGCGTCCGAGATGTAATCGCCGTTTAGGTTCAATGTCGCGATAACGTCATATTCATCGGGGCGCAGCAGGATCTGCTGCAAAAAGGCATCCGCGATCACATCCTTGATAACAATGCCGTTTGGCAGCTTCATCCATGGGCCACCGTCAATCAATTCCGCGCCGAATTCCTTCTTCGCCAACGCGTAGCCCCAGTCGCGAAATCCACCTTCGGTGAACTTCATGATGTTACCTTTGTGGACTAAGGTCACGGATTTGCGCTTATTCGTCAATGCATATTGAATAGCGCGGCGAACCAGGCGCTCCGTGCCTTCGCGCGAGACTGGCTTAATGCCGATGCCGCTGGTCGCGGGGAAGCGAATCTTTTTGACCTTCATTTCGTTCTGTAAAAACTCGATCACCTTCTTCGCGCCCTCGCTCTCCGCTTGCCATTCGATGCCGGCGTAAATATCCTCTGAATTCTCGCGGAAAATCACCATATCGGTTTTGTGCGGCTCCTTCACTGGGCTGGGCACACCGGTGAACCAGCGCACCGGCCGCAAACACACGTACAAATCCAACTCTTGGCGCAGCGCGACGTTGATCGAGCGAATGCCACCGCCGACTGGCGTCGTCAGCGGACCTTTAATCGAAACCACATACTCGCGCACGATATCCAGTGTCTCTTGGGGAAGCCAGACGTTTTCGCCGTAGATCTTCACGGACTTTTCCCCAGCGTAGACTTCCATCCAGGAGATCTTGCGCTTACCGCCGTAGCACTTCGCCACCGCCGAATCGACGACGTTTTTCATCACTGGCGTGATGTCGACGCCAATGCCATCGCCTTCCAGGTAAGGAATAATCGGCTGATCGGGCACGTTTAGGGTGTAATCGGCGTTTATGGTGATTTTTTGGCCAACGCTCGGTATTTTGACCTGTTGGGTCATTTGCGACTCCTTTTTGAGGGGTTAAGTTGAATGATATGTCTTATGTCTTATATAATACCTAAAACTAAGCTACACTGTCAGTGATTAACCGAAGCGAGCCCGTGATGACCAGTTTTTCTACAGCCGATCTATGCGACACCCATAGCGACAGACTCAGTATTGTAGCGCCAATGTTCATTTGCTTTGGTGGTCGCGTGAATTTTTTTGGCCAAATTCGAACGCTGAAGGTGTTTGAAGACAATGCCTTGGTGCGCCAAACTCTGTCCACAGCAGGAAACGGAAACGTACTGGTGGTCGACGGCGGCGGTAGTATGCGCTGTGCGTTGGTCGGCGATCAATTGGCGTTACTCGCCCAGCAAAACAATTGGAGCGGCGTGATCGTTTATGGCTGCGTGCGCGATAGCGACGCGATGAAAACCATGACGGTCGGCATTCGCGCGCTCAACACGCATCCGCTTCGCAGCCTGCGCAAAGGCATTGGCGAAAGCGATATTCCGGTCGCGTTTGGTGGCGTGAAGTTTACGCCCGGTGAATGGCTGTATGCCGATGCCGATGGAATCGTCGTCAGCACCGAGGCGCTTACTTGAATCGTGATAAAAGTTTACGGAGTAAATTGTTGCACTGCAGTACGAACTAACTATACTTGTTAGCAATAGCGTGCCCCTCGCCGCACCGGTGAGTGGCCGCAAAACAAAACGAGTTGCCGGCCACCCCCGGCGCGCTCACCGGTTGTCGGACCTGATCTCCGGCCACCCGCTAGACCGATCTGCGAGGTTATTGTCACTCAAGTCTGATGGCCCGCCAGATCAATAGGGCTAAACAATCGCGGAGTGGTTGCCTTGAGGCTGAACACTGCACTATCAAATCAATGTTACCGGAGAATACGATGAGTCGCGAAACCGAAGCAGCAAAACTGAAGCAGGAATGGGCCAACGATCCGCGTTGGAAGAATATCAAACGCGGCTACTCGGCGGAAGACGTCGTGCGCCTGCGCGGCAGCTTGCATATCGAACACACCCTCGCCCGCCGCGGCTCGGAAAAATTGTGGGCCTTGGTCAATAATGAACCGTTCATCAACGCCCTGGGCGCGTTGACCGGCAACCAAGCGATGCAGCAAGTCAAAGCCGGCTTAAAAGCAATTTACCTTTCCGGTTGGCAAGTTGCCGCCGACGCGAATATCGCCGGCGAAATGTATCCCGATCAATCGCTGTACCCCGCCAATTCTGTGCCTCACGTCGTGCGCCGCATCAACAATGTATTTCAGCGCGCCGACCAAATTCAGCACATGGAAGGCAAAGGCGATCTCGATTATTTCGCGCCGATTGTCGCCGATGCCGAAGCCGGATTCGGCGGCGTGTTGAACGCGTTTGAGTTAATGAAATCCATGATCGACGCCGGTGCCGCCGGCGTTCACTTCGAAGACCAATTGGCCAGCGCCAAAAAGTGCGGCCATATGGGCGGCAAGGTACTCGTCACCACGCAAGAAGCCGTACAAAAACTCGTGGCCGCGCGCTTGGCAGCAGACGTGATGGGCGTGCCTACATTGCTGTTCGCGCGCACAGATGCGGAAGCGGCGAACCTGATCACCTCCGATGTCGACGCCAACGACCAACCGTTCGTCACCGGCGAGCGCACCCCTGAAGGCTTTTACCGCGTCAAAAATGGCATCGATCAAGCCATTTCCCGCGGCCTCGCCTACGCGCCCTACGCTGATTTAATTTGGTGCGAAACCGGCACGCCAAACCTTGAATTCGCGAAGAAATTCGCCGATGCCATCCATGCCAAATTCCCCGGCAAATTGCTCTCTTATAACTGCTCGCCGAGCTTTAACTGGAAACGCAATTTGGACGATGCCACCATCGCCAAATTCCAGCGCGAACTCGGCGCCATGGGCTACAAATTCCAGTTCATTACGCTGGCCGGTTTCCATGCGCTGAACTACGGCATGTTCGAACTCGCCTACGGCTATGCGCGCGACAACATGACCGCCTTCGTCGAGTTGCAGCAAAAAGAATTTGCCGCCGCCGACAAGGGCTTCACCGCCGTCAAACATCAACGCGAAGTTGGTACGGGTTATTTCGACGACGTCACCACCGTAATTCAAGGCGGGCAATCGTCCGTTACCGCGTTAACCGGCTCGACGGAAGAAGAACAGTTCCACGATTCACCGAAACTGCGTGCGGCGCATTAATCCCACTGCGTCATTCCCGCGAAGGCGGGAATCCAGCGTCTTATAGCAAAGACACTGGGTTCCCGCCTTCGCGGGGACGACGACCAAAAAAAGGGCGCTTGTTAGCGTCCTTTTTTTGTTTTTCGTATTTGTCATGCAGCCGGATGCCTCGTGGCTACTGGTTCGCCGCTACCGGCAGGCCAAGATCTAATATCCATGCGCGTCTCCAAGAACATGGATTTCGCGGCGCACCTGTCTCCGACTCTGCTAACATCTCTCTGAACCAATTCCAATTCACGTCTCAGGAGAATTCCTTGATTCCAGCATCGATTGTTCGCATTCTCAGCGCCGTTATTCTCAGCATTACGACGACCCTCGCATTCGCTCAAAGCGGCATACCGCCGCAGGCGATCATCGCGACTTTCGAAGGCCAGGTGTTTAATGGCGACAACCTTGATCCGCTCCTTACGACATTTTTTTTCGAGAACGGGAAGAAATTGCGCGGAACGTACGTCGTCGAAGCGGAAGAAGGCATGGACTCGGGCGAACTGTCCGATTGCCACCTGGAAGGCACATTTACGGTGGTGTGTACGTGGAAAGATTCCCAAGGCGTTGGCATTGCGCGCATGCTGTTTGCCGCCGACTATCGCTCATTCAATGGCTATTGGGGCCCATCGAGCGAAACGGCCGTGTTCCCGCTAAATGGCGTGAGAAAAGATTCGACGAACTAAACGTTTAAGCCGTGTCGGTTCGCAATCCTTATCTCCACCTTGCGAGAGAACCGTTACACCGTGAAACTAACCAACTTGCCCGTGTCCACTAAATCCGATTTAGTTCATTTGGGCAAAGCGGAAATCGTCGCAACGTTGTTTGGGTTTCCTTGCCACCCGCCGCCGAGGGCCTTAATGAGTGCGACGCTGCTCACCATGCGTTGCCCGGCGAGCTGCACCATCAGACGTTGATTCGCGAGCGTGGTGCGTTCGGTATCGACCACTTCCAAATAGGTGACGAGCCCGGCTTTGTAACGGCTCGTTGAGATTTGCGAGCTCTTTTGTGCGTTAGTGACTGCGCGCGATTGGGCGTCACTTTGCTCGGCTAGGATTCGCAATCCGGCGAGCGACGATTCGACTTCTTGAAACGCGACCAGCACTCTGCCTTGATACTGCGCCATGTTCTCGTCGAACGTGGCTTTGGTGCGCTCGAGATTGGCCTTGTTGCGGCCAGCTTCGAAAATCGGCAACACAACGCCGATGCCCGCCGTCCAAATGCGGCTCGCGCCTCGGACGATGTCGCTCAAATCAGCGCTCTCAAAACCCGCTTGGCCGGTTAAGCGAATTGTCGGGAAAAATGCTGCTTTAGCGACACCGATTTCCGCATTGCGTGCGGCGAGTTGAAGCTCAGCTTCGGCGACGTCGGGACGACGCTGGAGCAATTCACTGGCTAGCCCGATGGGAATTTTCGGTACGCTAGCGTTACTAAGCGTTTCATCCAATTTGAATTCGCTTGGCATTTTGCCGACTAATACCGCGATTGCATTTTCCAACTCGGCGCGACGTTTGCCGATACCGATGAACTCGGCTTCGGTGGCGGCAATTTCCGCTTCGCCACGCGTGACGTCAAGCTCGCTGGCGATGCCGCCGCGATAGCGCGAGCGCGCGAGTTCCACTCCTTTTTTTCGCAGCGCGATGGTGTTACGCAAAATATTGCGTTCGGCGTCGAGCGAGCGCAGTGCAAAATAGTTTTGCGCAGTATCGCCGGCCATGGTGAGCGCGATGGTTTGGTAGCCGTATTGCGCCGCTTGTGCGCGGGCGACGGCCGATTCCGAGGCGCGCCGCATCTTGCCCCAAAAATCGATTTCGTAGGCCATATCGATCGGCACGCGAAAACGATTAGCGGTGTAATCACGCACCGTGGCGCCGGGCTGGGCGGGACGATTGGCGGATTGTCGATTGCGCTGGGCATCGGGATCGAAATTGACAGTCGGCAGTAAGTCCGCCTCGCTGACGCGCGCAATGGCCCGCGCTTGGCGCACGCGCGCGGCGGCGGCTTGCAATTGAAAGTTGCCTTTGAGCGCGGTTTCCTCTAATTCATTCAGCTTGGTATCGCCGAAAATCTCCCACCACTTTTGCTGAAGCTGAATCGCACCTTTATTTTCGGCGCTCGCTTCTTTCCAATCTTTAGCCAAAAGAATGCGCGGCGATTGGTAATTCGGTCCGACGGCACACGCAGTCAGCAACGACGCGACAATCAACATCAAACTACGCTGGGCGATCTCGGCCATCGGCTTATTTCGCCTTGATTTCAGCGACGGTCGCAGGCGCTTGCGCAGTGGGCTTATCCGCAGGCTTCGGTGCGGCGGGCGGCGTCGCGGGCTTGTCCGATTCAGCCACTTTCATATTGACGTTCACGCCGTCGCGCATCGCATCGGTTGGATTGGTGACGATCATATCCTTCTCTTCGACGCCGGAAAGAATTTCGATCTGCGTACCGAGATCGCGACCGAGTTTTACCTTGCGCAATTGCACCGTGTTGTTAGTCACAGCCGCAACTTGCGGACCATCCTGGCGTATCATCAACGTATTAGCGGGCAGCAAAATATTCGGCTCGGTTTGATTTAGCGCAAACTTTGCTTGCACGAACATACCGGCGGCCAATTCGAATTTTTCATTCGGCACATTGATCTCCGTCAGCAGCGTTTTCGATTGCGGATCGAGAGCACCGGCGGTGCGCAACACTTTACCGACAAAGGGTTGCGGAAATTCTTTCAATATCACGTTGACCGGCAGATCAGTTTTGATCATGCGCATGTGGCTTTGTGGCACGTTGATATAAAGTTTCAGCGTATCCATTTTCGCCACCTTAAACATCCAGCGGGTCGGATCCGGATTTCCCGCGCTGATGAGTTGGCCGATCTCGACGTTGCGACCGGTAACCGTACCGGCAAACGGCGCGGTGACCCGTTGAAACGATTTCATTTGAATCAGCCGCTCAACACTCGCTTGCGAGGCAGCATAATCTGCTTGGCGCGCCTTGAGTGCGCTGACTTTTTCATCGACTTCTTGCGGCGAGACAGCATTTTCTTTCAGCACCGCTTTCCAACGCTCCGCTGTTGAACGCGCCAATTCCATATTGGCTTTCACTTGCTGTTGATTGGCCAGCGCCTGTTTCAACTCGCGATCGATTTCCGGCGTTTCGATTTCTGCGAGCATTTGACCTTGCTTAACCTGCTCGCCGATATCGACTTTCCATTGCTTCACATAACCGTTGGTGCGTGCAAAAATCAGCGCTTCCTGAATCGGCAGCAAGGTGCCGGGCAATGTCAGCTCCATATTCGCTTTGGCGCGCTGGGCGTGGACGACGACCACATTAGGCCGCAAATCTTTTTGAACATCGGCAATCGCCTTGCCCGCGTGCAAGCGCGGCCACACACCCAGCATGAAAAACGCGCCCAGCAAAATGACCAACGCAAATGCGGAGACCGTACCGATGCGCTTACGCGTACCGCTCGGCGGGGTCGGCTCGGGCATGACTTGCGCCGATTGAGCGTTGTGAAGATTCTCTTGCATGATTGACACCTTTTTCAATTACGCTGGCTGGGCTGTTGCAGCGCCCAGCGGTTGAACGGGGCACTCGCGGCCACCGTGAATCAAACTAAATACGACAGGGACGAATACCAATGTGGAAATCGTCGCAAAAATCAATCCGCCGATCACGGCGCGGCCCAACGGTGCGTTTTGTTCACCACCCTCGCCTAACCCCAACGCCATTGGCACCATGCCGATAATCATCGCCGCGGCAGTCATCAATACCGGTCGCAATCGCGTAAAGCCCGCTGCCAGCGCCGCTTGCATCGCGGTCTTGCCGGAGGTCAATTGTTCTTTGGCAAAAGATACGATCAAGATACTATTCGCCGTCGCGACACCGACGCTCATGATTGTTCCCATCAGCGAGGGCACGCTGAACGTAGTACCGGTCAAAAATAAAATCCAGATGATGCCGCATAAGGCGCCGGGCAATGCGGTGATGATAATGAACGGATCGGTCCAGGATTGGAAATTCACCACCATAATGAAGTACACCAACATGGCGGCGAACAAAATTCCGTAGCCAAGATTGGTGAACGCTGTCTTCATACTTTCAATTTGACCGCGGACCTCAATACGAATTCCGGGTGGTAAATTGGCACAAATCGGATTGACGTCTTTTTTGACTTCGCCTTTCTCATCCTTTTGTGGCGCGGGTGTAGCACCTTTACCGAACCAGCCGCTAAACCAACCTGCGCTCGTGGCCGGCGGACAATATTCGGCAACGAGTTTGTCGATCTGCGTCGCAACAGAACCAAGATCTGTGCCTTGGACATTGGCGAAAACATCGAATGTCGGCTGCACATTAGTGTGACTAATCACGAGCGGCGTTTCTTTGCGTTCGATGGTCGCGACATTGGAAAGCATTTGCGAGCCTGAGGCCCCTTTGCCGGGCAAGTTGGTGCTCATCACATCATCGATCGAACTCAACAAATACTGTGGCGTCTGCACGGCCACCGGATATTGCAATCCGCTTTTCGGATCGGGCCATAAGTTGAAATTAACCACAGCGCTGGAGGACAAGGTCGTCAGCACGTTGTTCGCCACTTCGCGCTGCGTCATGCCCAACTCCGCGGCACGCTGGCGATCAACGTTAATCTGTAACGCCGGGCCGTTGGTGATTTGATGCACGTGCACATCGACGGTGCCCGGAATCGCTTGAACTTTTTCTTTGATCTCTTTGGCGATCTTTGCGGTTTGCGGGCTGCCGCCGATAATCTGCACGTCGATCGGCGCCGGTAAACCGAAATTCAAAATTTGATTGACGATATCGGCAGGCTGGAAGAAGAAATCAACCGTCGGGAAGCGTTTCGGCAGCTCCACACGCAGACGGCGAATGTATTCTTGCGTGCTGAATTTTCGCTCATGAGTGAGTGAAATTAGTATCTCGCCGTCAGCCGCGCTAATGGTGGGCGTATCGGTGAACGCCATGTTGATCGGTTGCGGCAAACCAATGTTGTCGAGAATTTGTTTGCGATCTTCATCGGGAATAATTTCGCGAATGACATTTTCCACTTTGCCGAAAATCAACTCGACCTCTTCCAAGCGCGTGCCTGCCGGCACCGTCACGTGCATGCGAATTTGTCCGGCATCGACTAACGGGAAAAAGTCTCGGCCGACGAAGGGCAAGACCAACAAACTCACGACACCCAATGCGCCGAATATTACAAATATCGCCATGCGGTGGAATAGCCCCCAATTCAACACCCCGACATAACCGTTGCGAAAACCTTCGAAGCCGCGCTCGAATCCGCGGTGGAACAATGCAAAGGGGTTTAGCGACCGGCGTGCCGGCTGACCATGCTCTGCAGCCTCTTTCTCGAGCAGGTATTTGACCATGACCGGCACTAACGTCCGCGACAACACGTAGGACGCCAACATTGCGTAAGCCACAACTAAGGCCATCGGCGTGAACAAGAATTTCGCCGGGCCCGTTAAGAAAATCACCGACACGAATACGATACAAATCGCCAAGGTCGAAACGAATGCCGGTACGGCGATCTGCTGCGAACCTTCGATGATGGCATCTTCAAGTGGATGACCCATCTCAATGTAGCGATGGATATTTTCGACCGCAACCGTTGCGTCGTCCACCAAAATACCTACAGCTAAGGCCAATCCGCCGAGCGTCATGATGTTGAGCGTTTCGCCCGTGAGATACATGACGCACAGCGACGTCAAAATCGACAGAGGTATGGAGACCGCGACGATAATCGTGCTGCGCCAACTGCCCAGGAATAGCAAAATCATAATCGCCGTCAAACATGCGGCGATTAAACACCAGCAAGACGCTGTTGATCGCGGCTTTAACGAAGACCGATTGATCGAACAGTTCCTTGAATTCCATTTCCGGCGACGCAGCGCGCACGCCGACCAACGCCTTCTTGACGCCCTCAACAATATCCAGCGTAGATGCGGAACCTGCCTTAAGAATAGTTAGCAGTGCGGAACGCCGGCCTTCATCGCGCACGATATTAGTTTGCACACCGAAACCGTCACGCACATTGGCAACATCGCGTAACGTGATCCATGTGCCATTGGATTGCTGTTTAATCGGAATATCGTTCAGCTCATCGATACTGGTTGGGTTGCCGTTAATGCCAACGATATAGTCGCGCTCACCGATCTTTACCATCCCAGTCGGCAGATTGGCATTCTGCGCCGTGAGCGCAGAATTGATGTCGGTCATCGTCACGCCGCGCGCCGCCATCAATGCCGGGTCGGCGTCGATTTGAATTTGGCGCGGCTTACCGCCATAGGGCAAAGGCATGCGCGAGCCGCGCACCGGGGCAATCGCGGTGCGGACTTTATACAGACCGGTATCGTAAAGTTGTTGCTCGGAAAGCTTGTTACTTGCCAG
The DNA here is from genome assembly GCA_031419835.1 of Pseudomonadota bacterium. GTDB lineage: Bacteria > Pseudomonadota > Gammaproteobacteria > Burkholderiales > JALYOK01 > JALYOK01. The sequence goes on along the minus strand of JANOLP010000148.1, from coordinate 6,948 downwards.
CGCAATTTGCAGTACCGGCACGCTCGATGCATCGTAGCGGAATACGAATGGTGGCGTGGTGCCTTGCGGCATGCGTCGCAAAATAATTTGCGATAACGCGGTGATCTGGGATAGCGCAGAACCGATATCCACCGTCGGTTGGAAAAATACCTTGATAATGCAGGCGCCGTTGACCGTCTGCGATTCGATCGATTTCACATCATTGATGCCTGATGAAATCGTAAATTCGCTAAACGTAGTGATGTATTTTTCGAACTGCTGCGGCGGAATGCCTTGGTATTGCCAAACCAGTGCAACGACGGGAATCTTGATCGCCGGAAAAATATCCGTCGGCGTTTGTTTATACGACAGACCACCAAGAATCAGAATGAGCAACGCCATTACGACAAATGTGTAGGGGCGGCGAAGTGCGAGTTTAACGATCCACATAGTGAGGTTTCAAATTTTGAGCGGGGTGTCTTGCCAATTAAACCGAATTATAATACGATCCGTTTCGTATGTAAATGTTTTCTAGGGATGGAAAATCGTGACTGATGACAGCGCCGTCAATGAATTGACGGAGGAAATGCCAGGGCGCGCGCTCGGACGTCCGCGATGCGCGATCACCCATCAAGCCATACTCGATTGCGCTAACGATTTGCTCGAGGAAATCGGTTTCGCCAATATGTCGATCGAAGGTATCGCCGCTCGCGCCGGCGTTGGCAAGGCGACGATTTACCGGCGCTGGCCGAACAAGGCGAGCGTCGTCATGGACGCCTTCCTCGCCGCAACCGCAAAAGAAATCGCCTTCCCCGATACAGGCTCCGCGCGCGAAGACATTCGCCGACAAATGCGCGCCGTCGTCAGGGTGTTAAATGGCTCGCGTGGCCGCACAATTGCGACGTTAATTGGCGTGGTGCAATCGGATAGCGAACTCGCCGAAGCGTTTCGGACGCGCTTTGTCGCCGTGCGCCGCGGCGAAGGAAAAGCCGTGTTGCAACGAGGCATCACCAATGGCGAATTCAAACCCGACATGGATTTGGAATCGGTTCTGGATTGCCTTTATGGACCGCTCTACTTCCGCTTATTGATCGGCCACGAAAAACCGTCGGCAAAATATTCCGATCAGCTTGTTGATTTAGTATTGCATCGATAGCATCGCCAAGAGGCTCGTGGATACTGGGTCTTGGGCCATTGCCTCGTGACGATTCGGTCAGCAGGCTTGACTATTTAATCAGCGGTAATAGCGCTTTGAATTCCGATGTACCCGCTTGACCTAGCCATTCGAACAGCACCATCTCCGTGTTGACGATCGCAATTTCGGCGTCGCGCATGCGCGCAATACCTAACTCGCGACTTTCGGCGCGACGTGACGACACGGCATCTGCAACAACGATCGATTCAAATCCAGCGGCCTTAATATCCATCGCCGTTTGCAAAACGCACACGTGCGCCTCCATGCCGCAGATGATGATTTGCTTGCGTTGTTGTTGCCGCAATCGATCAGCAACGCCGGTCTCACCGAGGCATGAGAAATGGGTTTTATCGAACAGGGAATCGGCTGGCAATAGCTCGCGTAACACGGGAATCGTACGCCCGAGCCCATTCGGATATTGCTCGGACGCCAGAATCGGCACATTCAATTGCTTAGCCGCGTGGAGTAGTTTGATCGTGTTGGCGACGACATCATCAGCCTGCAAAATGGCGGGCGCAAGTTTTTCCTGAATGTCGACGATTAATAGCAAGCTTTGCTCGCGTCGCATTAACATCATTGAACCTTCAGCAATCCTTCGCGCTCGATGAAGTCGATTACGGTATCCAGGCCGGTGCCTTTTTTTAAATTCGTGAATACGAACGGCCGCTCGCCGCGCATGCGCTTTGCGTCGCGTTCCATGATCTCAAGCGAGGCGCCGACCATCGGCGCGAGATCGATTTTATTGATGATCAGCAAATCGGATTTGGTGATACCGGGCCCGCCCTTGCGCGGAATTTTCTCGCCACCGGCAACATCGATGACGTAAAGCGTGAGGTCCGACAATTCGGGGCTGAAGGTTGCAGCCAAATTATCGCCGCCGCTTTCGACGAAGATCGCATCAAGTCCGGGAAAGGTTTGTGTTAGGCGTGCGACGGCTTCGAGATTGATCGATGCATCCTCGCGGATCGCCGTATGCGGACAACCACCGGTCTCAACGCCAACAATGCGTTCCGGCGCCAGCGCTTCCGCGCGGACCAAAATTTCCATATCTTCTTTGGTGTAGATGTCGTTTGTGACGACGGCGATATTATAAGTATCGCGCATGCGTTTACACAGCGCTTCGACCAGCGCCGTCTTGCCGGAGCCGACTGGGCCACCGATACCGATACGTAGGGGTTGTTTATCTTCCATATTTTCTAAGACCGAAATAATCGACTGTATTGGGTTTCATGTTGCCCGGAAAGAATTGCTAGGCCGGGGGAAAAATTACGTAGCTCATCATCTGCCAAGCTCAAAGCGCGCTCAATTAGGAATGGAATATCCTGCCCCAACTCGAACAACAACGACTGCCCCGCCACTTGGCCCAGCGGCACTAATTTCACCGCGGCGATGACTTGATTTTCCAGCCAGGTCCAAAGATAGGCAGTTAACGTCTCCTCCATGGGCACAGAAAAACTAACGGCAGCAAAACTAAACGCTGCCGGAAAACTTTTCGGCTGCAAATCGGTTAATGACGTCAGCCTGATGGCATCACAGAATTTCCCATCGAGCAAAAGCTTAGCCAACGAATAACCCATCTGCTCGGTTTCCGCGCGCAACTCCATCGTCTCGCGTGACGCAAGAAAATATTGATTCCAATAACTCGCCGCGTCGCTATCTTCCGCTTGCCAGGCGCGAAATAACCGCGCGAGTATAGGCGCTTCCATGGTTGCGATGTTGAATCGCAACACGTCGTTGATCCAATGCCGCGCGCTGCCTTTATCGCGAACGATTTTTGCTTCGCAGGCGCTTTCCAATCCCTGTGAGTAACTATACGCACCGACCGGCAATGCTGGGCTCGCTAGTTGCAACAATCGAACCAGCGCCAGACTCATGACTTGTGTTGATGAATAATCGGGCGATGGCTTTCATCACCGTGAGTATGGCCGCCGCCGTAGGCACCCGCTTCTGGATCGAACGGCAGCTCCGCGTCGCTGACCGTCGCGTGCAATCCAATCAGCATGTCGCGTAACACCGCATCACGTCTGAGTTTCAGCCAGCCATCGCCGATCTCCAGCGGCACATGGCGGTTACCGAGATGGTAGGCGGCGCGCATCAACTGCAACGGCGAATCGCAGCGCACCAAATAAACCTGTTCCGGCGCGGCGACAACACGCACCAGCAACCCCTCTTCCGTTTGCAGAAAATCGCCATCTCGCAGCATGGTGCCGCGTTCGAGAAACAACCCGACCTCAGTGCCCGATTCCAAGCGCGTGCGTAAGCGACTTTTTTGGCGGCGATCGAAGGGCAAAATGAGCCGATCATCGTAGCGATCTTGTCGTTGAACCCGTTGCCGGATTAACGCAATGTTTTCAGTTTCAGCAACCATCAAAACAGAAAATAACGCTGCGCCATCGGCAGGATTTTGGCAGGCTCGCAGACCAGATGCTCGCCATCCGCAACGACGCGATAGGTTTCCGGATCGACGTCAATCTTGGGCAAATAATCGTTATGGATCATGTTGGACTTTTTCAACTTGCGCGTGCCTTTGACGGCGATGACTTGCTTAGCGAGACCCAAGCGATCGCGTAAACCGTTCGCGTAAGCGGCTTGTGAAACGAAGGTAAACGATGTCGCCTGCAATGCGCCGCCGAAGGCGCCGAACATCGGACGGTAATGCACCGGCTGAGGCGTTGGAATCGACGCATTGGGGTCGCCCATCGCTGCGGCGATGATCATGCCGCCTTTGACGATTAACGATGGCTTTACGCCGAAGAACGCCGGCTTCCACAGAACCAGATCGGCAAGCTTGCCGACTTCGATGGAACCCACAGCGTGGGAAACGCCGTGCGTGATTGCTGGATTAATTGTGTATTTCGCGATATAACGTTTCGCGCGTTGATTGTCGTTGTCTTTGCTGTCGCCCTTCAACGCGCCGCGTTGCGCCTTCATCTTGTGCGCCGTTTGCCAGGTGCGCATAATCACTTCGCCGACACGGCCCATCGCTTGCGAGTCCGACGACATCATGCTGATGGCGCCCAGATCGTGGAGAATATCTTCGGCGGCAATGGTTTCACGCCGGATGCGCGATTCGGCGAACGCGACGTCTTCAACGATTTTCGGATCGAGATGATGACACACCATCAACATATCAAGATGTTCGTCCAACGTGTTCACGGTATAGGGCCGCGTTGGATTGGTCGATGAGGGCAACACGTTCGCCTCGCCGCAGACCTTAATGATGTCCGGCGCATGGCCACCCCCGGCGCCTTCGGTGTGGAAACTATGAATGGTGCGGCCCTTGAACGCTTGCACCGTCGTCTCAACGAAACCAGCTTCGTTTAACGTGTCCGTATGAATCGCGACTTGCACGTCCATCTTGTCGGCGACGCTTAAGCAATTGTCGATTGCGGCCGGCGTTGTGCCCCAATCTTCATGCAGCTTAAGGCCAATCGCGCCGGCCTCGATTTGCTCTTCGAGCGGTTGCGGCAAACTGACGTTGCCTTTACCGAGAAAACCCAAATTCATCGGCAAGCCATCGGCGGCGAGCAACATGCTATGCAGATGCCAGGGCCCTGGCGTGCAAGTGGTTGCGTTGGTTCCCGCCGCGGGCCCGGTGCCGCCACCGATCATCGTGGTCACGCCGGACATCAGCGCTTCGTCCACTTGCTGCGGCGAGATGAAATGAATGTGGGTGTCGATGCCCCCTGGGGTGACGATCATGCCCTCCCCTGCAATCACTTCTGTTGCGCCGCCAATGACAATATTCACGCCCGGCTGGATATCGGGATTACCAGCTTTGCCGATGGCGGCAATGCGCCCTTCCTTGAGTCCAATGTCCGCTTTGACGATGCCCCAATGGTCGAGGATCAACGCGTTGGTGATGACCGTATCGACCACATCTTTGTGCGCGCGTTGACTCTGGCCCATGCCATCGCGTATTACCTTGCCGCCGCCAAATTTCACCTCTTCACCATAATTGGTGAAATCTTTTTCGACTTCGATCCATAGATCGGTATCGGCCAAGCGCACTTGATCGCCGACGGTCGGGCCGAACATTTCCGCGTAGGCGTGTCTATCCATTCGACGCGTCATTTCGCTTTCCCCTCGCGGTTGAGTTTGCCCATTATTTTGCCGTTGAAGCCGTATACGGTACGATCACCGGCGAGTGCCACCAATTCAACCGTTCGCTCCTGGCCGGGCTCGAAGCGTACTGCGGTGCCTGCCGGAATATTTAAACGAAATCCCGTCGCCATACCACGGTCGAACGCGAGTGCTTCATTCGTTTCACCAAAGTGAAAATGCGATCCTACTTGGATCGGCCGGTCACCGGTATTCGCTACCGTGATGCTGATCATTTCGCGGCCTTGGTTGATTTCAATCTCGCCTGCTTTGATTTTCATTTCACCGGGAATCATGTTGGGTACCTCAGCCTATTGGGTTATGGACCGTTACCAGCTTGGTGCCATCGGGAAATGTTGCTTCAACTTGAATGTCGGGAATCATTTCCGGCACGCCTTCCATCACATCACCGCGACTCAGCAGGGTGGTGCCGAAACCCATCAACTCGGCAACGCTACGACCTTCGCGCGCGCCCTCCATGATCGCGGCGCTGATGTAGGCAACCGACTCCGGATAGTTAAGCTTCAAGCCTTTGGCTTTGCGTCGTTCGGCCAATAGCGAAGCGGTGAAAAGCAGCAATTTATCTTTTTCGCGTGGCGTTAACTCCATATTCTCCTCTCAGGTAGACCAAATTCGCGGCATCCGAACCGCGCGCCCAACATAGTGCGGTCGCAGTTCGCGCCAAATGGATTGCAGATAATTCTTTGCGTCCTCGACACGGTGGCCGAGATAGCGCACCGTCAGTACTTGTGGCAGCGCAGAAATCGCAATGCGCGCATCGGCGCTTACGATAATCGCCCTACAAGCCTCTACCAGCGCGGCGTTTGGGGCATTGCCCACAGCAATCAATGTAGCAATCAGAGGATTTCCGGCAAGTCCAACCGGGGATTCGAGCATTGCGGACCCGCCGTCGATTCGCCCGCGTTCTAACCACAATGGCACACCGTTTTTCGTAATGCGCCAGGATTGCTCGTAACGCCCCTGTGCAAAACGTTCATGCGATGCCGTTCGACCCATTGCAAGTATATCCCACCCGATGTAGCGCGCGCCTTCGTTCAACTCTACGGTAATTGACTGCCGTGCTCGTGCAGCGTTAAACACAATCGCTTCCTGCGGCACCCACTCAAGTGCCGCGCCAGAAGCCACTCTTAGCGAGATATGTTGTTCCGCGAATGGCCCTTCGCTACGATACCATTTGGTTGCACCAGGCGTGGTAATGAGCGCATGAGCTTCGGTCTCGATCGTGGCATTAATTGACAGGTTGTCACCCGCAACGATGCCGCCCGGCGGATGAACAATTATGCTGTGACAAACGCCATCGCCCTCAGGATAGAACGGTTTTTGCACCACCAAAGGGCCATGATGCTGCCGTCGCGTGAGCACGCTGCGCCCACCGACCGCTTCGTAGCGCAGCGTCAATTCCGCATTCGATGTCTGCCGTGCAAACTCGTCCGCGACGATCACACCGCTACATAAGAACGAACCTTGAGTTCTTTCATGTCTTTCCCCTCTCCACTCAGTACGATTTCTCCGCGCGTCATCACCGCAAAAAAATCGGCGAGACGCTCTGCGAAATCATAATACTGCTCAACGAGTAGGATTGCCATATCGCCGCGCTGCGTCAGGAGGCGGATGACGCGTTCGATGTCTTTGATGATGGACGGCTGAATACC
>JANOLP010000147.1:0-6813 GCA_031419835.1 Pseudomonadota bacterium | reverse complement strand
CAACACGCACTATGGCGTTCCCTACCAATGGGGCTGGAATGTGCTGATGTACAACACCACGGTGTTTAAAGACAAGGCGCCGACCTCATGGAAAGTCGTGTTTGAAGAAACCACGTTGCCCGACGGCAAATCTAACAAAGGCCGCGTGCAGGCGTTCGATGGCCCGATCTATATTGCTGACGCCGCGCTGTATTTAATGAAGACGAAGCCTGAACTCGGCATCAAAGATCCGTACGAGTTAAACGAAACGCAATACAAAGCGGCGCTCGATTTATTGCGTGGCCAGCGCAAAATCGTCGGCAAATATTGGCATGATGCCTTCGTGCAAATCGATGACTTCACCAACGAAGGCGTCGTTGCTTCGTCGTCGTGGCAATTCCAAGCCAATGTGCTCGGCTCGAAAAAAGTACCGATCGCGACCGTTGTTCCCGCCGAGGGTTCGACCGGTTGGGCCGACACGACGATGATGCATTCTGAAGCGCCGCATCCGACTTGTGCCTATCTGTGGATGGAGCATTCGCTCAACAAAAAATTGCAGGGCGATCTTTCCGCATGGTTTGGTTCCGTGCCCGTCGTGCTCGAAGCGTGTAAAGGCAACGCGCTACTTGGCGACGACGGCTGCAATCGCCAAGGTCTGGGCAGCTTCGACAGAATCGCTTTCTGGAAAACGCCGACCAGCAAGTGTGCCACGCAAAATAACCAATGTATTCCGTATCACAAATGGGTGTCGGATTACATCGCAGTATTAGGCGGTCGTTAGAACATTCCCCTCTCCCCCGCATGCGGGGGAGAGGGCCAGGGTGAGGGGTCTCGTCGATAAAACAATAAGCGTGTAAGTCATGACCGCGGGCATCATTCTAGAAAACGTCTCCTGCATCTTCCCCGGCACAGGCAAATCGGCGCGCGAAGTGCGCGCGGTCGACGCCGTGAACCTGGAAATAAAATCCGGCGAATTTTTTACGTTGCTGGGGCCATCGGGCTCCGGCAAAACTACTTGCTTGCGTATGATCGGCGGCTTCACGTTGCCGACTTCGGGCAAGATCTTTATCGGCAACGTAGACGTAAGCCAAGTGCCGCCCTATGCGCGGCCCGTCAACACGGTATTTCAAGACTACGCGCTGTTTCCGCACATGACCATTGCGGAAAATGTCGCCTATGGTCTGATGGTAAAAGGCGTCGACAAATCAAACCGCGAAAAACGCGCCAATGAAATGTTGGAAATCGTGCGACTGCCGGGCGTTGGCGAGCGCCGACCGGCGCAGCTATCGGGCGGCCAACGTCAACGTGTCGCGTTGGCTAGAGCGTTGGTAAACGAGCCGGAAGTTTTGTTGCTCGACGAGCCACTGGGCGCACTTGACCTCAAGTTGCGCGAGCAGATGCACAGCGAATTGAAGCAATTGCAGCGGCGCCTGGGTATTACTTTTTTATTTATCACTCACGATCAGCACGAGGCGCTGTCGATGAGCGATCGCATCGGCGTGTTCAACCAAGGCAAGATCGAGCGGATCGGCACACCGACGGAAATTTATAACACCCCCACGACAAAATTTGTCGCACAATTTATCGGCGCCGCCAACGTACTTGAAGGCGAAATCGCGCGCAAGCTGACTGGCGGGAACGCCGCGATGTTGCGTCCTGAGCGATTAATGTTTAGCGCGCCGGAAGCGGGGCGTGTGCAGGGCGAAGTCGAGGAAATCCAATATTTCGGATCGTTCTCCCGTGTTCGCGTCGGCATCGAGGGCACGTTCTTGACCGCCGATATTCCGGCCAACAGCAAATTGCAATTGCCAAACGTTGGTGATCGCGTCGGACTGAATTGGGACGATAGTGCGATTCATGCGCTGGAAAATTAACCGGCAATTGTTATTTCCCACCATGTCATTGCGAGCAAAGCGAAGCAATCTCGATTTTTTAGGGCGATTGACGACAAGATCGCCGCGTTGCCCTACGGGCGCCTCGCGATGACAGTATTGATAAATGTGGCATCGCTGCCCATTGCCATCGATGCATAGCTCCGCCTCCTCAATTCAAACGATGCGGCTCGGGCTGATTCGCAAGCTCTCGGATTACCTCTACCATCATCCGCGAACCACGCTCGCGTTGCTGCTCGGCCCGCCGCTGTTATGGTTCGCGGTAATGTATCTCGGCGCATTATTCGCGCTGCTCGCCAACTCATTTTTTCGGCTCGACGATTACACCGGCCAGGTGGTACGCGAGTTAGGCCTCAACAATTTCATCGAGCTATTTCAACCGGCGAATCGCGACATCGTGATCCGCACGACGCTGATGTCGCTTTTGGTGACGCTCGCTTGTGCCCTGATCGGTTTTCCGATTGCGTACTACATGGCACGTTATGCGCGGGGCGCGAAGAAAGCGCTGCTTTATGTCGCGATCATGTTACCGCTCTGGTCGAGTTATTTGGTGCGGCTGTACGCGTGGAAACTATTGCTGGCGAAGGAGGGCGCCATTGCATGGTCACTGGAAAAAATGCATCTCACCTGGATGCTTGACGCGGTACTTAGCGCGCCGGTAATCGGCGGTAACTCATTGTCGTTCTCGCCACTCGGCACCTTGATCGTATTTGTCTATATGTGGCTGCCGTTTATGATTTTGCCGATTCAGGCAGCGCTGGAACGCATTCCGCCATCGTACATCGAAGCCTCCGGCGATCTGGGCGCAAAAGATTCAACAACGTTTTGGAAAATTATTTTGCCGCTGGCGATGCCCGGCGTCGCAGCCGGTTCGATTTTTACTTTTTCCTTGACCTTGGGCGATTACATCATCCCACAAGTGATCGGCAACTCGACGCCATACATCGGCAACGTCGTTTATACGCAGCAAGGTGTTGCCGGCAACATCCCATTCGCGGCGGCGTTTTCGTTGGTACCGATTATCGTGATCTGTGTTTACCTGTGGTTTGCCAAGCGCAAGGGTGCGTTTGATGCGCTCTAAGCCGCCCATCGCGCTAAACGTCGCGGTGTGGGCGGGCGTCGCGTTCCTGCATATTCCGTTGTTGTTGATAATCGTTTATGCATTCAGCGCCGAGGACAAATCTTATATATTTCCGCCGCCCGGACTGACAACGAAATGGTTTGCCGTGGCCTGGGAGCGCGACGATGTGTGGCGCGCGATTCGCCTATCTATACAAGTTGCCTGCTGGTCGACCGCGATCGCGATCGTGCTCGGCACCCTCGCCGCCGCCGCGTTAGCGCGCACAAAATTTTTTGGGCGGGATTTTGTGTCGATACTATTGATTTTGCCGATTGCATTACCGGGCATCATCACCGGCATCGCGTTACGCTCGGGCTACAACGCGCTCGACATTCCCTTCAGCTTTTGGACGATCGTCATCGGCCACGCGACTTTTTGCGTTGTCGTGGTTTATAACAATGCCGTGGCGCGGTTGCGCCGCACTAGCCCGTCGCTCCTCGAAGCCTCGATGGATCTCGGCGCAAATATGTTTCAAACGCTGCGCTTCATCATTTTGCCGCAACTCGGCTCAGCGTTATTGGCGGGCGGCCTGTTAGCCTTCGCGCTCAGTTTCGACGAAGTCATCGTCACGACCTTTACCGCCGGCCAGCAAACCACGCTGCCGATTTGGATGTTGCAGGAATTGATTCGCCCGCGCCAGCGCCCCGTGACGAACGTCGTGGCGGTAATTATCATTGCGTTAACATTTATTCCCATCATCGCCGCCTACTGGCTCACGCGCGGCGACGAAGCGCCCGCCGCCCACTGATTTTTAGGAGAACATTATGTCGACATTATCCGTAAAACCGATTACCGATTGTTTCATCGATGGCCAGTTCGTTACCGGCAAGGGCGAAGTCGAGCGCCTGCTCAATCCGTCGACCGGCGAACTATTGGTTGAAGTGCGCGAGGCCTCGGTCGAGCAAATCGATCAAGCGGTGAAAGCTGCGAGCCGAGCTTTTGAAACCTGGAGCGAGACCACGCCAATGGAGCGTTCCCGTATGTTGTTAAAGCTTGCCGACGCGATCGAAGCGAATGCCGAAACATTCGCGCGCTTGGAATCGCTCAATTGTGGTAAGCCTTACGCGCGCGCACTCGGCGACGAGATTCCCGCCGTCGCCGATTGCTATCGCTATTTCGCCGGCGCCGCACGCTGTATGAGCGGTACGGTGACGAACGAATATTTACCCGGCCACACCAGCATGATTCGGCGCGATCCCATCGGTGTAGTGGGTTCCATCGCGCCGTGGAATTATCCACATTTGATGGCCACGTGGAAAATCGCACCGGCATTGGCGGCAGGCAACACGGTGGTATTGAAACCGTCGGAGCAAACACCTTTGACCGCGCTGTATCTCGCAAAAATCGCATCGGATATTTTTCCGAAAGGCGTGTTAAACGTCATCTGCGGCCGCGGCACAAGCGTCGGACAACCATTGGTTGAGCACAGTGGCGTGCGCATGGTATCGATCACCGGCGATGTCGCAACGGGACGAAAAATTTTAAGCGCCGCATCCGCAACCCTCAAGCGAACCCATCTTGAGCTCGGCGGCAAAGCACCGGTGATCGTGTTCGACGATGCCGACTTGGCATCGGTGGTCGAAGGCATTCGTACCTTCGGCTATTACAACGCCGGCCAAGATTGCACGGCGGCATGTCGCCTATACGCCGGCGCGAAAATTTACGATAACTTAGTCGCCGATTTATCCAGTGCGGTGAAGTCGATCAAGATGGGTTTGCAAGACGAGCCCGACGTGGAAATCGGCCCCCTCATCAGCGCGCGCCAACGGGATCGCGTCGCGAGTTTTGTCGACCGTGCAAGGCAAGTGAGCCATATAGAAATTACAGCGGGCGGTAACGCTCGCGCTGGCGCTGGATTTTTCTACGAGCCAACCGTTATTGCCGGTGCACTGCAGAACGACGAAATCGTGCGCAAAGAAGTATTCGGCCCGGTGGTATCGATCACCCGCTTTAGCGATACCGACGCAGCAATCGCGTGGGCAAACGATTCCGATTACGGCCTGTCGTCATCGGTGTGGACGCAAGATATTTCGAAAGCAATGAAGGTCGCGAAAAAACTCCAATACGGCTGCACCTGGATCAACACCCATTTCATGCTGGTCAGCGAAATGCCCCACGGTGGCTTGAAATCGAGTGGTTATGGCAAAGATCTTTCCATGTATGCGTTGGAGGATTACACGGTTGCAAGACATGTGATGGTGAAGTTTTAAGGAAGCTCTGATTTAGTCAGAGTTCTAAGCAAGACAAGGCGCGAACGAAAAATTGTGACGCAGCATATGTATGATATGTAAGGAACAATTTTTTGCGAGCAACGCAGGATTGCGACGAAATCTGACTAAATCAGAGCTTCCTTAATTCTTATTGTAGAGTTACTGAGTTTATTCCAGGCCATCGTGCCAGGAGGCGCATGAATACTCGCTCACCAAGCATGCCGTGCCAGGAGCTACGTGAAGTAAGCGTCGTGGCAACGTGCCGCGAGATTAAACCCGCCTGTGACGACAATTGACGATTCGCGCGCTTGGCGATAGATTCAAAGCTGGCGACAAGGGCGATCAAAATTGCTATTCGCGTAACGTTGTCATATGGTAGTGGACGATCGGATCGAATAAATCATACTTGTACGTGCATTGGAGTCCCGAGATTAAATGAGTCGTTCGAATCAACTAGAAATTTATGGTTGTCAGTTTTATTCGGATTGATTCGTCGATTCCCTCACTGCGCTCTCGCCGGTAGTGTTATGGTCCGCAGCTATACCATTCCAAGGCGGTTCCGGTCACGTCAATGAGCAATATCCCGCTTACTGGTTCGAAAAATTCAGTAAAAGGGGTTATGTTTGCTTTGATGTAATTCGGGAACAAATTTGGGACAGCCCGGATGTGGCGTGGTATTACGCGCAAAACATTCCCCTTTACGTCGAACGCAGCGTCGCCGATCGACTGGCTTCAAAGTTAAAGCGCGATCCGCTAACTACGCAGAGCCCGCGTGCGCTGGTACACCAACACCGCTACGAAATACTCGCGAAGACCGTTGCCTACGCAGAGAATATTTCACCGCGAAAATTGCTCAGCGCGTCATTGCGCAGTTTTACCAGACGACTGCGAGATGTGACGAAGCGCTAGGCACCGTAGCTGGGTTGAAGCATAAACTTCAACATGAATTCAAAGGAAGGCAATGTGGGCGCGGTTCTTGGCGGAGGTCAAAAAATGTAGGTTGGGGTGAAGAATGAACCCCAACATGATTGCAAACGAAACAAATTTTATGTTCAAGTTGGCGACCACGCACTCAACCGCGCGCGCACCTAGGCAAATTTCTGCAATCAACAAGTGCAGTATGTTGGGGTTCGTGCCTCACCCGCAACCTACCGTTAAGCCGTCGGCAACAGGTCTTGCGACGCTAAATTTGTGTTGGCATGCCAGGAACCATGCCCCGCCTGCCTCGTGGCAATGCATGCCTGGAACGCCGCATCGATAATGGGCTGCAGGCCGGTCACGATTTGTAAATGTGGCCAACGCGATGGTTTCTCGATTGCTGTATCCGATGCTGGGCAACGGAAATTCGCAACGTTTGGCTTTTTGCGCTCGATAGCGGCGTCGGCTAACGACGCTGGGTTCCCGCCTACGTTTATCCCCTTTTCGGGACGGGAACGACGGTGTTCACGGCGCCGATCGACGCGCTTAACCAGCTGTTAGCGGGGTTGTAAAAGCGCGTCATTTTGTAAATTTGGCGGAAAGGGTGACCGAGTGCGGTGAGGGCAGCACGAGCCGGGTGGTACCCGGCAGGACGAACCGAACGGCGCGATGGATTAAAACGGCGGATCGGAGG
>JANOLP010000146.1:0-1726 GCA_031419835.1 Pseudomonadota bacterium | reverse complement strand
GTTCGCCGTAACCGATTTTGTCGCCCCGCTCGTGCCGCCGGGATTGATGTTCGGCCGCATCGGCAATTTCATCAACCAGGAATTGCCGGGACGGGAGACGACGGTTGCGTGGGGCATGCAGTTCCCGGCCGTCGATAACGTTGTGCGCCATCCCTCGCAACTGTACCAAGCGGCCGGCGAAGGATTGTTGCTGTTTATCATACTGTGGATTTTCACCAGTAAATCCCGCCCACTCGGCGCGGCGTCCGGCGTGTTTTTAATCGGCTATGGCATCTTGCGCTTTCTCGCCGAATTCACCCGCGAGCCAGACGATTTTCTTGGCCTACTCGCGCTCAATTTCAGCATGGGGCAGTGGCTCTCGATGCCGATGATTGTCGGCGGAATCGGTATGGTGGCCTGGGCTGATCGAAAAGTACCGCCGGCGCGCGAAACCTGAGAAAGAACTAATTGCCCATTGTTTCCGATAGCCAATCGGCATAGAATTTAATTTTCGGGGACGTAGCTCAGCTGGGAGAGCGCCGCGTTCGCAATGCGGAGGTCGGGAGTTCGATCCTCCTCGTCTCCACCAATTCCTTAAATAAATCCCACCTCTTATCGGTTGGGATTTATTTGCCCGGAGCGCCAGTGTTGGCGCGGATCCATTGCACCGGTGAGCGTTCGCTGTCACACGGCAAGCATTGGTGCGGTTTTCCGGCCTGCCAGTTGTGTTTTTGAGTTGGACGGGCGCAAGTGACTAGAATAGAAAACAGGATTCAGGATTTTTTCTTTGATGAGCCGGAATGGCGCCGGGTACATCCGTTTCATGTCGCCGCGCTTGGCGACGAATACGTCTTGGCCTAAATCAAGATGCGTTCGATTGGGGATGCCATCCACTTTCCTTCGTTTTGTCGTAGTCGGCGAGCGTGACCTACCTCTTTACCTCGAAACGCAGATATTCCGGTAGTCGCTTCGACTCGACGATCTCGTCGTGAGGCAGAAGCAGGTACTTCCACGGCTTGGTCCCAACGTCGGCTACGTGGCCTGACGCGTGTTTGCACCAACGCGCGGCTGAATCCGCCTTGGCCTGGACTTCCGGCGTGTTGACGTCCGTCCGCGCCTTGGTTTCCACCAATTAGTCAAATCCGTTTCGGCGACAAAGTCAGGAACGTATTCGGGCTCTTCTCTCCCTTGCTTGTAGTAAATCTGGAACTGTCCCTTCGCCGGTTTGAACCACTTCAGCGCATCGCGCTCGAGGACGATGCAAAAACGGCGCTCAGTGTCCGAATCGAATTTCTGCTCATTGTGCAGGCAGCGCTGAAAGCCCCCGAACAGCAACTGCTTTATGCGGCCCGTATCCGCCACGGTTTCACGGAAGTGTTGCGGCGCCTGACCTTCGGTGACGGTAAAGGTGGGGCGTTTGATCTCGGTAAACCCACGGGTCACGTTCACTGCATGCGAGGTCGCCTCTTCCCAAAAATGCGCCATCATAGTGGCAAGCACCTCGCCAGGACGTAACATCTACGCGGATCTCCAGGTAGGTATTGCCGGGAGGGAATCTGGAAGCGGCACGAGGCAAAGCAACTTATAAAACATGAACCCCCGAGATGTCTGGCAATACTGATTGCATATGCAAAAAGTTTTATGTGTATGCCATTTCGCGACAACATATCATCATCGCAGGACGCAAAAGGTTTGAATTTCCTTTTTTGCCCTCTCGATCTCGGCAGTTCGCTTTGCATCGTCGAAG
>JANOLP010000145.1:0-3641 GCA_031419835.1 Pseudomonadota bacterium | reverse complement strand
CACATTGCCCCGACGAACCCCAACGGACTGATTGCGAATTGCAGGCTATATGAAGTTTATCCCCGATCCGTCGACGATCCCTTGCTTTGGGGCGGCATTCTCAATTCGTCATGGGTATTATTGAGTTCTTTTCAGTTCGGGCGGCCGATGGGTAATGAAGGTAACTGGAGCACGATGGTCGTTGACGTCAGCATGATGCTAGTTCCAAATATCAATCTAGCGAGCAAGAAAGTCCGGCAGCTAGTAAGTTCAACTTTTGATGTGTTGTCGCAAAGGTCCTCGTTGCAATTTCTGAGCGAGAACCGCATGCGCCGGATGAGATACGAGAAACAAGGCCGCGCGGCGGACCTTGGAGCACTGTCGGACGTGTGCGAGCTGGACATGTCTGATCGGCGCAAGCTTGATCACGCAGTTCTTGAATTGCTCGGTGTTTCATCCCACAAGGAACGTGAGATTTGGATTGATCGCCTTTACGACTACCTAAGAGAATTCTTTGAGCAAACGCGAAAGAAAGAAGAGCAGGCGATCCTCAATAAAAACACTAGCAAACGCAAAGGCGCGGTGAGCGCACAGGATCTTGCGCTCCAAATCGCAAATAGCCTACAGGCTACAGAGCCGCGGTGGTTCAAGACCTATCGTGATATTTTCCGAGAGCGGACAAATCGCCATGATTACATCACAGTAGAAGTACCGATGGAGGGCCTTGCCGATGTTAAACATGACATGCTCAGCGTTGGTGTACGCTTTCGACGTGGGAAGAAGGAACTTGGGTTCGTTGATACTCCTTCAAAAGTACATGCTGAACTACTCGCACTATCATGCAATGAGAAGCGCAGTGACGAGACGCGAAGCATTGTTCGTCTCCCAAGAGCCGAGGAGGAGACGAAAGAATTTTTGTTAACGTATCAAGCATTTTTAGGTTCCCGCGATCAGCGTTTGCGCGAATTGATCGCAGAACGTGTTGCTGACGAGGAAATCCAAGAAAAAATTTTAGATCTTTTACGCGACCGCGTTCGGCGTAGTGCTGCATTGCCAAGACCAACTACGGGTGAGCCATAAAGAACTGAATCCCGCCAGATCCAAATGGACTGGAAGGACGCGGAGTTCCGCAGACCGCTGTTTTGACTGAGGTGCGACTGGGCGACTCGTGAACCGCGCCCCGGATTCGTCGTAAGAGTATTGTCGTATCAGAACTCGACGATGGGAATAGTTGCAATGTATAAATTTACCGATGGCGAGCTGCACAACGTATGGCTTGCTAATGGTTTCGCCATCAAGAAGACAGCTTATGGTAACGCAGTCGCAATAGAAGACGTGCCGGGACTAACCCGCGCTATTTGTGCCGCGCTTACAAAAAAACCCGGCCGGCTTACCGGGGCGGAATTTCGCTATTTGCGGCTGCATTTGCGTTTGTCGCAAAAGGCGCTCGGCCAACTTTTCGGGAATACGGAGCAGGCCGTGGCGATCTGGGAGAAGAAAGGCAAGATTCCGCTTTTGGCGGATAAACACCTTCGCCTAATATGGGCGGAGCACGATGACGGCAACGAAGCGATTAAGCGTGTAATGGATCGGCTTAAAATTGTCGAGCAGGTTACGCAATCTAAAATCATCTTGAAAGAAACCCGTTTAGGGTGGAAAAGCCGGATCGAGCCAGTAGCCGCTTGATGCGTCGATCGCGGCAACCAGGGCGCACGATATCGTTTAACTACCACTTGAATTCTCGTGTCGTGGATCGATATATGATGCGTTATGTCGGATTCGTAGAAAGGCGTTAGGATGGGACGATTGTTGAAACTGGGCGTGTTGTGGCAATTTCTGAAACGCGAGGCGACGACGGTATGGTTGCTGCTGCGTAATCCGAACGCGCCGTTTGCAGCGAAAGTGGTTGCCGTGGCTGCGGCACTTTATTTGTTTTCCCCGCTGGATATTATTACCGACTTCATACCGATTCTCGGCTGGATCGACGATGCAATTATCGTTAGCGCGTTGTTGAGTTTGGCCTATCGTTTGTTGCCGGCGGAGTTGTACGAATCGCTGAAACGCCAAGCGGCGAAGCGTAGCGGTGATCAGCCGATTGATGTGACGCCGACGGCTTAAGCGCGGCGTCGCGCGCAATAACATTCTATATGATGGCCTGAGAGCCGCTATTGGCGCGGCTTTCCAGGCATCTCATTGCGTTTAACGGTGTCATTCCCGCGTAGGCGGGAATCCATAGTGCCGTCGCAAAAAGAAATGCCAAATGGATTCCCGCCTACGCGGGAATGACAACTAAGTGAATCCTCGATTCGAGAAAAGCATTCGTGTTTCTTAGCGCATTAGTTCGTAAGACACGGCGCCGGAAATTCGCCGTTTAAGTTTACGAATGGTAATTTGATTTCCGGCATCGATCGTGCCGGGGTGTTCGACTTTTATCAACGCGGTTGTGCCATCGGCAAATTTGATGGTCACATCCGCGCTCGGTGGTCCCGATTATGATGGCAACGCTTTCACGTTGAGCAAACTCGCCGTCAATGTTTCTCCTGGCTCAACCGGCCGATCGAATAAAAACCAGCCAATGAACAGTAATACAACAACAAGAAAAATCCACCCGAGATCCATGACGCTCAGTTAAACGTCAAATAAATTTTGTCGTCTTGCGCCGGGAAGAAAAACTTCACTTCGTTGCCGGCAAGCGTGCCGTCGTCTTTGAACGTAAGGCGAAAACTCGCGGCGGACGGCCCCGTCGCGCCCAAGCGTTTGCCTTTGACCATGGTGGTGATCGCGTTGTCATCGAGTGCGATGTCTTCAGCGATCGCGAGTCCGGCGACGGCGGCAAATAGCATGAATGTTGCATAACGCATGTTGTTCTCCCGTTCGAAAAAATGGTGCCGGTCGCACCTCGATTGCCAGATTGTGCCGCTATTTGGGCTTGCCGAACAGCCCATTCGGCGCGCTAAATATGCCCTGCGAGCCAATATCCATGCGGTTCTTCAAGGCTTTCCCGGCGCGGCGACGACGGGAATATCGGGGCAATTGGGCGGCGAGGAGTAAAATCACGCTATGCAACTCGCCACACAAACGCCAAAAGACATTTTTTCCCATCGCAAATATTGGGCAGCGCGTTTCGGCCCCGCGCCTTATTTGCCGATGACTCGCGCCGAAATGGAGGCGCTCGGTTGGGATTCTTGCGACATCATCGTCGTCAGCGGCGACGCTTACGTCGATCATCCGAGTTTTGGTATGGCGATCATCGGCCGTTTGTTGGAATCGCAAGGTTTTCGCGTCGGCATTATCGCGCAGCCCGATTGGCAATCCGCCGATGCGTTCAAAGCGCTCGGCAAACCGAATTTATTTTTCGGCATCACGGCCGGCAATATGGATTCGATGGTGAATCGCTACACGTCGGACCGCCGCGTGCGCTCGGACGATGCTTACACGCCCGGCGACATCGGCGGCAAACGCCCGGATCGCGCGGTGATCGTCTATTCGCAGCGCGCACGCGAAGCCTACAGCGGCGTGCCGATCATCATCGGCGGCATCGAAGCGAGCCTGCGCCGCATCGCGCATTTCGATTATTGGTCGGAAAAAGTGCGCCGCTCGGTGTTGGTCGATGCGAAGGCGGATCTGTTGGTTTATGGCAATGCCGAGCGCGCGATTGTCGA
>JANOLP010000144.1:0-2301 GCA_031419835.1 Pseudomonadota bacterium | reverse complement strand
GGTCGTGTCACCCACTTTAATCGCGTTGCGACGGCGAATCTCCCAGCGATCGATGTTTAATTTTTCCGCGAGATCGTCCATCATCGCTTCATGCGCGATCGCGGCTTGCGGCACGCCGAAACCGCGGAACGCGCCAGCGGGCGGATTGTTCGTAAATATCGCTTTTCCGCTGGTGCGCGCGTTCGGCACGAAATAAGGCCCGGTCGCGTGAATCGGCACACGGTTCGCCACCGTCGGCCCCCAGCTCGCGTAGGCGCCCGTGTTGAAAATTGAATCGGATTCGGCGAATTGCAATTTGCCTTGCGCATCCGCGCCGAAGCGCACTTTGATGTTTGCCGGATGGCGCTTCGTTGTCGAGGCCATGCTCTCGGGACGCTGGTAAACGCAAGCAACGGGACGATCGAGCAACCACGCGGCGAGGCCAACAAGCGGCTGCACCGACATATCGAGCTTGCCGCCAAACCCGCCACCGCAAGCCGTCGGCAAGACGCGAATCTGCTCGGTCTTAAGCTTCATGACGATGGCCATTTCGTCGCGATCCATGTACGGCGTTTGCGTCGTCACGTGAATTTCCAAGCGATCGCCGACGCGTTGTGCCCAACCGGCTTCCGGCTCGATGTACGCGTGCTCGACGAAGCTGGTGTTGAATTCGCCCGTCACAATTGCCGCGCATTCTTTTGCGGCTGCGGTGACATCGCCGCGACTTACGCGGCCTTCGATAAGCAAGTTTCTGGGCTTGTCCTGTTGGACCAACGTCGCGCTCGCCGCCATGGCTTGTTGCAGCGTTAGGACGGGTTGTTGCGGCTGATAGGTAATCGGGATTTCGTCATCTGCAATCGCCTCAATCGTTGCGCGGGTGCCAACCAACGCCACAATCGCTTCACCCGGAAAGCGCACCTCGCCATCGGCGAGCGTCGGCTGATCTTTGATGGTCGGATAAATACCGAAGCCGTTGCTCGGCACATCGTTCGCGGTCAACACTTTCACGAGGCCAGGATATTTTTCGTACAGCGGGGCGAAATCGCCAAACGTGAACTTCGCGCGCGCATGTTTCGCCCGCACCACGCGCAACCACAGCGCGTCTGCCGGAATATTGTCCGCGCCAAATCGCTCGCGGCCGGTTATTTTCGCGATGCCATCCACCTTGGAAACCCGCGTCCCTACTGCCTCGCAGGCCAATGGCATTTTGGGAACAGCGCTCGTACAAGGCATAAGGGGACCATTCGCCGCATCCAGGATTGCTTCAATGATTTTTCGATAACCGGTGCAGCGACACAACACGCCGCCGAGCGCGTCCAAAACTTCCACTTCCGTTGGATGCGAATTTTTGTTCAACAAATCCGTTGCTGCCATCAACATGCCGGGCGTGCAAATGCCGCACTGCGCGCCGCCGTGTCTATGGAAGGATTGCTGAAGGCGCGACATCATGCCGTTTTCCAACAACCCTTCGACCGTCGTGACGGCGCGGCCCTCGACTTGCGCGACAGCGGTGAGGCACGCGCAGACTTGATCGCCATCGATCAACACCGTGCACGCGCCGCAATCGCCTGCATTGCAGCCGATCTTCGTGCCGGTAAGTCCGAGTTGATCGCGCAAAACATCAGCGAGCCGCGCCGATGGCTCGGCGATAACATTTCGTTCGCCACCGTTTAAACGAAACGAAATCGAATGCTCGACGACGTTAGCAATCTCCGATTGGAACGGCTTATTCATCAGCCAATTCCTTCAATGCGCGTTTGACGAGCGTAAGCGCGGCGTCCGTGCGATAGTCGGCAGACGAGCGAACATCCGCAATCGGCGAAAGCGAGGCAAAATCGCTCGGCGTAACGATATCCGCGAGCGATGCATTTAGTCGCTGGCCGATCAGTTTCGTTTCGAGTTCGCGCAGTCGTCGCGCTACAGGCGAACACGCACCGACGCTGATCCCCGCTTTCGTGATGATTCCATTTTCGTCGAGTTCAACGCAAGCGGCGATCATCGCAATCGAGATCAACAAATATTTTCGCGCGCCGAGTTTCAGAAATGTGGAGCGAGAATTTTCACCCCATTTCGGAACGAGAATGGCAGTGAGCAATTCCTTAGATTGTCTCGATGTTTTTCGATTTTCGAGAATAAATTCCGCGAGCGGTATTTGCCTTATTGCGTCAACGGAACGCAGTTCGACGCTCGCGCCAAGCGCCAGCAACGCGGGCACGCCGTCCGCAGCGGGTGAGGCGTTGCAGATGTTTCCGGCTATGGTGCCGGCATTTTGAATCTGCATGCCGCCAACTTCGCGCGCCGCAAGTTTGAGAGTGTGAAAAT
>JANOLP010000143.1:0-9510 GCA_031419835.1 Pseudomonadota bacterium | reverse complement strand
GACGTCACCACCGATGTTAATGGCAGTGCCGCCGCGATCGGCGTTGGCTTCTTGCCCCGATTTGGCTGGCGAGGGTTCAGGCGCTTGAGCTTTGGCGGGAACTGGGTCGGCTTGCGGGGCGGGGATCGATAGCGGATGCGGCGGCTGGGCGACCGTTGGTGGGGGAAGGGGTTCGGATGCGTTTCGATAGGCCAGGCCCAATCCCGCCAATAAAGCCAAGGCTGCACATCCCATGAATACATTGCGTTCGAGCGGCCGTCGGCTGCGGCTGACAAAGGTAAAAACAAGAAACAGCGCGAAACCCGCAATTCCAAGAGGATTCGTGACGACATCGATCCATTTGTTCATAACATGCCTCCGGCGTGCTAATCGTAAGTTGGGGATGCCCCGGAAACCTTTGCAACATTACCGCTTTGCGGGGAGAACGTAAATAGGCCAAACGATATAGGAACGGGCAGAGTCGGGTCGCTACGATCCGTACCCTGCTTGCCTGGTGGCACGGCATGGCCTGGGAGCCGCATAGCCTTGCCTTGCAGGCAGACGCCTCGCGAGCCGCTATCGACATCGAATACTGCTCGAACTGCGGCGGTTCCTTGAAGATCATCGCGGCTATCGAGGATACGCCGGTCATTGTGCGAATCCTGGCTCACCTGGGCTTGCCCACCCGCGCCCCGCCGCGCTCACCCGCATGCCAACTAGAGTGGCGGGCCTCGGGCCATCTGTTCCAAGCGGCTTGAAAGCCGAAACCGGTTGCCCAACGCAAGCCGAGGATCGCACTCGGCCGGCGGCCGGGCAAACGCCGACGACGTTGCGAAGTCAGCCCGTTCTAGCCCATCAACGGCTCGACATATCTGCGCAAAGTAGCAATTTTCAGTCCACGACGCTGCTCGTTGAGCGGCAATTGAGGCTTCGCCGGCGTAGCGATACATTGATGGTTGGCCAGAAAGGGTGTTCGAAATTCCTATAAACTGCCGGCGGCATCTGGAGCGGAAGTACACTGCCGGATCGATTTAGCCAAGCGCTCGACAACGACAATTTCTTTGAGGCCGGCCGCGCGTTGGGCGAAGGGGCCTTGCTTGCTGCGGGGGTTGCAGGTTCCTTGCGTAGTGCGGTAGCACTAACAAGTCGAGGGGTAAATGCTTTGCGTGGGGGTGGGCTTGGGTTTAAAATTCCGGGGAGTAATTCAGAAATTCAATTAGCGAAGTATATTGAGCAGGGGATTTCACCGGCTCAAGCGGAATATCTTGCAACGGAATACCAAGGAATGGGCCATCATTTCGTCCCCCGTCGGTTAGGTTACCTACAGTAATTAGCGATAGCCGACTAAATGTTCTTAAGCCTAGTGGTATTAGCAGGGGGAATTTCTATGAGTTGCATTACAAGGTTGACCCCAATTTCTATGTAACACGTTTTCCTAAATCCATCGGAGGAAGTTGGAGCCGGCGAGCGCTTGGTCTAGAGAAATTTAGTGGCAGCGAACGACTTTGGCATGGCGCGCCACCATCTCTTAAGATTACAGTTGGTGCAACAGGTGCGGCCGGTGTCACGGGTGGCTATTTGTACTTCGGAAACGACTAATGTGCGCGCGACGTACATTTGTAACGTTTGATACATCGTTACCCGATGATTCGGAGTTATCGGAATCGGGAGATATAGAGGTTCCTGCGGGTTTCAATGTATGCGTTCACTTAAAAGATATTTTAGAGAATATTGGGCTTGAAGTTTCTACACCATTGCAACATCCATTTTATGGATGGGAGTTGACAGGAAAACGCGATGGCAGGACATGTTGGTTTTTACTTCAGTACCCCGGTCCGTGGTTACTAACATCGCAAGAGATAGGAAGCATCGATAATCGATTCGAACAGTCTCCTGCCGCTCTAGACGTTGCATTAACTGAGCTTAATTTCAAACTAACCCAGCGAGAAACATTTTCTAACATTAGCTGGTTGACAAAGGCGGAATACGAATCGGGTATGAAAATAGGGCATCCGGCGCCGTAAGTACCCGCAGGGCGAAATTTTATAGCACCGCATGTTGACCGTTGCGATACTTTCGTCATGCCTAATTACCGACGCGCCTAGCATCCCGGCGGCACGGTTTTCTTTACTGTGAATTGGCTGCAACGTGGTGGTGGGTTGAGGTCTTGCGAAGCCGCATTTGCATTTGCATTGGCATGCCACGAACCGCACCCTGCTTGCTTCGTGGCAACGCGTGCTTGGAACGCCGCGCGGATACTGGGCTGCAGGCCGGTCACTCTTTGGGAATGTGGCCGGCGCTTTAGCCTCTAGATTGCTGTATTTCTTGGTGGGTGACGGAAATTCGGAATGTTTGGTTTAAGCTACGCGATTGTGGCGATTCAACACTTCGCGTAACGACGCGGGGTTCCCGCCTTCGCGGTAACGATGGGAGGAATGGCGGCGGAACCCAGTGCTGGCATGCCCTTCGAATCACTCGGTAACTTCGTACCTCGATAACGGTTCACCTATGTGCCTTCATATAGGCTCGGAGTAAAGCATTCATTTGCGATTGATATCCGCGGCCGCGCGCGCGAAACCAGGCGAGTACGTCCGCATCGATGCGAAGCGAAACCAGCGACTTGTTTGGCACGGTGACGAGGCCTTTTCTGACAATCGCCCGCGCGAACTGTTCCGGCGTCCAAGCCGGCGCATCGTTGTCAATGACGATCGCGGCGTCCTTCAGCGACTTTAAACGCTTAACGTCAGTCCGGGATTTGCGAGAAGTAGAAACGTCTTTCATATTTGGTTGCCTTACGAATTGAAATGATGTGATCGTCATCACCACGCGGCGTATGCGTTACCGAGACCACAACGCCGTGCAGCAATCCCAACGTGAGCAGACGAGGCTCCCCATACGCTTCGCGGCTATCTTCTGCGGTGACCGTATAGCCCGCGAAGATGAGTTGAGCGTCGTCAAAATCGATGCCGTGCTTATCGAGATTTTCTTGACGTTTTAACTCATGCCACGTGAACATTACGCAGATTGTAGCTACATTACGTAGCTATTGCAATGCTTACCTACCGTTGCGCCCAAGTCGGCATCGCAGCAAAAGGTACTAATACGGCTGCGGTGATTAAGGGGTAAGCGTTCTAAACGCCCACGTTCACTTACAACGTTTGATGTATCTCAACCACTTCGCGACTTTCGAATTTCTGAATCGCGTTGCCTTAGAACCGACGACAGTTTCACAACGCCGAGTCCCGATTATTTTTTAAACTTCTGCTACAATTTGAACGCATTGTGGATCGATCGCGCAATGGTGCTGTGTCCATAGGCGCTTAAAGCCCTATAAAAAACCGCAGTATCTTGTGCACGCTCAGCGACCTTTCCTTGTGGTGAAAGGACAACGTCTTGGAGAAACCCTGAGTACGAGGCAGTTAAGGGATCGAGCAGTTAGCTTTAAAACCAGATGCTGATATTTACTTAGTACTAGACAGACGATTGTAGATGACCTGGGGGGTTAAGATAAATGCGCGCGACAAGTTTATCTCTGGCGTTTTTTGAAATTGCATACTAGTTGCATTAGCTCGTCTCGCTTTTCTGCCGAATGTGGCTCGCATTGCCATCAAATTTCTCATCATTTACAGTACCCCATCACACCTAAATTAATGCGGATTGAGATCTGTCTAGATGCTTCCTGTTGAACCCCTCTCATCGGCGCAAATAGGCGAGCTACCTCCAGGCGCGCAATCGGTCATCAATCTTGAGTTATTACCCGGGACGTTGCAGCGGCTGGTTGATCTACAGCACCAGCATGGTGACATCTACTCTCTCTCAACCGAGGGCGAGGAAGCCGCAACATACGTTGTAGCCCATCCTGATTACGCGCAGCAGGTATTATCCACGCGGCATGCTGACTATCGACGTTTTATGGTCAATGGTCAGATGGCGCTAGTGCTTGGTAACGGGCTGCTGATGAGCGAGGGTAACGACTGGAAAGCGCAGCGAAAACTCTTGCAGCGTTGCTTTCATGGCGATGTGCTAACCAGCTTCAATCAATATACGACCGCTGGCAACGTAGCGCTTCTACAGCGCTGGCAGAGACGCGCGGACGAAGGACAACTGATTGAACTTACGTCTGATATGCTTGACCTTAGTCTCAACTTTAATCTGCAAGCGGTATTCAGCGTCGACGCCGATGACCTGCTCAATGCAGTTGGTGTGCAATTTCTTCACCGCCTCTCGGCACCAATGCGGCAAGACACGCGCAGTAGCCTAATCTTCCTCAAGCACACAAAATATGTACGAACACGCATTGTGGAGCTGATCGTGGCAAGACGTGCGCGGCGAGACCCTCCATTTGACCTCCTCAACATGTTCATTGATGCCCGATACCGCGACACCGGCAATGCAATGCTTGACCAGCAGATTGTCGACGAGATCCTTAGCATCCTCACGGCGGGTCACGAGACCGTCGCGACCGGGCTCAAGTCCGTCTGGTATGCCATCTCCACAAATCCGAAGATTGCACAATTGCTTCGCGAGGAGACTGATCGAGTGGTCGGCGACGCCGTGCCGTCTACTGTTCATATTGCGTCGCTTCCGTACGCCAGGCAGGTAATACAGGAAGCGTTGCGCATTTACCCGCCAATCTGGGTGATCACCCGCAGGGCCGAAGCGCGGTCGCGGATCGGCCCATACGATGTGCCTGCAGAGACGAATGTATTGGTCTCCCCCTACCTCATTCATCGGCACGCTGATTTCTGGCCGCAGCCGGAGGTCTTTGATCCCGACAGGTTTGCTCCCGACTTGGTTCGCAATCGCCATAGCCACGCGTACATTCCGTATGGCCGGGGGCCGCGTAACTGCATTGGTGAGGAACTTAGCATGCAAGAAATGCTGCTTCATGTCTCCACGTTTGTGCGGGCGTTCAATGTCGTACACGTCGACGGCGTGCCGGGAGATTACGCGGCGGGCTTTGCGCTTCGTTCTCAGACACCGATTTACGTCAGGCTGGAAAGTCGGGGATAAACCAAGCATGGATTTTCAAACGTTGACGGAAGCGCTGCAAGCCCGTTCCACAGGTGACGGGAGCGTGACATTGCTCGACGCGCATGGCGGAGAACATTCGCTTTCATACGCTTCGCTTTGCGCGCGCGCTTTGCGCGTGTTGCACTATTTCCAAAGCGAAGGCATCCGTCAAGGCGACGAATTGGTTATTTGTGTGGCGAGCAATCTGGCCTTGATCGACGGGCTATGGGCTTGCCTGCTGGGCGGGATCGTGCCCGTGCCCCTTGCCACCGGAAACAGTAAAGAGCATCGACGCAAAGTGCTCAGCGTACTGACGATGCTGCGACAGCCTTGTCTATTAACCGAAAAGCGACAGCTTGAACGGTTGGTTGAGTCGGCGAAAGAACTTGATATGGCACTATCGCTCGCGAGCACCCGTACACTGCTGATCGAGAACATCGCAATCGACCAGGAGAGTGGCGTTGTCCATCATGCGCGGCCGGACGATGTCGCCTTTATTCAATTTTCTTCAGGCTCCACCGGAAGTCCGAAGGGCGCGGTCCTAACACACCGTAACGTGTTGAGCAACATTTGCGGCATTCGTGACGCGGCAAAAATATCGGGGCGCGACTCAGTACTCAGTTGGCTGCCCCTGACGCACGACATGGGTATGGTCGGATTCCACCTGCTGCCGTTGGTTTTAGGTATCCGTCAGATCATCCTCCCAACCGAGTTGTTCGCTCGCCGACCTCGGGTTTGGCTTGAAAAGGCGAGTGAGAAACGCGCCACGATCCTCGGGTCGCCTAATTTTGGGTACCAACACTACCTACGGGCTTTAAAAAAATCAGTTAACCCGGCAACCCGCGCACTTGATCTTTCGTGCGTGCGTTTAATCTTTAACGGCGCTGAACCGATTTCTGCGAGACTGTGCGCGGACTTTGTCACCGCGTTGGCGCCACACGGTCTCAATGCGCAGGCCGTCTTTCCTGTATACGGTCTCGCCGAGGCCACCCTTGCCGTGGCCTTTCCGCAGCCCGGTGCTGAGCTTGCTGTGGTTCACGTTTCCCGCGATACATTGAGAGTTGGCGAGGTTGCTAAATTGACGCCCGCAAGTTCGGATCGAACACTGCCTCTCGTGTGCGTT
Organism: Pseudomonadota bacterium; assembly: GCA_031419835.1. Lineage (GTDB taxonomy): Bacteria > Pseudomonadota > Gammaproteobacteria > Burkholderiales > JALYOK01 > JALYOK01. The sequence goes on along the minus strand of JANOLP010000143.1, from coordinate 3,395 downwards.
GGCGATCCCGTCAACGGTTGTACCTTAAGAATTACCGATCATGATGGTGCCCCCTTGCCGTCCGGGCAGATTGGCCACATTCAAATTCGTGGCGATAACGTGATGCAGGGCTATTACGGGCGTTCCGCGCTTTTACGCGATGCCTTCTCTGCCGACGGCTGGTTTGACACGGGGGACCTGGGCGTTTACGTCGGCGGGCTCTACATCGTTGGACGGAGCAAAGACACGATCATCATGAACGGGCAGAATATTCATCCGCACGATCTTGAGCAGCTATGCGTCGATATCGAAAGCGTCGAGCAGGGAAAGATTGTGTGCGTAGGGATTCGTTGCAACGACGCCGCGACCGACAGCGTCGCCATGTTTTTGCAACATCGCGGATCGCTCGACAGCTTCGCGCCGGTGGCACTTCAGATTAGGGCGATGATCGCGGAAAGTGCCGGGCTGGAAGTAAGTGCAGTTGTTCCGATACATTCTTTGCCTCGAACGACCAGTGGCAAGATTCAGCGTTTCGTTCTTCAGGAAAATTTTTGCAGTGGCAACTATGACGATACGTTGCAGACGCTTAGCGCGCTGGTGCGAACTGACGGATCAGAGCGAAAGCTCCGGCTGTCGGCTATTGAAACCACGCTGCGCAACATCTGTGAATCGGTCATCACCGGACGGCAAATTGGCATTCACGACAGCTTGATCGATAGCGGTGCAGACTCGCTCGCTCTGGTAGCAATACACGCAGCGATCGATGCGTATTATCCGCAAATGTTTGAATTCGAGGATTTTCTGGATTACCCAACGATCAGCATACTGGCAGCTTTTTTTGAGAGCAAGCTCAACAGCGCTCAAGAGCAAATCAAAAGTTCGAGCTAGCTCAGGCATAGAAAGGTTTTTTATTGCGCCATCGGCGGTAGTTCCAAAGCCAATCGGCCGGATTTGCTTTGATAGATTGCTCGAGTGATGCCATGTAGCGCTCGACCAGATAAAATGACTGTGAATCATACGGCGGCTCGCCGAGGATCTCAAAGGTGACTTCGTAGTGGCCGCGCCGAGTCCTTCTGCGTGAAGCAAGCACCACTGGGTATTGCCGCAAGCGAGCAAGTTTTTCGAAGCCGACGACGCAGGATGCTTCGCGGTTCAGGAACTGAACCCAGTGTGCTTCATCTTTCGACGCAGGTACGTGATCGACCACGAGAGAAATTGCGCGAAGTTTGTCGCCGCTCTTCACAAGCACCCGCAACGCTTCGTCGGGTGTAAACAGCGAGGCACCGAAGCGGGATCGAGTCGCCAGCAGGAACGCGTTTAGGCCGACGTTACGCATCGGTTTGTAGACGGCGTTGATGACGAACGGCAGTTGAATGCTGCATGATAGGAACACCCACTCCCAATTGGCCACATGGGTACCCAACAAAATGATCGACTGATTCGCTCTGACGAATCTATCAAGTACGTCAATATTGGTGATCCGCACTCGTTCGGTGAGCATCTCTTTGCTCATGCCGTAGGCCTTGATCGTCTCCACCAAAACGTCCGCCGCATTTCGACAGTATGCTTTGACGAGTTCATGCTGCGCTTGGGTGTTAAGTTCCGGCAACGCATAGCTGATGTTCTCGTAGGCGCTTCGCGGGCGATAGCGAATTACGTAAAACGCGACGAACGCGCCAAACCCCGCCAGCGCATGAAGAACCGAGAGGGGCACTTTTGAAAGTAAGACCAGCATCTTGAATTGCATTGAAAGTTTATCCACGCTGAGCGGTAAATCGCATCTGTAACTCACCCGTGTTCGCCAGTGTTGATATCTCATCTCGTTTTCGCTGGCCACAGGATTCGTCTTATTGGCGGCGATCATCCCGATATTGCGCTTGTGCCAGCAACTCGACGAGAGCGGAGCGCATAAGGTTTTCACGCGGCCTTTTCCGCCAACCACCAATTTATTTCCTATGCGGCGAGAAGTCAATCATAAGCCCCAAGAAAAGGAAATTTACTCACGTTTCGCTTGATAGTACTAAGCGCGCAGGAATACTTCGATCATGATCACCAAGGCCATGTATCCGCCGGCGATAGTCACGAAGCGTGTGCGGAAATCGCGCCGGCTCTCGACGAGATCGGGTGCGCGCCCGCGCCCGCGTGGCCAGCGCCGCAATAACAAACCCGATGTTGCTGGCTTGTAGCAGTCCACCGACAATCTTGGCAATTAGCGCCTGTGACGTTGCGCTGAAGTCAGATGTATGCAAACCGAATACATACCAAAACCCGACGACTTCGATTGCGACTAACAGTAGCGCATGCGGCCAGCCGAGGCGAAAACCATCTTCAAAAATCGATCGGGCGAGTAACCAGAATAACAGTGGATTCGCAAGACAGCCGAAGAGAAGAAACGCTTGCAGCCCACGTGGCAGATCGTTTTAAAACGGCGCTGAACATACCAAGTACGCGCTTAGCGAAGTGGCGAAAGCAACGGCGAGGAGCGCAGGCGTGTGGCTGCGGCTTTGTCGGAATATCAGTAACGCGAGCAACCCAAGCAATCCGATTGCGCCAAATCGGAAGCCGGCTTCGAGCAAACCAGTCATGATCAACGTGTAGAGCTATGAGTAGATTAAACGCGTTGCGAGCCGTCCAACTTGGCAAGATTCCTATCAAATGTGCCAAGCGGCAAATGGCCAGCCTTGCGCGCAATTTCAAGCACCAGGCAATCCGAGAAGCCAATACTCGGACGTGCGCGAAAATGCTTGAGTGCCAACGCGACAACATCCGCATCTTGCAAGGTCAACGCCTCGTGGTTGAGCAGCAGATCGATGGCTTTCGCAATCCGCGTCGGCGTTCGTTCATAAACTGCGTCGAGCACCCAAATCGTTTCCGCCAAAACAAGGTGAGATACCCATGCACCCTTCTCAACGAATGTTTCGGCTGCACGTACTTGCGCCGCGTCATCTCGCACCAATAGTCGCACCAACGCGTTGGTATCAACGGCGCGCATGCTTCTCGCGTACGTGCTTTCGGATTCCTTCCTTGACGTTAGGGGCAACCGTGGGATTGTTTTTGCGCACCTTTGTGAATAGAGCCTCGTGCACGTCGGCCGAGGTATGCCGTCCGGCCTTGCGAACAACAACTTGATCGTTGCTTTCATCCCATTCGAGAATAGAGCCAGGGCCAACGCCGAGTTTCTTGCGAACTTTTGCGGGAACGGAAATTTGGCCTTGGGCAGTTAATTTGGATTGAGCGAGTGGCATAAAAACACATTACCACGGTAATTAAATATTTGTCAATCTACTCAGCTCGTTGAAAATATTGAACGGGTTGGATCGCGCCAAGTTGTTGTTCCCGCGTAGGCGGGAACCCGTTGAGCCGACGGAAGTGTGGTTGCCGTAACGAGTGAGAATTCTTGTTTCGGAAACTGCGGT
>JANOLP010000142.1:0-4994 GCA_031419835.1 Pseudomonadota bacterium | reverse complement strand
GAAGATCGTTGCTTACATCGCCTTGGGTTCTAATTTAGATAATCCGAAAATGCAGATCCAAGATGCGTTCGCCGAGCTCGATGAAATCGAAAATACGCGCTTGCTGCAAACGTCTTCGCTGTATGCCAGCGCGCCGTGGGGATATGCCGATCAGCCGGATTTTGTGAATGCCGTGGCCTCGGTGGAAACGGAATTGCCGCCGCGGCGCTTGCTCGACGAGCTATTGAAAATTGAAACCTGGCACGGCCGCGCGCGTTCTTTCGCCAACGCGCCGCGCACGTTGGATTTGGATATCGCGCTGTATGGCGATGAGATTGTCGATGAAGAAAGCTTGAAGATTCCTCATCCGCGTATGCATGAGCGCGCGTTCGTGCTTGTGCCACTTGGCGAGATCGCGCCGGACTTGGTGATTCCGGGACAGGGGCCGATTGCGAAATTGCTTGAGCGTTGTAATGATCCGAGCTTAAAGCGTATGGTGGATTAAGTGAATTTTCACGAACCTCAAAACTACATTCCCTCCCCTTCAAGGGGAGGGGTAGGGGTGGGGATGGGTCTGCAGTCGCCCTTAATATACACGCAAACCCATCCCCATCCCAACCTTCCCCTTGAAGGGGAAGGGGCTTTCTAACAACCGTCTTTCATTGAATTAGAAATGGCACTACCCGAAAAATATCGCTACGTAGTCATCGAAGGCCCGATCGGCGTCGGCAAAACGAGCCTCGCCAAGCGCATGGCCGAGCACCTCGGCGCCGATGCGTTGTTGGAAGAGCCGGACGCGAATCCATTCCTGCCGAAGTTCTACAAAGACATGCGCCGCCATGCTTTCTCGACGCAAATGTTTTTCCTGTTTCAGCGCGTCGCACAGGTCAGCGATTTAAAGCAACGCGAACTGTTCGAAAAAGTGACGATCTCTGATTTTTTGCTGGAGAAAGATCCGCTGTTCGCGCGCATGACCTTGACCGACGAAGAGTTCAGCCTTTATCAGCGCATTTATCAACACCTCGCGCCACAAGCACCGGCGCCGGATCTGGTGATTTATCTGCAAGCGCCGGTGGAAGCGCTGATCGAACGCGTTAATCGGCGCGGTAATGCGTATGAACGCAATATTTCCGAGGATTATTTGCGCCGCTTAGCGGAAAGTTATACGGAATTTTTCTATCAATACGACAATTCGCCATTGCTGATCGTCAACAGCAGCCGCTTAAATTTTGTCGATCGCAGCGACGATTTTGAATTACTATTGCAACGCATTAACGCGATGCGCGGAGGCCGCGAGTTTTTTAATCGCGGATCGTGAAACTTATTATTGAGGGGGTGAACTATGCGACTGACTCTAAAAGACTTAGCAAAAAAATTCGAAGCCAAAGAAAAAATCACCATGGTAACCATCTACGACGCGAGCTTTGCCGCCGCGGCGGAGCAGGCGGGTGTGGAGATTTTATTCATCGGCGATTCCCTCGGCATGACGGTGCAGGGCCACGATAGCCCGTTGCCCGTCACGGTCGAAGACATGGTTTATCACACGCGCGCGGTCGTGCGTGGGAGCAAGCAAGGTTTCGTGATCAGCGATTTGCCGTTTGGTGCGTATCACGAGAGCCCGGCGCAAGCGTTTCATAATGCGGCGCAACTGATGCGGGCAGGCGCCAATATGGTGAAGCTCGAAGGCGGCGCGGTGATGGCGCAAGCGGTTGAATTTTTGGTCAAACGCGGTATTCCGGTTTGTGGCCATCTTGGCTTAACACCGCAGTCCTACAACGCGCTCGGTGGCTTCCGCGTGCAAGGCAAGAGCGACGAAGGCGCGCAGCAATTGATCAGCGACGCGAAAACATTGCAAAGCGCCGGCATGTCCATGGTTGTGTTGGAAGCGGTTCCGGCAACCTTGGGGAAACAAGTCACCGAAAGTCTCACGATGCCGACCATCGGCATTGGCGCCGGTCCCGATTGCTCCGGCCAAGTATTGCTTGCTTATGATTTGCTCGATATTTTCCCCGGCAAAAAAGCAAAGTTCGTCAAAAATTTTATGGCGACTGGCGGCAATGTGACTGCAGCCTTAGCGAATTTTGTTAAGGAAGTAAAAGCGGGAACCTTTCCCGGCCCGGAACACTGTTACTAAGTTTGTCGAACTTTTTTATAAGCCAAAGTTTCATGAACATAGCGCCCTCTCTCACCCTAACCCTCTCCCGCCTACGCGGGAGAGGGGACATTCCCTCGCCCCGTTTACGGGGAGAGGGTCAGGGTGAGGGGGGTGCGCAAAATTTATTTAATCTTCAATTTCAAAAAGAAAAATAAATGGACGTCATCCACACCGTTAAAGAATTACGCGAACGCTTGCGCGGCGAGCCGCGCGTGGCGCTGGTGCCGACGATGGGCAATTTGCACGAAGGCCATATCCAACTCATTCGTATCGTTAAGCCCAAGGCGGCGTGTTTGGTCGCGAGTATTTTCGTTAACCGTTTGCAGTTCGGCCCGAAGGATGACTTTAACAAGTATCCGCGCACCTTGCCGGGCGATTGCGAAAAGCTCGACGAGGCCGGTTGCCACGTGGTGTTCGCGCCAACGGAAGAAGAGATTTATCCGCAGCCGCAGACGTTCACCGTCGAGCCGTCGAGCTTGCAGAATATTCTCGAAGGCGAATTTCGCGCCGGGCATTTTCGCGGTGTTGCGACCGTTGTGTTGAAACTCTTCAACATGGTGCAACCGCAGATCGCAATTTTCGGCAAAAAAGATTATCAGCAGTATTTAGTGCTGCGCGACATGGTGCGGCAATTGGAATTGCCGATCGACATCATTCCCGCCGAAACGGTGCGCGCCGACGACGGCTTGGCGCTATCGTCGCGCAATGGTTATCTGTCGACCGGTGAACGCAAAGAAGCCGTGCGCCTGAATCAGCAATTGCAAAAAGTGCGCAGCGCTATTTTTGCCGGCGAGTGGGATTTTGCCAAACTCGAACATGCTGCGGTAAAGCATCTCGACGAACACGGCTGGAAAACCGAATACATTTCCGTGCGTTGCCAGCAGGATTTATTGACCCCGCAGCCGCAGGAAAAACATTTGGTTGTTCTTGGGGCTTCTAAACTTGGCGCCACGCGGCTTATCGACAATTTGGAAATCGATTTGTAGTTTTTTATCGAGTGCCAGGACGGGGTAGCCCCTCGCCACTGACCTAGGAGCCTGTCGGACTTAAAGGAAATCGGCTGCAAAAGCCGCTGAGCGGTCCATATTTCGCCGCTTTCTTGGGCAATGGAACCGCTATTGCCCGGCGAAATCGTCAAAATCTGTCCTCGCTCACCCGCTTTTTCGCGGCGATTCTTTAAGTCCGACAGGCTCCTAGGGCCCGAGGGTAATATTGGTGAGGCTCGCTGGTATGGTGTTGCCACGGCCCCGCATCCATAATGCTCGTGGCGTGGTGAGTTCTGGGTTGCGTTTACGCACCGCAGTACGACGCCGGTTTGAAGCATCGCACCATCATCGCCTTTGATTTTGCCCATCACGGTCATTTGGAAACACAAGCGATCAACCAAATTTTAATCAGGGTACGAAAACGCAAACATAATCGCCATCATGCGTCAGAATGCGCTTCGCTTTTCTCACCTACGGGCTAGACCATCAGTGGCCAGCGTAGAAATGACCCGGTTCTAACTTATCCAAAAACGCGCGCAGCGAGTCGTTGAACGCCTGCGCTTGCTCGATGTTGCATAAGTGCATGGCATGATCCAGCACCACCATCGTCGCGCCCTTGATCTCGCGCTGAATGACTTCGGAGGTGGCAACCGGCGTGCTGGGATCATCCTTGCCCGCCAGGATAAGCGTCGGCAAAACGATGCCTTTCAGCCGATCGGTGAAATTAAGGCCGCGGATTGCCTGGGCGCAGCCGACGAAGCCGGCGACCGGGGTGGCCTCGATCATGTGTCGGATACGTTGTGTTTCCTTCGGTGCGCGCTGCTGAAAGTCTTGCGAAAGCCACCGGTCGAGTGTGGCTGGGCCTACAGCGGGCATGCCTTGGCTCTGCGCGGTATTGATCCGGTCGTCCCAAATTGGCTGCGCCTCGGGCGCAGTGCGGCTCGAAGTGGCGCACAACGTCAAGCTTACCAGCGGCTGTGCCTTTCGCAGGGCGAGCGCCTGTCCGATCATGGCGCCGAGCGAAAGCCCCACGAAGTGACAAGAATGAATGCCTAGCACGTCCAGCAAGGCGAGCGCGTCGTCGGCCAGCATATCCAAAGTGTAAGGGCCGCTGGTCGCATCGGTGGCGCCGTGGCCGCGCAGGTCGTAACGCAAAACGCCGTAGCGCTGGGTGAGTGATCCCATTTGCGCGTCCCACATGTTCATCGTCGCGGCAAGCGAATGGCAAAGCATCACCACCGGCGCCTCCTCCGGACCCGTCAACTCGTAGTGGACCGTGATGCCATTGGCTTCGACTCGCATGGCGTCCGCACCAAGCCTGCGTGCGGCGGGAGCTGGGTCTCGCCTTGGTTCCTCGTGCAACGCTAGATACCTCGCGGGCACCGTCACAATGCGCGTCGTCTCCCCATCGGGCGAGAAGAACTCAACGTCAAAGGAACCCTTATCCGGATGGGCGCGAACCGCGGTACCCACATCGCTTGCCTTGAGATTTTCGGCCGGGATATCTTCGCTCAAGATGACCAATTCGTGATCCGTAATCATGACGCCCTCCTCCTAACCGGTTGCTGAACGCGGATAAACTAGGGTTGGCGCGAGGCAAAAGCGGCGAGCTGGCCTGGCTTGCGCAACATCTTGTCGACCTCGCCTGCGTGCATCTCTTCGAGACTGATCATCTGGCGCGCGAACTCTTCGAGCGGCACGCTACTGTCCCGCGCCAGATCGAGCAGGTTCCGGTACAACGCCAAAGCCGCACCTTCGGCCTGCAACGATTCGCGCATCATGTCGCCGATATCGAACTTGTGGCTATCGAGCAGGGGCCCGATTTCCAGCGACGGATAGGCGCCGAGATGGGTGATCCATTCGCCCACCTGTTG
>JANOLP010000141.1:0-11567 GCA_031419835.1 Pseudomonadota bacterium | reverse complement strand
TCGCCGGAAAATCAAGCCACGCATGGTCAAGCGCAGAAATTCGCCGTATCGATCATTTACACGACCTCGACCTCCCGCGCCTGTCATTGACTTCACGCCTGAAATTAAAATCACTTGAAAAATACTAAGTGAACAGTATTGCATCCTGACCCCTTCGCTACGCTCGAGGGTGGATCTGCTTTTTAACGGCCGTGAAAGCAGATCCTTCGCGTTGCTCAGGATGACATGGGCGGTGGCAGCGAGAGCGCATGCGGTATGGCCTGTGAGCGGTACAGGCAGCGCCGATACAGGCAACTCACAATGACAACATGTAGGTTGGCGCTGACGTAGGAAGCCTAACGTTCGGGCACCGCGAACAACGTTGGGGTTCGTGCCTCGCCGCCAATCTACGCGCAACGTCGCATGGTTTGAATTCCCCATTCGTCACCACAATACGTTAAAATTCGAGCCATGAACGAAATCATTTTTATGGTCGAAGAAGCGCCCGAAGGCGGGTATTTAGCTCGCGCGCTGGGTCAATCAATCTTTGCAGAGGGCGATGATTTGGCGGCGTTGCACGCGAATGTGCGCGATGCGGTTCGCTGTCATTTTGATGAAGACCAAGTACCGAAGATTGTGCGGCTTCATTTTGTGCGAGAAGAAGTTATCGCGGTATGAAATTTCCGCGCGATCTTTCAGGCCGCGAGCTCGTTCATGCGCTTGGATCGTTGGGTTACAAGGTCACCCGCCAAAGTGGAAGTCATCTGCGGCTTACGACGGAAGAACATGGCGAACACCACATCACCATTCCAAATCACGATCCCTTGCGGATAGGAACGCTTGCGGCAATTCTCAACGACGTCGCCCATCAACATCAACTTAGTCGAGACGAATTGCTCACCAAGTTGTTTGGGTAGCCCGCGCTTCGGCTAAACTATTGCCATTCTTTCTAACGGGGGTATCCCATGAATCGGGTTCTGAAATTTTTCGCAATGCTAGGGATTATTTGTGCGCTGTCCTTTCCGGCGATTGGAACGGCTACGGACAAATCGGTTGTCGGTACTTGGCGGTTATTGTCGTGGGTTTCCGAAGATTCGGAAACGGGCAAGATCAGCAATGTGTTCGGCGAGAAGCCGAACGGTTATTTGATCTATACGCCCGGCGGGCGCATGACCGTGAATTTATCCGCTGACGGGCGCAAAACGCTTAGCGGCGATCGTTTTAGCACGCCGGCGGAGGAACGTGCGCTGGCATTTTCGACCAATGTTGCGTATTCCGGCACCTACGACATTACGCCCGAGGGCATCATGCATCACGTTGAGGTGGCGACCTTTCAAAACTGGGTCGGCACTGACCAATTTCGCTACGTCGTGGTCGAGGGCGATACGATGAACGTCAAAACGCCGCCGATCAAAGGCCCGCCCGATGGCAAAACCAAGGTGATGACTTTGATTTTAAAGCGGCTCGAATAATTTTCGCGGAGCGCAACGATGGCGAAAAAATCCCTTGCGACGAACGGACGTAAGCGTGCGCCGCGCGCCGCCGTGTCCGTTTGGGAGCGAGGGTACATTAGCCATGTTTATTGGTTGGGTAAACAAAAACTCGGCCGCGTGTGGATTCAGCCGGCGGATTTAGACGGCAAAAAATACGCCTGGCAATCGTTCACCAAAACCGCCGTAGCGACGACGCTCGCCGAAGCAAAACGCGCCGTGGAAGCCGTTGCCCGCGCCGAGCGCAAGCAATTGAGTTTGTTCGACGACAACGTGTATTTTGATGGGTTGACGTGAATCGGGATGAAAATTCGTTGCGACGATTTTTTCTTTGCTCGATTCTTTTCGCCTTACTCAGCGCCGGTTGCGCGACGATGAGGCCGCAACCCGGCGAAGCGCAACTTCCAATCGTCATCGCCCATCGCGGCGCGAGCGGTTATCTGCCGGACCACACGCTGGAAGCTTATTCACTGGCAATCGATCTGGGAGCGGATTACATCGAGCCGGATCTGGTCGCGACGAAAGATGGTCATTTAATCGCGCGCCACGAGTCGAACCTAATCGCTACAACGAACGTCGCAAGCCGCGCGGAATTTGCCGATCGCAAACGCAAGGCAGCGGTCGATGGTGTTCCGGCAGAAGGTTTTTTCGCCAGCGATTTCACGCTAAGCGAAATCAAAACCTTGGGCGCGGTACAGCAGTTTGCCGAGCGCGATCAATCGTTGAATGGCCAATTCAAAGTGCCGACTTTCGTCGAAATTATCGAGTTGGCAAAACGAAAATCAAAAGAGAAAAATCGTGTAATCGGCGTTTATCCCGAGACCAAACATCCGACCTACCATCGCGAGCTCAGCCTGCCGCTTGAAGATCGACTTATCGCCGCGTTGCAGAGTGCGGGTTGGAATCAGCGCGATGCGCCGGTGTTCATTCAATCGTTCGAGCCAAGTAGTTTGCGTTATTTGCGCAAGCGAATTGCGGTGAAGCAAATTCAATTGTTTGCGGCGAGCGGTGTGAGCGCGGAAGGCGTGTTGGAGTTCAATCCGCCCTATGCGCGGCCCTACGATTGGACCGTAGCGGGCGAGTCGCGCACGTTTGGTGATCTGCTCACATCGCAAGGATTGCAGGAAGTTAAATCCTACGCGGACGGAATCGGCGTGTGGAAGCCTTTCATCATCAGCTCATCGACGCCGGCAACCGGCGTGGCCGCTTACAACGAAGCGAATCGCAAGTTGATTGCACCGTCGCGAATCATCGACGACGCCCATCGCGCCGGCCTGCTCGTGCACGCGTGGACCTTTCGCAGCGAACCGCATCGATTGCCGTCTGACTATCAAGGCAATCCGATCGCGGAATATCTGAAATTTTATGCGCTCGGCGTCGACGGCGTGTTCAGCGATTTCGCCGATGCCGCCGTGACGGCACGCTATATCTATCAGTTAAAGCGTCGTACACGCTAGTGCGCCAAGCGCCGCTTTGGGATTGGTGCTCCATAGGATATGCCTGAAGATTCGCTCTGGTATTGCCTCTTGGGGTAGCGCTGTGTTTAAGCGCGTTTTACTCGACTAGGCCGATTCTTTATAATGACGCCAGTCAGCGCGTTAGCCGCCTCAAGCGGCGCCTCGTGTTTCTCCCCATTACCAGCGAAAAATAAGTCTTAACTATGCGTGTCTCACAATTTTTTCTTTCTACCCTCAAGGAAGCGCCCGCCGAAGCGGAACTCGTCAGCCATAAACTGATGTTGCGCGCCGGATTGATCAAAAAGCTTGGTTCGGGTTTGTATAGTTGGATGCCATTGGGCTTGCGCGTGTTGCGCAAAGTGGAAAATGTCGTACGCGAGGAAATGGATCGTGTCGGCGCGGTGGAATTGCTAATGCCCGCAGTGCAGCCGGCGGAGCTGTGGCAGGAATCCGGCCGCTGGGCGCAATTCGGTCCGCAGATGTTAAAAATAAAAGATCGCCACGATCGTGATTTTTGTTTCGGTCCCACGCACGAAGAAGTCATTTCCGACATCGTGCGGCGCGAGGTCAAAAGTTATCGGCAATTGCCGATTAATTTTTATCAGATTCAAACCAAGTTTCGCGACGAGATTCGCCCGCGCTTTGGCGTGATGCGTGCGCGCGAATTCGTGATGAAAGATGCCTATTCGTTTCACGTCGACGCTGCGAGTTTGGATGTGACCTATCAGGCGATGTACGACGCCTATTCGCGCGTGTTCACGCGGCTCGGATTGAAGTTTCGTTCTGTCGCGGCAGACACCGGCGCCATCGGCGGAACCGGGTCGCATGAGTTTCATGTGCTCGCGGATTCCGGCGAAGATGCGATCGCGTTTTGCCCGACATCCGACTATGCGGCGAACACCGAATTAGCCGAGGCGGTCGAGCCGAAAGCCAAGCGGGGCGCGGCTCTTCAGGCAATGACTAAGGTCGCCACGCCGGGTAAAAAGACTTGTGAAGATGTTGCGGAATTGCTTAAAGCGCCGTTGACGCAAACGGTGAAATCCATCATCGTCGTCGCGAATGAAAAACTGGTGATGCTGTTGTTGCGTGGCGATCATGTGTTAAACGAAGCGAAGACCGGAAAAATTCCCGGTATGCAAGATTTTCGTCTCGCCAGCGCCGAAGAAATTCAAGCGAAGGCGGGAGTACCGGTCGGCTACATGGGGCCGGTCGGGTTGCGCGATGACGTGACGATTATCGCCGACCGCACCATTGCGGCCATGAGCGATTTCATTTGCGGCGCAAATGAAAATGGCTATCACCTAACCGGCGTGAATTGGGGCCGCGATTTGCCCGAGCCGGGCTTGATTACGGATATTCGCAACGTTGTCGCCGGAGATCCCAGTCCCGATGGAAAAGGTGAATTGCAAATCGCACGCGGCATCGAAGTCGGCCACATTTTTCAATTGCGTAAAAAATATTCGGAAGCCCTCGGCGTGACGTTTCTCGATGAAGGCGGCAAGTCGCAGACGATGGAAATGGGCTGCTACGGCATCGGCGTGTCGCGCATTGTCGCGGCGGCGATCGAACAAAATCACGACGAGCGCGGCATTATTTGGCCGAATTCGATCGCGCCGTTTCAAGTTTATGTTGCGCCGATCGGCTTCAAGAAAATCGCGGAAGTGCGTGCCGCCGCCGAAAAATTGCACGACGAAATCACAAAAATGGGTTTGGAAGTCTTACTTGACGATCGAGACGAGAGGCCTGGGGTGATGTTCGCGGATCAGGAATTAATCGGTGTGCCCCATCGAATCGTCGTCAGCGACCGCGGCCTAAAGGAAAATCTATATGAATATCAAAGACGTGGCGAAACGGATGTTCATAAACTGGACTTGCAAAGCCTGCTGCAGCGGCTAAAATAGCGGTTATGAATTTCCCTCACGCTCTCTCGCTCGGCAAGACCATCCCACGCGTACTCGTTGCGTTGTCCCTGTCGCTCGGCGTTTGCCTCGCTCACGCAGGCGCGCAGCGCGAAGAACAATTGTCCGACAGCGTCAAATCCGCGTTGCATAAAGCGGTCGCCGATACGCCGATCACGCGCAATTATTTCGAATCGGAAGGGCACGAGCGGGCTTGGCTTAGCGATATGTCGAGCCGCCTGAAAAAGAAATTCGGCGAAGTCGAAGACAGCATGGATTTTTTGCGTACGGCTCACTACGAAGCGATGCGCGCGGGCCTCGATCCGGAAATGGTGTTGGGATTAATCCAAGTCGAGAGCAATTTCCGTAAATACGCGTTGTCCACCGCCGGTGCGCGCGGCTTCATGCAGGTGATGCCGTTTTGGGTCAAACAAATCGGCAGCAAAGATCATAACCTCTTCAATTTGCGCACCAATCTGCGTTACGGTTGCATTATTCTGCGCCATTATCTCGACATTGAACGTGGCGACTATTTCCGCGCGTTTGGACGCTACAACGGTAGCCTAGGCAAGGCGGAATATCCGACCCTGGTCGTGAACGCCTGGAAGAATAAGTGGACCGTCAAGGTTCGTCGCGCTGAGATCGAAATCGTTAGTCGCAAGCGTCCTTCTTAGTTATTCCCGTAGCTCGTTTTAGTTGTCATTCCCGCGAAGGCGGGAAACCATTTGGCGTATCTTTTGGCCGTGGCACTATGGATTCCCGCCTTCGCGGGAATGACAAGAGGAGAACATGGCGGAGAGCCAGTATCTATGCGGTTCTACAAGCATTCCCAAGTGGAAACTAATCCGTAGATAGCAAATCAAAATCAGGAAAAATTCCATCGGCCGGGTTTTCGTCGATGTTATCAACGCGTGCTCCGGGCGGTCCGCGATGCGCCCATGCCAACATCTCCGCGACTGATTTCTTCGGCCCTTGAATCACCGCTTCCACCGTGCCATCTTCGCGATTGCGCACCCATCCTGTCACGTTGAGCCGGACTGCTTCGCGATACAGCGCGGCACGAAAACCCACGCCTTGGACTTTGCCTGTGATACGCAAATGCTTGGTTTCGATCATTCCAAATCCACTTTCCCGCGCCCTTGCTTGATCGCGCCTTCGCGTTTTTTTGCGGCGATGCGGCGTTCTTTTGAGCCTCGTGTGGGCCGCGTCTTAATGCGCTTCTTCGGTACGTGATTGAGTTTTTTTAAGCGTTCGATCAAACGTTCAAACGCGATTTCTTTGTTACGAAATTGCGACGGCGAATCCTGCGCGATGACGACCACGCCCGACGGCGCATGTTTCAGTCGCAGCGCCGAATTGGTTTTGTTGACATGCTGGCCGCCTGGCCCGCTGGCGCGGAACACGTCGATCTCGATTTCGTTTTCCAGAGTTTCTCGGTCGACGGAATAGGGTGGTGGTGCGAGCGCGCTACGCAGCATTGTTCTTCAAGAAATAGAGGAATACGAGTATCATTCTAAGTCAAATGTTCGATCTCATTCATCTTTGGAGGGAAAAATGAATCCACGTATTTCGCAACCTATTTTGGCCGCTTCGCTCGCGTTGGCAGGTTTGGCTTTTGTTGCGCCGAGCTTTGCCGACGAAACCTGCAATTCTCCCTATACCACGAAGCTCATTAAAGGCCAGGAAGATTTCGTTTATGTTTGGACGCTCGGCGTTGAAGGCCTGGGCGACGGGCACGATAAGCTCGTCACCATCGATGTGAATCCGAAATCGAAGCAATACGGCAAAGTGATCGCGAGCCATTCCGTCGGCGAACGTGGCGAAGCGCACCACATGGGCTTTACCGACGATAGGCGTTTTCTCTGGGCGGGTGGATTGGACACCAGCAAGATTTACATTTTCGATATCGCGCGTAATTCTGCTAAGCCAAAGCTGATCAAGACGATCGCCAACATGGGCGACAAGACGGGCTACGTCGGCCCGCACACGTTTTACGCGATGCCGGGGCGAATGTTGGTCGGCGCCCTGTCAAACACCAAAGATCACGGCGGCGTGACCGGCATGGCGATGTACAACAACAAGGGTGATTTTATTGCCAAATACGACATGCCGACCGACAACGGCGGCGATGGCTACGGCTACGATATCGGCATCAATCCCGGCAAGAACGTGCTGCTTACGTCCAGCTTCACCGGCTGGAACAATTACATGATGGATCTGGGCAAGCTCATCAAAGACGGCGAAGCGATGAAGCGTTTCGGCAACACCATGGCGGTGTGGGATTTGAAATCCATGAAAGCCAAAAAAGTGTTAAGCGTCCCGGGCGCGCCGCTCGAAATCCGTTGGAGTTTGAAGCCCGGCGACAATTGGGCGGTGACCGCGTCGGCGTTGACGTCGAAAATCCATCTGATTAAGCAGGACGACAAAGGCGAATGGCAGGCAAAAGAAGTCGCAACCATTGGCGATCCGGCGAAAATCCCATTGCCCGTCGACATCAGCATTACGGCGGACGGCAAGGGTTTGTGGGTCAACACATTCATGGACGGCAAGACGCGATATTTCGATTTGAGCAATCCTGAAGCGCCAACGCAAACCTTCGAAAAAGTCACCGGCAAGCAAGTCAACATGGTGTCGCAAAGCTGGGACGGTAAGCGCGTTTACATCACTTCATCGCTGCTCGCGAATTGGGACAAAAAGGGCGAAGACAACGAGCAAGTGGTACGCGCATTTAACTGGGACGGCAAGGATTTGACCATGGCGTTCGAAGTCGATTTCAACAAAGAAAAATTGGGACGGGCGCATCATATGAAGTTCGGAACGAAGTCGTTGCGGACCGCGTTTGATGAGATTGATGGCGAGAAAGTCGCCGTCATCAACGACGCACAAACGCTTAAATAAGCACAGATGCTGCAATCCTGTCATTCCCGCGAAAGCGGGAATCCATTTGGCCTGTGAAAGTCAACATGGATCCCCGCCTTCGCGGGGATGACACCTTGGGATGGCAAGCGGTATTGGCGTTTGTTGTGCTTACGTTTTTTTCTTCGATAGCGGCAAGTCAAGGCACCGACCCACTAAAATCTCTCGGCTTTACGCCGCCCAAACCCGGCACCTACCAACTGCAACACATCATGCCCGTACCCGAGGGCACGGTGCTGGATGTCGATGGTGCGGAGAAATCGTTGCAACATTTCACCCGCGACAAAATCACATTGCTGTCGTTTATCTACACTTCGTGCGCCGATCCCGACGGCTGCCCCATGGCCTATCAAACCTTCGACGATTTGAAGAAACACATCGTCGCAAAGCCCGAATTCACCGACAAAATTCGCTTTGTCAGTCTGAGTTTCGATCCGCTGCGCGATACACCGGAAATGATGCAGCACTACGGCGGCAGCCACGTGCGCGACAAGCAAGGTGTACAGTGGTTTTTCCTGACCACGCCGTCACCCGCCGCCCTTGAACCGCTAGTCGACGGTTTCGGTCAAGATGTCCAAATCGTCGTCGATAAAGAAACCGGCCGCATGAGTCAAGAACTAAGCCACGTGCTTAAGGTTTTTCTTATAGACGCCCAAGGCGATGTGCGAGAGATTTATACGACCTCGTTTTTGCTGCCGCAAGTGGTGATGAATGATATCGAGACCTTGCTGATGGAGCAGTAGCGAATTGCATAGATGCCGAATAGGCATAGATCCCTCCCCTTCAAGGGGAGGGCAAGGGTTGGGATGGGGATGGGTCAAGGGTGCCAAACCCATCCCCATCCCAACCGTCTCCTTGAAGGCGAAGGGGCGGCTGCTAGTTTATCGGCATGCCTAAATCTGCCCTGAGAGCCAGCATCCATGCGGTTCTTGGAGCATTGTTTGCTGCGGCCGGCGTGTATGCCGGCGATGCGGCGAGCCGAACGTTGGGTTTGCCCGATCTCGCGATTCCTGTCGACAATCCCATCACCCCGGAAAAAGTCGCACTCGGCAAAAAGCTTTTCATGGATCGGCGTTTGTCGTCCAACAACACTTTGTCCTGCGCCATGTGCCACGTACCGGAACAGGGCTTCACGCAGAACGAGTTGGCGACCTCAGTTGGTTTCGAAGGCAAGAGCGTTCGACGTAACGCGCCGAGCTTGTTGAACGTCGCGGTTCACAGTAGCTTTCAACGCGACGGTGCCAGGCCATCGCTCGAAGCGCAGGTCTGGGGGCCGCTACTTGCGCCTAACGAAATGGCAAATGGCAGCGTCGAAAATGTCATTGCTCAAATTAATTCGCTGCCGGATTATCAAGGCCTTTTTGAGCAAGCGTTTGCCGGCGAAGGGCCGAGCGAAATAACCGTCGGGCAGGCCATTGCGAGTTTCGAGCGAACTTTGCTTTCTGGCGATTCGCGTTTCGATCGCTGGTATTTCGGCGGCGAAGTCGATGCCTTATCGCCAAGCGAAAAAGCGGGTTTTCGAATGTTCATTTCTGCCAAATGCAATGTTTGTCATTTGGTTGAAGAGCGCGCCGCGCCGTTCACCGACAATCGTTTTCACAACACCGGCGCGCACGCCGCAAGCCAGTTGAAAATGTCGAGTCCAATCTCGGTGCAACTCGCGCCTGGCGTGACGATCGAAGTCGCCCCCAGCGCGATTAGCAACGTCTCAGAGCCGGCACAGCGCGACGATGGCCGTTTCGAAGTCAGTGGTGATCCACGCGATCGCCATGCGTTTAAAACGCCGAGCCTGCGCAACGTCGCGCTCACCGCGCCTTACATGCACGATGGTTCCTTGCCGAGCCTTGCGGATGTCGTTGCGTTTTATTCGAGCATGGCGGCAAACGCGAAAATACCGCCGTTGACGAAGACCGCTACAAGCGACCTCATTGCGTTTCTGCGCGCGTTGACGGGAAGCAATGTGTCAGAGCTTGCACGTTCTGCAAGGCTTACCAACGCGATCAAACGATAAGTGCCGTTTAGGCGCATGGAGATTGCCAGCTGGCGCGGCATGCCTGGATATCCGCACCGTAATTGACTCTCCGGCTAGGCTAGTTTTTTGTGAGTACCATCGCAGAAGGGGGCGGTCGCCGCGCGTTTACAGCCGCACAACCACACCTGTTTGTCTTCCGTAAGCGTGAATTTTTTCGGTGTAAACTCGCCGCCCTTATGGGAGCCGTCGCAGAAGGGTTGGTTTTTCGATTGGCCGCAAGCACACCACCAATAGTCGCCCGCTTTGAGATCTTGGGAGTAGGGCGCTTTTTGCGAGATGACAGGTTCCATGGGATTCCTTTAAATAGATTGAAAGCTATCTGTTGGAGCCTCTGACAGGCGAAGAAAAAGCCCCGCGCGAGGCGGGGCTAAGGAGGAGGCAGTGAACACTTGCAAGAACTTGCTCGTGTATTCCGCAATGTCATTAGACGCTTTTCGGGTAAACAAGAAAATATGTCAAAAGGCCTAATTGGCATCGGCCAAAAGTAGTAGGTCAGATTTTTGGCGATTTTGGCTTACGCGGCTCGGGTGTGGCTTCCGGCGCAGCTTTTTCGGCGTTATTAACAAAATTCCACGGCCAATTTTTCGGGTCGAGAAAAGGATTTTCAGTCGCTGGCGCTTGCGCCGACGATTCAGAAGTCGGCGACAAAAGCGCAAGTTGATATTCGAGCGATTTTATCGTTACTTCAAGCACGCCCAGATTAGTCTGCAACCACGAATGCACAGATTTTAGCTCGGAAATTTTTTTCTCAAGTTCTTCAAGCGAAAGGCTTGGCATAATAAAATTTTGCAAAGGGAAGGCGAACGGATTCGCCATTTTTTGAAACAACTCGAACATCGCTTGCGGCGAATTGGAATCGGTCATTTGAGTTTCCTTTGCGTTACGCGAATTTTCGGATGAATGCCGACATTTCCGGATAGATGTCTTCGCGGAAGCGGCGGCCGCTGAAGATGCCGTAGTGCCCCACATCCTCCGCCAACAAATGCTGGTGGCGCGCGGCGGGAATGCCTTTGCATAGGTCGTGGGCCGCTTCGGTTTGACCGTTACCGGAGATGTCGTCCAGTTCGCCTTCGATCGAAAATAGCGCAGTCGTTTTGATCGCCGCGGGATTGACGCGCTCGCCAGCAACCATCATTGTCCCCGTAGGCAGGTGATGTTCTTGAAATACTGCTTTAATCGTGTCCAGATAATATTCCGCGGGCAAGTCCATTACGGCATTGTATTCGTCGTAAAACTTGCGGTGCGACTCGACGCTTTCGCCATCACCTTTGACCAAGTGGTAAAAATAATCTTTGTGAGAATCGATGTGGCGATCCGGATTCATCGCGACGAATCCCGCGAGTTGCAAAAAGCCTGGGTAAACATTGCGGCTGAAGCCGGGATATTTCGCCGGCACGCGGCTAATTAAGCGATTCTCGAACCATTCGATCGGATGCTTTAGCGCAAAATTATTGACGACGGTCGGGCTGCGCCGCGTGTCGATCGGGCCGCCCATCATCATCATCGTTTTCGGCGTTTTTTCACCGTGTTGCGCCATCAGCGAAATCGCCGCGAGCACTGGCACGGTCGGCTGGCAAACTGAAACGACATGAACATCGCTGCCGAGAAAGCGAATAAAATCCTGAACATACGCGACGTAATCATCGAAACTGAACGCGCCTTCGCTGACCGGCACCATGCGCGCATCGCGCCAATCGGTGATGTAAACGTCGTGATCCGGCAAAAAAGTTTTGACCGTATCGCGCAGCAACGTGGCGTAATGGCCAGACAGCGGCGCCACGATCAGCACGGCTGG
>JANOLP010000140.1:0-11958 GCA_031419835.1 Pseudomonadota bacterium | reverse complement strand
CGGCACGAGCAAGTGGAACAAGATCGAACATCGCTTGTTTTCGTACATCAGCCTGAATTGGCGAGGTCAACCCTTGATGAGCCACGAGGTCATCGTCAACCTGATCGCCGCCACCACTACCCGCAAAGGACTGAAAGTGCGCGCTGAAATCGATGACGCTCAATACGAAAAGGGAATCAAGGTGACTGACACACAGTTCGCCGCGATCCGGATTGCCCGCGACCGCTTCCATGGTGAGTGGAATTACGTCATTTCACCGAACCAATAAAGGTTCATGTTATTTTTTTATGCTTCCTTAGCGCATGGAGCGAATTCGAATCACCATTGTGCTTTGTTTTGAACTGGATGTTTCACGACGAAAACGATGAGCTATTTGCGAGGACGCTGACCCAAGACCGTGAAAGGCGGGCTCTTATGCCGATAATCTTTAATATTGTTAGAAATAGCTACGAACATAAGATTTTATGGGGTGGCTGATGGGGTTCGAACCCACGAGAACTGGAATCACAATCTGATCTTCAAAATAATAGAATCAATGAGTTGCATAAATATTTTCCTAAGACGGCAGGGAAAATCAGCGATTTTCTCAGGGTAAGGCATCGCCATCTTTGGAAGATTTTCAACACGGCATCCGCGTTCCTTTTTTACGAGTCAACTGCGCTTTATCCGTCCAGTTTGCAGCACGGCTGGCAAAATTACTCCCGCCGACGAAGTTCCGTATCGCCCAAATCGCCTACCCAAAAAATGACGAAGTTTTATTCTTAAAATGAATCACAATTTATCGTAATGACAATGACGTTACGCAATGCTATGATTAGTTTCTGCACTGAAGGGCAAAATTATGAAAGCCACTACGACACTATCGCCACGCCGCGATACCTTGAACCTGCGCATCCCGGCCACGGCGCGTAATCTAATCGACCGTGCCGCGGAATCAAGCGGTAAGACTCGAACCGATTTCATTCTCGAAGCCGCACGCCGCGCGGCCGAAGATGTCCTGCTTGACCGCGCTTTTTATGCGGTCAGTCCGGAAGTCTATGCCGAATTTCTGGCGCGGCTCGATGCCACCCCGCAGCCGAATGCGCGGTTACGAAAAACGATGCGCAAACCGGTTCCTTGGACTTCAAGGTAAATGCTTAGTGCGCCGAAACCCTTGGCAGTGCATCACGAGATTGAGGCATTCGATTCCGGCGTGTCTTCCCTCAACGACTGGTTAAAGCGCCGCGCGACGCAGAACCAAGCAAGCGGCGCATCGCGTACCTTCGTTGTTTGCGACAGCAAGGCAGTCGTCGCGTATTACGCGCTTGCGTCGAGCGCCATTGCGCCAGCTGCAACACCAGGACGATTTCGACGAAACATGCCGGATCCCATTCCTGTCGTCGTTGTCGCACGGCTCGCTATTTCTCGGTCCCATCAAGGCAAGGGGATCGGCCGCGCATTGTTTCAAGACGCCGCCCAACGCGTCATTCACGCCGCCGAGACCATAGGTATTCGAGGCGTGCTCGTACACGCCATTTCCGACGAAGCGAAAGCCTTCTATCTTCGCCTTGGTTTGGAGTTGTCTCCCCTTGAGCCGATGACCTTGATGACAACGGTTGCAGACCTACGCGCTGCGTTAACCGCGTAGGCGCCAGGCACTCAATTTACCTTTGGTCGGAGACCCTGAGCGTTGGATGACCGAGAATTGTTGACCAAGTTACAAGCAGAAAATGCCCGCCTTATTGCACTGTTAGAGACGCACGGCATTGTATGGCAATCGCCGCCAACACCGGCAGCATCAGTGCAAGCAGAACTCGAGCCATCCAAACTCAACACCGATGAAAAAGTAACGCTTTTTCGCAAACTGTTTCGTGGTCGCACCGATGTCTACCCAATCCGTTGGGAAAGTAAAGCAACCGGCAAAGTCGGCTATTCTCCCGCGTGTGCAAATGAATGGCGCCCCGGCGTTTGCGAAAAGCCGCGCATCAAATGTACCGACTGCGCCAACCGTAAATTCATTCCACTCTCCGATGCGGTTATCTACGATCACCTTGCCGGCGAAAAAACGCTCGGCGTCTATCCATTATTAACCGATGACACTTGCCGTTTTCTAGCGGTCGATTTCGACGAAGCGGAGTGGAAAGACGACGTGCGGGCATTCGTTCAATCGTGCCATGAGTTGGGCATCCCCGTTGCGCTAGAAGTTTCTCGTTCCGGCGAGGGTGCCCACGCCTGGGTATTTTTTGCCGATAGCGTTTCCGCCCGGGATGCCCGCCGCCTCGGTACCGCGATCATCAGTCATACCTGCGCTCGAACGCGCCAACTAAAACTGACGTCGTACGACCGTCTTTTCCCCAATCAAGACACGATGCCCAAAGGCGGATTTGGCAACTTGATTGCTCTGCCATTGCAAAAGAAACCCCGCGTGAATGGCGGCAGTGTGTTTGTCGACACGGCCTTGCGCCCCTATCCCGATCAATGGGCTTTTCTGGCGTCGATCAAACTCATGCCGCGACAAGACATTGAGCCGATTGTCATGCGCGCCACCAATGGGGTGCATCCGCTCGATGTAACGTTCATCGACGACGAAGATAACAAGGAACCTTGGAAACGCCGCGCAAGCCTCTCCAAAAAGTTGCCAGGACCGATGCCGAAGTTAGTGAAAATAACTCTAAGCAATCTCGTCTATTTCGAGAAACCCCAATTGCCGCAAACATTGGCGAATCGTCTAATTCGACTTGCGGCATTCCAAAACCCGGAATTTTATAAAGCCCAAGCGATGCGCTTTACGGTATGGGATAAACCCCGCGTGATTGGCTGCGCAGAGAACTACCCGAATCACATCGCTCTGCCCCGTGGTTGCCTGGATGCGACACAGGATCTACTGCGAGATAACAATATCCGTGCTGACCTGCATGATGAGCGATTCGCTGGCGAAAAACTCGATGTCAAATTTGTTGGAATGCTCCGGCTCGACCAAGATGCGGCGATGGCAGCGATGCTGCGCCACGACGCCGGGGTACTGTGTGCGCCTACGGCTTTTGGTAAGACCGTAACTGCCGCCGCGATCATTGCGCGTCGCGGTGTCAACGCGCTTGTGCTGGTTCATCGCACGGAGTTACTTAAGCAATGGCAGGAACGGCTGCATGCCTTTCTCGGCGTCGACAAGGGCATGGTTGGAACCATCGGCGGTGGCAAAGCCAAGCCAACCGGCAAGATAGATATTGCGGTGATGCAATCTTTGTCGCGTCAGGGTGAAATCAACCCGTTAGTCGAAAATTACGGACATGTCATCGTCGATGAATGTCACCACGTCGGCGCCGTATCGTTCGACGCCATCCTGAAACGAGTCAAAGCGAAATATGTGCTCGGACTCACCGCGACACCGATTCGTCGCGACGGCCAGCAACCGATCATTTTTATGCAATGCGGGCCGATCCGGCATACGGCGCAACGATCTGAAAATGCGCCGCACGATTTAGAAGTTGTGCCATGTTTGTTGCCCAAACAAATTGACCTTGCTGTCGAGGCCGGTATTCAAGAAGTATTCAAGTGTCTTTCGACGGATGAGGATCGTACAGAGGCAATTGCGGCCGAAATCAAGAACGCTTTTGAACAAGGCCGGAAAGTCCTGGTGCTGACTGAACGAACCGCACATCTGGATGCCATTCTTGCAGCGCTGATTGGCAAAGTTCCTGCTCCATTTGTACTTCACGGACGGCTGTCAAAAAAGCAACGGGCAGCGGTGATCGCAGCACTCGATGCGCTTTCCCCTGATGCGCCGCGCGTTTTACTCGCGACCGGGAAATTAGTCGGCGAAGGATTCGATCATCCGCCGTTAAATACCCTGGTATTGGCAATGCCAATTTCTTGGAAAGGAACATTGCAGCAGTACGCCGGCCGTTTACATCGCACACAAGCGACGAAGACCGATGTGCGGATCATTGATTTCGTGGATACGGGTCATCCGGCATTAGTACGAATGTGGGAGAAACGTCAGCGTGGGTATCGCGCAATGGGATATCGTGTTGCCCGACAACCGCTGGAAATCGTCGCGCAAGAAAGTTCGTCGCTGATCGCGCACTCGACGATCATAGATTCAAGCCAACTGAATAATTTGATTTAGTCGTTCGCGTACTTGTTTGAACTGCTCCTTGGACACGGATTTTAGTGGATGCGCACGCGCGCTTCGCTTACGCCAGTCAAAGGATTTTGGTTGATGACACAGTACATAGCTTGTTTTACCGGCCTTACGTCCCTTTGCGACGCCGATGGAAACGGCGAACGGGTTGTCGGCATTGTATTCTGCGGTGGTCATCGGCAGACCAATTACGAGCGATGTTTTCTCGTTAAATATCTTGGGCGAAAGCACTAAAAACGGATGAATATCGCGCATCTCACGCCCGACTTGTGGATTGCAATCAATCCAGATGACATCCATTCGGTCCGGCACCCATGATGATCGCTTTTTCGCCGGTTTCTTGGCGCCCTCAGCTACCAACGTTCCGCTCCCAGGGCCTCGTCCGAAATCATCACTTCGCCACCGTGGCGTACGGAGTCGAATTTTTCAAGTCGTTGGGCGAGTGTTAAATCCACGTTTTCAACTGGGGTAATCATGACTTGATTCCCTTTGACGGATACACGTACTCGCTGATCAGCAGACAAGCGCGCTTCATGTGCAATAGTCGCGGGCAAACGAACGCCGAGATTATTGCCCCACTGTTTAATGTTAAGTACAACTTCGGCCATGATCGCCTCCTCAAGAATGTATAAACATAGTTTATACATTCTGACATCGATCGTCAATTTGCTACAGCACTTCAATATTCAGCGCCGATTTGACGTTGATATGGTTCGGTAATATCGATCGGCTTTCTGAAGTGAGTAGCAATAATCTTGTGATTGGTTTGAGAGCAACGCAAACGTTAGCAGCTGCCGCAGATTTTCGCGCCGACCGAAACGCGAGAATATTAGTCGCCATCTTTGGTAAATTGTTAGCGAACACTAACAAAGAGAACAAGTATTGATGGGGTGGCTGATGGGGTTCGAACCCACGACAACTGGAATCACAATCCAGGACTCTACCGCTGAGCTACAGCCACCATTGGTGCAGTTTCAGAAGTAATTTTAACACGAAATTGATCCATCCATAGCGCGTTGCGATCTGCGTATCCATGAGATCGGTGGTAAGGGTGCCCGAAGAAGCGCGCCAATATTGCCTCTCGAGGCAATCGAGTTCCGGTTTGAATGAATGTGGCCTACGCTACCGATTCGATATCGCTAGTAACATCCTGTCGAGCTGATGTTGTGCGTGCGTCTTCCATAGTAGACACTACTTGTCCAATAATAACTACGCGATCCGCTGACGCGATGGTCTCTGCGCGATGCGCGATGATTAAGCGGGTGATATGGAGTTGACGAATGGCGTCATTCACTAGCCGCTCGCGGCTAACATCAAGATGACTTGTTGCTTCGTCGAGCGCTAAAATTTTTGGCTGTTTGTAGAGCGCCCGCGCAAGTAAAACGCGCTGCTTCTGGCCACCCGATAAGGTGGTGCCCATATCGCCGATTAAGGTGTTATAGGTCATGGGCATCGTGACGATATCGTGATGTATGCAGGCCATCAGCGCGCAGTTTTCGATACGCAACTGATCGGGCTCCGGATCAAAAAAACAAATATTGTCGCGAAGCGAGCCGGCAAATAACTGATCCTCTTGCATCACCGTGCCAATCAGGTTTCGATAGTTCGCGCCAAGCTGCTGCACATTTTTTCCGCCCACTAAAACTTCCCCCTCGGTGGGATTCAATAATCCAAGTACGATTTTGAGCAACGTCGTTTTTCCGCAGCCTGATGCGCCAACAATGGCAACTGATTCGCCTGCCGCGATCTTGAGACTGAGGTTGCGCAATATCCAGGGCTCCGCATCCGAATATCGGAAGCTCAGATTGTTGATTTCAACTGTCGGACAAACCGTATCGATGCTACTCGAAACCAACGACACATCGGGCTCGGGCGTGGTTAACGCGATATCCGCCACTCGCTCGGTATGCAACGTAAGCATTCTGAACTCGATGCTTTTCTCGATGAAACTGGTGATGCGCGAAGTAAACTGTTGTTTGTAGGCAATGAAGGCGAATAACATGCCGATGGAAAATCCACCGTCGAGAACCAGCAAACCGCCAAGCCACACCACCGCAATATTTTCGACGCCAAACAATGTGCCGTTCAGCGCGTGAAATACAATGCCGAGTTTTTGCACACGTATGCCGGCGTTGAAATTATCGACGACCAGATTCTCATAAACAGTTCTGCGCTGGATTTGGCGATTAAACAATTTCACACTCTGAATGCCGCGTACGGTCTCGAGAAAATTCGATTGCTGCCGCGCCGCGTGAGAGATCTGCTCCTCTTGTGCTTGACGCAACGGGCGATACAAAGTGATACGTAACAGGCCGTACAACAGCCCGGCGAGAAACACGATCGACGCTAATTTCCAACTGTAGATCAACATCATCGCGCCGGTTACGACGGCCATGATGCCGTCGAGAATCGCTTCTATAAAGCCGCTGGTCAGCGTGCGTTGAATGACATTTAGCGACTCAAAGCGCGACGCGACATCACCTAAATGCCGTTTCTCGAAATACTGCATCGGTAGGCGTAGCAAGTGGCGAAATAAATTGCCGATCAATTGCAAATTCAGTGTCGTCCCAAGGTACATCAGCACCCAGGATCGCACGGCCGAGATACTTACTTGCACTAGCGCCAGCGCGAGAAATCCGACGCCCAAAACCACCAACAAATCGCGATCCTCGGAAACGATTGCTTGATCCGTCACCAATTGCATAAACAACGGACTGACAATGGCGAATACCTCCAAGGCCGCGGCGAGTGCGAGAATCTGCGCGAGGGCGCGTTTCGCGCCGCTGAGTCGACCGATCAGTTGCGCCAATCGGATCTGCTGGCGCTGTTCTTGCGGTTTGAATTCTTGCGTCGGTTCAATTTCCAGCGCGACGCCGGTAAAATGTTTCGATGCCTCGGAGAGGCTTAATTGGCGCGCACCTCGGGCCGGGTCGTGAATGGTGATCTGGCCGTTTCGAACACGTGTTAGGACAACGAAGTGATTAAAGTCCCAATGCAAAATCGCGGGCACGGCAAGTTTATCGATTTGCTCCATTTCAACTTTTAGTGGCCGCGCGGAGAATTTTAATTGTGCCGCGATTTGAATGAGCTGATTGAGCGTCGCGCCTTTCATGGAAATCGAATGCTGGCGACGCAGCGAGGCGAGATCGCTGCGATAGCCATGATAGGAAGCAGCCATTGCTAAACACGCCAACCCACATTCCGTCGCTTCGGTTTGCAGAATGACCGGAACGCAGCGACGTCCGGAAAATCGTAACAAATGATGCATGGCTTATGCTTTCTTCGCGACGGTTAACAATGGATCGAACACCCAATCGATGATTCGGCGGCGATCGAGCCAAATATCCGCATCGAGCAACATTCCCACTTGCAGCGGAATGTCGCGGCTATAGGCGCTGACCGATTGCGCGTCCAACGCAACCGTGACTCGATACACGGCTTCGTTGATGGCGACGGGCAGTTGCGATTCGTTCGGCACAATCAGTGTCTTCGCGACTTCCGTGATACGTCCGCGATAACTGCCGAAACGCTGATAGGGAAACGCTTGGTAACGTACGGCCACCTGCTGATGAGCGGCGATAAATCCGATGGCTCGACTGGGGACGAGCAACTGCGCTTCCAGCATGGCGCCATACGGCAAGATCGATAACAACGCGCTTTGCGGTTGCGTGCTTTGTCCGCGCTCGGCGAGAATCGCCGTCACGGTGCCGTCCGCCGGCGCGGTGATGACGATGATGCGGCGTGCTTCATGTTCGGCGAGTTCTTGTTCTAGTGCTGTAATGTCGCGCTCGATGACGCCGCGTTGATTCGATGCGCGCAAATCGCCCGAGTTGATTTCGTGGCGCAGCGAATTCAGATCTCGTTCCAACGCGGTGCGGGAACGCAATAAAGTTTGCAGGCGCGCTTTCTGTTCGAGCAGCTCTTCGTTTTTTTGCTGGGTTTGTGCAGCGGACACAAATTGACTATTCATCAGCGTGCGAAAGCGCGCGAGATTGCCCTGTGCACTCGCAACGCGCTGCTGTTGGATGCCGATCTCATCGCGCAATTGCGCGAGTTCCGCTTTCATGCCATGCATGCGATCGCTCGCTGCGCGAGTTTGGATATTGTCGATCGTGCCTTGCTTGGTCAATTCATTAGCGAGACTGGCGCGGCGCTCCCGCAGTTTAGCGATCGCTGCTGCTTGAGTTTCGGCGGCATCGCGCGAACTACGCTCGGTAGACAATACAAATAGTACGTCGCCTTGCTTTACCTGCTGACCTTCTTTGATTTTCTTTTCGATTAACGTGCCCGCTTGCGGCGCGTAGACTTTGATCAAGCCTTTGTCCGGCGCCAAATAGCCGATGACATGGGCTTTGCGCGTGTATTGAGCGCAAAACGCAAAGACGACAATCGCGATCGCGAAAAAAACCGCAAAAAAGGTAAGCAGGGAAAACGATATAGGTCTAGTCAGTATCACGTCGCCGAACGATTTTTCTCGATTAAAGTCGAGGGCTTCGCGACGGAATAGATCTTTCCTCATGGTTCGTTTTCCTCACCTACTGTTGAGTGTTAACTTAGTAAGTATTGTTATGAGTTGCGCCAGATCCAAATTCCGGGAGACCAAAAGTTAGCGGCACCCTTAGTAATGTCATTCAAATCGGGTAGCGCTTCTTGACCGTCACGGTGATTCATCATCATGATTTCTACCTTAAAATGAGTGACAGCGCTTACACGACGGTCGGATCCGACGCGATGCGTAGCGCTTCCGCATTGGCGGGATTACTCGAAGCAACTTGCGGGCAACGAAAACAGGCATCGCGACCTTCTTGCCGCCACCATTTGCAATCAGGCCGAATCGTGCAAGACGGCAATTTGTCCTGAACTTTCGTCACGAACCGCACGGTCTTTTCCACCAACCGACAGTGGCCGGATGCCTCGGCGAAGTGCTGACAGGCTTTACCGGCGCACGGCCCAGCAAAGCGAAAAATTTCAGTGGGCGCGACTGGGCCTGCGAGCGCGAGCAATTCGTCGGTGATTGGCAAGGGTTTCTCAAAGGCTTGCCAACGGGGCTCTTCAACGGTTCCCGTGACCAGTCCAAAAGCAACGCTATCCGGCCATCCGGGAAATACGCTCGGGCACAGGGGCCAATCGCGCTTTTCCATGACTAGCCGCCAATGGTTTTATTGACGATGCCGCCGACTTGTGCCGGATTCACGGCAAGGCCGCCCGCTGGCTTGAACCAGTACGGATCGATCTTAATGCCATAAATGAACGGATCTTTGAAATAGAACGTCGCGCCGCCGCTAACGCTATTTACCTGTTCGTCGGTCAATTCCACACCGGCTTGGCCGCGCGCTTCGACTGCGCGCTTGACGGCTGCTGCCGCTGCAACTTCGAGGTCGTTGATGTTCAGGGTGGAACGTTTGATTTCGTTTGACATGATTTTCTCCTAAGTTGATTAAAGTTAATTTAGAAACTAAATGACATCGCCAGATCCGCGCCTTGCGGCGGCAACGGCTGGGGATTGAGGGCAACCGCTTCGAGTGGGTTGCTCAGAGCAAAAATGCTTTTTGGGCGCGGCCAACCAGGAACTCGCGTACCACACCAATTGGTTTCCCAGTCGAGATAGCCGCCCGATACTTGCGCGATTTCGTTTGCATCAAGAATGCAAGTTAACAACGTGGACATGATATTTTCCTTTTGAAAAATCAAATGTGTTTACTGCTGCGTTAATGAAATTAGAGAATCGAACTGGAATCTCTGGAACGAACTATAGGTGGGAGGAGTGCGCCTGAAAATTGGCCTGAAGTGGTAACCCAAACGATATAGTGACGGCCTGGAACGAGGACAATTGCCGCTAAATTTCTATTAGCGTAGAAAAGCACGGTACCGCCGCATACATCGCAAGTTGTCTGTATCGGCGCTGCCGATACCGCTCACGGACCATGAATCGCAGGCGCGCTTGCGACCACATCCCTATGTCGTCCTGAGCAACGCGAAGGATCTGCTTTTACGGCCGTAAAAAAGCAGATCCTTCACGGAGTTTACCCTCGAGCGTAGCGAAGGGTTCAGGATGACATGTGAAAGGTGACAATCCCGGTAGGTTTCATCGAAAGAAATGGAGGAACGCATTGGCATAGGACTGTTCGCCGCCGACCTCGAGACCGCGATTCTAAAGTCCATCGATGAATCACAACACAATCGCAAAATTGTGGCGCTCGCGACGCTCGTGCTCTTCGGTCTAACGCTGTGGTTCATCCATCAAATGATTAGTGGGCTGACGCAACCTTTGGCGATCGCCGTCGAATCCGCCAATAGCATTGCCGAAGGTCGTGCCGTCAGGATCGAAGCGGCGCCAAAAGCGGACATCGGTAATTTGGATTATGGGGTTTTCACAGGGGCGACTATTGAGACATTCAAAGCCCAAGGATGAAAGTGATTGGCAGGAATTTTAGCGTCAACGGCATTTAGTTCCGACAAGCTCGCCCTATAAAAAATTGCGAGACCTCGGCGAGATTGCTATACTCCGACGTCGTTAGGAAGTTGGCTATATAGTTTGTTAGGCGCTTCAGATTTAGTGGCCCGATTGAGGCACTAAAGTTTGAGTGATCCCCTTGGTTACTTTTCTTTATTGAGGCGAAAGCTTCGATCGAAGTTCAGGGTCCTAAACCGCGGGCGGGGTGGCAGAGTGGTCATGCAGCGGCCTGCAAAGCCGTCCACGCCGGTTCGATTCCGACCCCCGCCTCCAAATATTCAATAAATTATCCAATAATTCTCGTGTCCATTCGAGCTATTTTGGGGTGGCAGGGTGGCTGAGCGCAGAAATCTGTCTCAGTAGATCTAAAAATCGGTATTCTGCCGCGCTATGCGAAATCAAGATTCGATCGATCCACGTTCGTCAAAGACAGATCTAGGCTGAGAGGTTAGCCTGCATCGCCGAAAAAACGATTCCTCTTTCTCAAATAAACATAACCGCAGTAAGCGGTCGTAGAAAAAACAGCTTCATTAGATGGGTTTGCGTTGATTCTCGTCTCAGGCTCAATCGAATGCTGCGCCAGCCGTAGGTTTTTTCCCGGCACCGTTCGGGTTCATTTGTTAACCAACCTTGCGGGAATCAGCAGCACGAGGGCGCTGCCGACGAGGACCAGGGTACCGAACAGATAGAGCGCGGGCGCCGTGCTGCCGAACGCGTCGCTCATTCGACCGATCACCGCCGTGCTCGCGAATCCGGCGAGGTTGCCCAGTGAATTGATCAATGCAATCCCCGCGGCTGCGGCGGCGCCGGTGAGAAACGCCGCCGGCAGGCTCCAAAATGCGGCCACTGCGGTGCATGCGCCGGCGGCCGCCAGGGTCAGCGCAAACATACCGAATACCAGCGAAGTGCCCGGTAACGCGCTAAGTAGTAAACCAACTCCTGCTATGGCACATGGGACCATCGCATGCCAACGGCGCTCCCGCATACGGTCAGCGTGTGCGTTGGTCCAGTACATCGCCCCCATGCCGACAATATAGGGGATCGCGGTGAGCAGACCGATGTGCAGCGGGTCGGCAATGCCGCGTCCCTTAATCAAGGTTGGCATCCAGAAACTTGTAACGTAGATAGCACTGGCGTAGCAGAAATAGGCAAGCCCCAGCAACCAGACTCGGCCGCTACGGAAAGCGTCACCCAGCGCGGAGAGTTCGTCGTGCCCGCCAGTTTCTCCAGCTAGCCGGGTGGCGATGATGCGTTTCTCGTCGCTGGTAAGCCACTTCGCGTCGGCCACCCGATCGTCAAGGTAGAACAAGATGATCACGCCGAGCACCAGCGAGGGCACGGTTTCGATTAGGAAAAGCCACTGCCAGCCGCGCAATCCCGCCAC
>JANOLP010000139.1:0-4193 GCA_031419835.1 Pseudomonadota bacterium | reverse complement strand
CGAGCTAATTCTTGATCGACATTAAAATACCAATCCGTCATTCCCGCGTAGGCGGGAATCCAGCGTCGTTCGACGCTTAAAGCCACTGGATTCCCGCCTACGCGGGAATGACGACATATGGTTTTATCAGCTCCCATTGGTACGAAACGTTTCACTAGCCGGTCAGAACAACCATCGCTGATTCCGACCAACTCGCGAAAACCTGGTCGCCCCACGTCGGCGCACCTTCTTGATGGCGATCGACATTCGGCGCGCTGGCTTTCAACTTCATGCCAGACTTGAGTTTCAAGTGATAGGTCGTGTAACTGCCGAGGTAAGCTAGGTCCACGACTTCGCCTTGGCAAAAATTAAATTCCCCCGCCGGCTTGTTTTTCGACACCATGATCTTTTCCGGCCGCACGGCAACGCTCACATCCATGCCCAACGTACCGGTAATGCCGTGGCCGACGTAGTGTTTGCATTCGGGCGTTTCGACGACGACATGATCCGGCTCGTCGACGATCAGCGTGCCGTTGAACATATTGCAATCGCCGATAAAATCCGCGACGAAGCGGCAATTCGGCGTTTCATAAATTTCCGACGGCGAACCGATCTGCAAAAATTTTCCTTCCGACATCACGGCGATGCGGCTGGACATGGTCATCGCTTCTTGCTGATCGTGGGTGACCATCACGCAAGTCAGTCCGACCTGCTCCAAAATACCCACCACCTCGAGCTGCGTTTGCTCGCGGAGTTTTTTATCGAGGGCGCCGAGCGGTTCGTCGAGCAACACCAGTTGCGGACGCTTCGCCATGCAGCGTGCCAGCGCGACGCGCTGTTGCTGGCCGCCGGACAGTTGATGCGGCTTGCGTTTGGCATAGGGTTTAAGCTGCACCAATTGCAGCATGTTCTCGACTCGGCTCTCGATTTGATCTTTCGGCAGGCCGTCGCGCTTTAAGCCGAACGCGACATTTTCCCACACGCTCATGTGCGGAAACAGCGCGTAGGACTGGAACATCATATTGATCGGCCGCTCGTAAGGCGCTACGTCGGTGATGTCTTTACCGTCGAGAAAAATCTTACCGGAAGTAGGCGTTTCAAAACCCGCCAACATGCGCAGCAACGTGGATTTGCCGCAACCGGAACTGCCGAGCAAGGCGAACAACTCGCCCTTGGCGATGGTCAGCGAAACGCGATCGACCGCAGTGACCGCGCCCCAACTCTTGGTGATGTTTTCGATGCGAAGAAATTCGGCGTCGTTGCCGGTGGACTTGTCAGGAGATTTGTTTTCCATCAATGGCCCTGTTGTTGTTACGGAACCGACCTGCGCATCGTCAGGCCGGCCCGGATAGGTCTAGATCATTCGAATTACAAACCAGTTTTAAACGTGGTGAATGAACGCGTCATCACACGGCGCATGTCGTTAGTCGTAACGCCTTGCGCGACCATTTTTTTCTTGGTGTCGTCCGATAAGAAAATCGATGAGTTAGCGGTGATCTCTTTATCGACCAGCGCGGTCGCCGCCGCATTCATCGTCGCATAACTCATCTTATTGGAAATGCTCGCCGCCACTTCCGGACGCAAAATGTAGTTGATGAAAATATGCGCGTTATTCGGATGCTCGGCGTCGGCCGGAATAGCCATGTTGTCGTAGAACAACAGACCGCCGGTGCTCGGCACGAGCGTTTCGATGTTTTGCCCGGTCTTGCCTTCTTTCGCGCGCTTCGCGGCGATATTCATGTCGCCGGAATAACCCAGCGCCATACACAGGCCGCCGCTGGCCAGATCGTTAATGCCGGAGCTGAAGATTTTGATGTTCGGGCGAATCGTGCGCATCAGTTTAGTGGCCTCGGCGTAATCGGACTGGTTCGTGCTATAAGCCGGTTTGCCAAGAAAATGCAGCGCGGCCGGAATCACATCGGTCGCCGAATCGAGCATGCTGATGCCGCAGGATTTTAGCTTGCTGGCATATTTCGGATCGAAAATCAGCGACCAAGCATTAGCCGGCATCGGCTCGCTGCCCAGCGCGGCTTTGACCTTGCCGGTATTAATTCCCAACGTGACAAATCCCCACGCCCAATTCACCAAATGCTGGTTGCCGGGATCAGCCAGGGAGAGCAATTTCATCATCACCGGATCGGTATTTTTTAGGTTTGGTAACTTCGATTTATCGAGCTTTTGAAACAAGCCCGCTTGGATGTGCAGCGCCGCCCAGTTCGCCGACGGCACGACAATGTCGTAACCGGTGCGGCCGGCGATTAATTTAGCGTGAACGATTTCATTGGTATCGAAGGTGTCGTATCGAACCTTGATGCCAGTTTCCTTGGTGAAATTTTCTAAGAGGCCATCGGGCAGATAATCGGCCCAGTTGTAGACGTTCAGCACTTTTGCTTCTTCGGCGGCGGCCGGGCCGCTACCCACACCGAATGCAAACAGCGCGGCAAAAGCGACGGCAATGGTTTTAATCGAACGGCATGTCATTTTTACAATCCTCCAAGCGGATAAAAATAAACGTAACGCACATTGCCGATTTTAGGGGGACGCCTCACTGAAATGAGTTTCAAAAACCCCTTGCCCTGCGAGGCAGCATCCGTGCGGCTCTGCAGCCATGCATCGCTGGGAACCACTATCCGCGCAGTTTCTGGCAATGCACTATTCTAAGGCCAAACAAACGCATAAACGAACGTTTTCGGTGCATCTATAAAATCGAAAATTCAAAGTTTGTCCTAGGCGAAAGCTTACCCTACCCTTTATTTTCACGCCAGCAAATTGCGGAATTTCACTTCCTCGTAGGTCAAGTCCAGACAGCGGCGAATCAGCGCAATCATCGCGTCGATCTCGGCTTTGCTGATTACCAGCGGCGGTGCGATGATCATGCGATCGCCGACGGCGCGCATGATCACGCCCTCGCGAAAACAAAAGCCGCGGCAGATCATGCCGACCGCCGCATCGGGAGCGAAGCCGATTTTTTTTGCCTTATCTTTCGCCAACACTAAGCCGGCCATCATGCCCAGCACTTCGGTGCGGCCGACGATCGGATGATCCGCCAAGCTGTGGAATTGATCCGCCAAGTACGGCGCGGTTTCTTTGGCAACTTTGGCAATAATTTTTTCGGCTTTAAAAATTCGAATACTTTCCAAGCCCACCGCGCACGCGACCGGATGGCCGGAATAGGTGTAACCGTGGTTGAACTCGCCGCCTTTTTCGATCAACACCTCGGCGACGCGATCGCTGACGATGACGCCGCCGAGCGGAATGTAGCCCGAAGTCACTCCTTTGGCGAAGGTGATGAAGTCCGGCTTGGTGCCAAAATATTCGCAACCGAACCAACGCCCCAAACGCCCGAAGCCGCATATCACTTCGTCGGAAATCAGCAATATTCCATGTTTGTCGCAAATGCGCTGAATTTCCGGCCAGTAGGTTTTTGGCGGAATGATCACGCCACCGGCCCCTTGCACTGGCTCGCCGATGAACGCGGCGACTTTGTCCCGCCCCACTTCGAGAATTTTTTCTTCCAGCCAACCGGCGGCTTTGATGCCGAAATCCGCTTCCGATAATTTGCCGCCGAGCTCGTAAAAATACGGCTGCTCAATATGTACGATACCGGGAATCGGCAAGCCGCCTTGGGCGTGCATGCCCGCCATGCCGCCGAGCGACGCGCCCGCCATGGTGCTGCCGTGATAGCCGTTATTGCGGCCGATGATGACGCTGCGCTGCGGCTGCCCCTGCAATTCCCAGTAGCGGCGCGCCATGCGCACGATGGTGTCGTTCGCTTCCGAGCCGGAATTGGCGAACGACACGCGATTCATATGCGGCGGCGCGATGTCGGCGATCGCTGCGGCCAACTCAGTCGCAGGAATATTGGTCGTCTGAAAAAAACTGTTGTAAAACGGCAGCGTGTTGAGCTGCGCGTAGGCCGCGTCCGCCAACTCGCGCCGGCCGTAACCCAAATTCACATTCCATAATCCCGACATGCCATCGATGAGTTTATTGCCCTCGGAATCCCACACGTAAATGCCATCGCCGCGCACCATCACGCGCGAGCCTTTCGCAGCTAGGGCTTTGAAGTCGGTGAACGGATGTAGGTAATGCGCGGCGTCTTGCGCCTGAATTTTTTGGGTGTCGTATTGCGGTTTTTCAGTAGGCGCATTACGCATTTCAAATATCGCGGTCATGATGCGTTCGCCTTAAACATGCAACAACAAATGTTCGCG
>JANOLP010000138.1:0-2975 GCA_031419835.1 Pseudomonadota bacterium | reverse complement strand
CGCCGCCTTCCCGAACGATCCCGATCCGATCAAGGCTGACAATTGGGGCATCGCCATCGGCGCCTACGAACGCACACTGATTTCCGCGTCGCCATTCGACGCTTATTTAAAAGGCGACAATAAAGCCATCAACGACACCGCGAAGCGCGGCCTAGCGAAATTCATCGAGAACGGCTGCGCCGGTTGCCACAGCGGCATGATGATCGGCGGCAATATGTATCAAAAATTCGGCATCGTCGAACCCTACTGGAACGCCCTCGGCTACGCCGAAGACAAAGCCGACAAAGGCCGCTTCGTCGACACCAAAGACGCCGCCGATACTTACATGTTCAAAGTGCAAACCTTGCGCAACGTCGGCCTCACGCCACCGTATTTTCACGACGGTTCGGTAAAAGATTTAGGCGATGCGGTGCGAGTGATGGCGAGGGTGCAACTTGGCAAGAAATTGCCAGACCCCGATGTGGCGGAAATCGTTGCATTCTTGAACACGCTGACCGGCGCGGTGCCGGAAAACTTTAAGAATGTGCCGGATTTGCCGGTGGGACGATTTGCGGCGAATTAGTAGCTGTTTAGTCGGCCTGGGAATTCACGGAGTCGACTGAATACCCGCCTTTAAAGGAGAAAGTGCGCGAAGTCTAAACCGACCCCAGGTGACGGTCGCGACCAGCCGCTTTTCTGCGGTCATTGTTCCGGTCCTGAAAAAATTGGACTAACTTACACGACCTGTCGCATTGCTGCCAATTAACCAGCGGACCCCCGACTAAATGACTCAGACGGGTCGTGTTTTGTGAGCTTTTTGAATGCCTTGTTTGCGTAAATGATCTTCCCTGAAACGGTCGCATCCGCGATTAGAATGGAGGCAAAGCTTTTCTCTAAAAGCACTTTAAGTAGCTACAGGCTCACATCTGCTTGCTGAAATACCTTTTCCAAAATTCATTCCTCAATATCAAGTTCGATTACCCGGAGCGGATTCGCATCGATAAGACGTACTATCGTTCCCGCAGCAACGCGCGTTGCATCCCACCCGAAACCTGCCTCAGTCGGCCGAAATTCCCTCTGCTTCCATCACCTTAGCGAGCCCAGTTTCCATCAGCGCGCGAGCCGAAGCCGTCGTGGTATGCAACAGCTCATGGATCTGTGCATCATGGGGATAAAGGTTTACGCACTCGTTGCTGTACGTCTCGAATGCGACCAAGCTATTGACTAAATCGACCAGATGGTGCGGACATTCGCATTTCATTGGCGTCGCGCTCGCGGCAATCCGAGCGAGCTGATCGGGGGAAAATCGCCGCGCCGGGACTACCCCCGCGGTTGGCATAACATCCTCAAGCGCTCGAACCGAAACGCCACGAGCGGTAGCGCATGCACGCTCGATCTCCGATAGGCTAACCGGCGCTTGCAGGCATAACACGCCGGCGCGTTCAAGTTCCTTAACGGATCGCTGCGCACCGAAACCAAAGATAACCACGGCGTGGCGCACTCCCGTAACGGCGAGGTGCCGCCAAATATCGCCAAGGGTCTCGCGCTGCAGCGTTGCGTACTCGACCACTAGCACTTCGGCCGCCAGCGCTCGAGCCGTATCCTCAAATTCGGCCACGCTGCTAAACATGCCGCAAATTTCAATCCCTTTCAGTTGGCCCTTGTGTTCGGCGAACCGAATCGCCAGGGCGTTGCCCAAAACCACCACCCGGCTCGGCTGGGTCGTTGTCGATACCTCCTTCGATACTCTGTCCGAGGACATCTTCAGCCTCGAACGCAATTCATCAATGGACAACTGGGCTACGCTGCTGACCGGATGCGCCCCATCAACCAAGATTTTTACCAACGCGAGCCGGTCAACATCGCTTTGCGTATACATACGTTTGTCCCGCGCGCCACTGCGGATTGGGCTAGCGATCTGGTACCGGCGCTCCCAAATGCGCAGGGTTCCCGGATTGATTCCCGTAAGCCGGGATAGCACACCAATCGTGAAAAGCCCGCGCTCGTCGGCGCTAGGTGTATGTGTTGACATCGATTGCGAATCCTTTTTATTTAACATTGATCGAACACTACTAGATGCTACAGAACATGTTCTAGAAGTATACACATAGGTTAAAACAAAAGGGAAATCTCATGAACATGGCGGCGATCGGCGCCCATCCGGCTGATGAGTTTCGTCATAGTAATTTGATAAATAAAGAAAATACCTCTGTTTGCATACGCAATTGCAGAACCATAGCACGGAAACGTGATGCGCTAAAAAATAAAGTTGTATAGGTGTTGACAATATAATAATGAATAATGTA
Source organism: Pseudomonadota bacterium (assembly GCA_031419835.1). Taxonomy (GTDB): domain Bacteria; phylum Pseudomonadota; class Gammaproteobacteria; order Burkholderiales; family JALYOK01; genus JALYOK01. Next base: position 690 of record JANOLP010000138.1, on the reverse strand, counting down.
CATTATATGTAATTAAACATTACATATACATTTAAACGCCAATTCTAATTTTTTATTCTTTCTAGGAGACTTTTATGATTACTAAACTCATTGCGGCTTCAACTCTGATTTTCTCGATGTCGGTCGTCGCCGCACCTGAGTGGGTTGCGGTTGAGGATAGCGGAGAAGCCACGGTGCTTTTAGACCTGACTTCCGCGGTGAAAACCGGCGAACTAGTGAGCATCCAGGTTCTGCGTAATTACGATCAACTGATCACCCTTGGCAACGACCCCACCACGAATGGGATGTTGTACCGCCATCGCTCGGTCAAACCGGACGATTTGGCTAACTGCGAGTCCGGCAAGCTGTCGGTTGAGTCTTGGCAGATGTTCAGTGGCAACGTCGGCACTGGCGAAACCGCTTGGGTCATTAAAGGACTAGGCACGCCGGCGTTCATGGCCACCTCGGGTCCAGAAGAATCATCGGCGTTGCGAGCCGCTCGTTCTTCGCGTGTTTCAACCGCCAGCGCTGCGCCTAATAAAAGCTCGGCATGTGGTTTGGGTTGAAATGGTTTTTCATTCATCGGTAAGTTGTAATTTTGAAACGGATCGAGTTATGAATCGTTCGACGGGCACATCATGATTCACACAATCGTAGTTACTTCGATCTTGTTGGCGATGAGTTTCGATGCAGCGGCCCTACCTCAGATTA
>JANOLP010000137.1:0-1585 GCA_031419835.1 Pseudomonadota bacterium | reverse complement strand
GGATGGTCACCCAAAATAGCCCGCATTGACTGAGAAAATGATCAAGCCGCCATAGAAGTTGCAAATCTTAATTCGTACGTCATCAAAAAATAAAACTTGATGACGGTAGGTGGAATTTTACGAGATTTATAGAAGTGCCCTTAAGAAGCTTGTCGGGAACCGAGAAATACTGGGGCCGATACCACTGCCGCGCCATCGGCTCCGTGAATTGGCCGCCACCCCCCGAGATATTCGCCGTTGATCATCACCGTGCCATTCATGCTCACGCGCGGGACATAGAGCGCGGATAGCTGAAGTTGTTCCGGCTTAATTTCGAATTCGATTCGGTACCAGGCGAAACCGCCGATGCCCGAACGTCATGCGTTCCAATTGTCCGGCAGGGATTGCGGCTGCCACAGTGCGGAATCCGGTGGCGGGGCGTCGCTGTCGGTCAGGATAATTTTTGCTTGAGTGAGAAAGATCGTTTCGCGAGACGAAACGGTTGGGTCTTCCGGCTGCGTTGACGCGAATCCGGCGGCTAAAAAATAGAAAAATATCAGTGCAATCTTGATTACAGTGTCGTATTTCGTAGTTAATGCTTCTTTTTCTCCGACCATACGCCCCTTAACCCAACGTGTCATTCCCGCGAAGGCGGGAATCCATTTGGTCTTCGCAAGAACGACACCCGCCGAAACACAACCGCCCTATGGATTCCCGCCTTCGCGGGAATGACAAGTAGTGATTGAGCCAATATTGCAATTCATTTAGGCTGTTTACCCCCTCAAGGCTTGCAAATTTTGCGTTTCAATCATTGCGCATAAATCGCAAACGAAATGAAGCACTATATTAGCCGCCGCCGACTTGCCTCATACACCGCCTCCCCGCGTGACGAAACTTCCAGTTTGCTGTAAATCTTCTTAATGTGCGAGGAAACGGTGTGATGCGATACTTTCAGTAGCGTCGCAATTTCCGGCGCGCGATAACCTTTTGACACCAGTTGCAACACGTCGTGCTCGCGCTCCGACAGCGTCACGGCGGTGGGTTCGGTATTGCGCGAGGCATTACTGAAGCGCAGCAACAAGCGCCGCGCGATAATCGGGTTAATCGGGCTGCCGCCCGCATGCAGCAATTTGATGGTCGCGATAATATCTTCCGGCAAGCTATCCTTGAGCAAATAACCGGTAGCGCCGATCTCCAAGCTGCGCATTACATGCGCTTCGTCGCCGAACACCGTGCCCACCATCGCGTCAAACGTGGGATTCGCACGACACGCCTCGCGTACGATCTCAGCGCCGTCGCCATCGGGCAAGCCTAGATCGCACGACAACACGTCGGGTTTGTTGCGCGCGAGGCACACGCGCGCCTCCGCGCATGTGCCAATCGCAGCGACCAACCGAAAATCCGCACACGACTCGACGATCTCGGCGAAGCGAGTGCGGAAATTCTGATCATCTTCTACGATTAGTATGCTTAGGGATCGTTAATAAATAAGTTATTCAATTTTTGGTAATCGGATATGCTCCGCTGCATGACAACTGATTCACTGGTTGGTCGACGTTGGGAAGTGATGCGCAAGGCACTGGATGAGCGCCAGCGACGGCTGCTG
>JANOLP010000136.1:0-3212 GCA_031419835.1 Pseudomonadota bacterium | reverse complement strand
GGTCGGCGGCTTGGTAACGCGAACGGCGGCCTGCCCTACACCGTCATTATCGACCGCACCGGCAAAATCATCACCACCCGATTGGGCGGTGTCGATGAGAAATTTCTAGAAAACGCCTTAATGCCACTACTTCAAGTCAAGTCTTAGCGCCTACGCAACGGCCGATGGATACCAGGCCGATAGATCATACCGTGTCGAAAAATATTACATGTTGACCACAATTTTGTCCTGTACAATTTTTTAAGTTCATTTATTCATCAAGTTGGCGTGTTCGGCCCATTTCTTGCATGTTTCTTGCTCAACAATAAAAACACTCAATCTCATACTACGCATCAACAAGTAAAGGAACTCAAAGATGAATAATTTGCAAAAACTCGCGGCAATGATCGCGTTAGGGCTGGCAAGTAACCTCGCTAGCGCGGTAGCACTAAGTCTTACCAACCCCGGAAATACGGGTATTCTGCAAGATGCTGTTTATCTTGCCGACAATCCAGATTTTCCGACCGGCTCCGGCGTCATTAACTCATTTTTACGGGTACAAGCTCGAAAATCTGAACAAGGCTACAACACAGATTTTCGCCCGGTTCAGTTCGACGAGCTCACCGATCCGATCCACACCCGCTCATTACTACTGTCGGATCTGTCGTCCGTAACAATAGGTACGACGTCGTATTACTCGTTCTTACTCGATACGAATGAGCCGAACAGCGCAAGGCAAAAGCTGATCACGCTGAACGAGCTGCAAATCTACTTGGGCAATTCAGCGAGCCTGACGGGATTTACTTCGGAAAGCGGCTTCGGTGCTAATTCGACCTTCGTGTACAGCATGGATCAAGGTATTGATGGCGATAGTTCTGTCACATTAAACGATTCGAATGGAGCAGGCAGTGGTCGCGCCGACATGTATGTGCTGATTCCGACAGTTAAATTCTCCGGGACCAACAAATACGTGTATCTCTACAGCGCGTTCACGGACACGGCAGGTGGCTTTGAGGAATGGGCCACCAACGGCGATTGCCCGCCCGGCGAACAATGTGACGGCCCACCTAACGAGACGCCGGAACCCGGCATGCTAGCGCTACTTGGCATCGGTTTGCTTGGTTTCGCCATGCGGCGGCGTGCGTTACGTTAATTGCCCGTTTCTCGGCAATCACTTAAAGGCGGCGTAAGCCGCCTTTTTCATTTGCGATCGCATAGTCGACTTCTTTCGTAGATTGTCATTCTGCGACACGATATGATTGGATAATTCCCACTTAAAATTTTTAGCGCTTAAGTAAGAATTTGTCGTCCGTGACCAAAATCGCCATGATCAGCAGCACCTCGCTCGACTTGCCGGAGCATCGCAAGCAGGTGATGGACGCTTGCTTGCGTGAAGGTTTGTTTCCAAAGGCGATGGAGCATCTGCCCGCGCGCGATGCAGACGCCATCCGAGTTTCGATGGAGATGGTCGACGCGGCGGATATCTACATCGGCATTTTCGCCTGGCGTTACGGCCACATTCCCGATGGTCACGACATTTCCATCACCGAGATGGAATTCAATCGCGCGGTGGAACGCAAAATTCCGATCTTGGTGTTCCTCAGCCATGACGACCATCCCTATACAAAGAAAATGTATGAGGCGAGCGACGTCGCACAAACAAAGCTCGAAGCCCTGAAGGTCCGCGCCAGCAAAGGCCGTGGCCGCGCCGAATTCAAGTCGGCGGAAAACTTGCACGGCTTGGTTCTCCACGCTCTCGCGGCTCTGGAGGAACGCGCGCAGAACGAAGCCCCAAGCCAATCTCAGCCAAAATCCAGTACCGCGAAAATCCGCCAAAGTTACCTCGATTGGCTGCGCAGATCATGCGAGACCGTCGAGTTGCTCGGCTTGGATTTGAAGGATTCGCAGAACGTTCGGTTGGGCCAAGTTTACGTGCCCACGATCACGCCTTTTGTCGGCGAGCGTAGCGAAGACGACGGCGTTTCGGCGCGCGATATGCGCCACGAGCTACTATTGCATCGCCTCGGCGCCGAATCGCTCTATGTGCCCGGCGCGCCCGGTTCCGGGAAATCGACTTTTTGCCGTTGGCTGGCGCTGTGCGTGGCGAGCGACGCCGTTCCCAAACACCCGATTGCGGTTGATGAAGAATTCGAAGAAGCGCTCCCCGACTCGCTGCGCGGCCGATTTCCGTTGTTTTGTCGGCTGCGTGATTGGGCGCGCCACGACGCGCAGTGGATCAAGGGCAATGGCCGCTGGACGTGCGCGCAACTGGAAAATTCCCTCGCTGCGTGGCTCGAACATACGCGTCCCGGTGACGGTACTGCCGAGTTATTTCTCGCCGAGCTCAAGCGTGGCCAATGTTTGCTCATCTTGGACGGCGCGGACGAAGTGCCGGAAAGCGTCAACGCCGATCGCCCGCGGCAAAACCTACTCACCGGCCTCGCCGATGCGCTGCCGGATTGGCTCAAGGCCGGTAATCGCGTGCTGCTCACCAGCCGCCCCTATGGCCTTGACACCGGCGCGCGGCGCGACTTGAATCTTGCCAATGCCGAACTCGACGAACTGCCCGATGCCTTGCAGGAAATCTTCATTCGCCGCTGGTACGCTGCCGCCGATCCGCCGCGCGCACAGGAGAAAGCCGCCGCGCTGAGCGAACACCTAAGCGAGCGAAACGATTTGGACGAGCTGCGGCCCAACCCGATGTTGCTCACAGCGCTGTGCGTGAAATTCGACGAAGGCCAGCGCCTGCCGCGAGATTTTTATCGGCTCTACGACAGCGTCATCAACCAAGTGCTGCACAAGCGCTACGATCTGGAAACCGAGCGCGATCGGGCACGCTCGCGCCTGGCCGCGATCGCACTCGCCATGCATTGCGGCGCGCCGCAACGGCCCCGTGCAACACCCGAAGCCGAGGTAAGCTTCGATGAGGTCGATCAAGCCCTCGCCGCATTCGCGCAATCCGATTGGGCCACCGAATCCGGCGAGGATGAGGCCAGGGTCAAGCGCGAGGATTTGCTGTCCAATTCCGGTTTGCTGCTGCCGCGCGCCGATCGGCGTGCCGCGTTTTATCACCTGACCTTCCAAGATTTTTTTGCCGCCGTGCGCATGCGCCGCGTCGGCGGCAAGCTTGACGCGCTGCTTGCGCAATACGCTACGCGGCCCGAATGGCGCCGCACCTTGACCTTCTTGTTTTGCGCCGTCGCCGATCAAGAATCCCCCGAAAACGCCATCGA
>JANOLP010000135.1:0-6759 GCA_031419835.1 Pseudomonadota bacterium | reverse complement strand
CTCCCTTGCGCAGCGGGGGAGGGCTAGGGAAGGGGCGCTTTAAGGAAATAGGGCGATCACGCCTTCAACTCTTTCTTCAATTCATTCAAAAACCGCCAGTCGGTACCTTGTGCAATTAACTTATTCGGCGGCGTTTTGATCATGCCGACTTCGTATAATCGCAGCGCGTGAAAACGAATCGTATCCTCGGGATTGCTGTCGCGCCAACGATTAAACGGGAGACTTTTAAGTACTTCAAGCGACAGTTCATAGTTCCCCTCGTGACCTTTTTCCTTCAAATATTTTGCGGCGCGCTCCGGCTCGTTGGCGCAAATATCCGTCGCTTTCAGAAACGCGCGCAGCGCCCGTTTAGTAGCTACCGGATATCGCTGCACGAATTCACGCCTGGCCGACAGCAAGCAGCAGAAATACTGCGACCATGGTTTGTCTTCCGCCGTACTGAGGATCACGTGGCCAATTTTCATCGCCCTGAGTTGGTGAGGCTGGGGTTCAAACGCCCAGTAGGCATCCACTTTACCGTCAACGAAAAGCTGTAGCGCGGCTTTGCTGGTTTTTGCAACCACCCACTTGATGTCGCGCTTCGGATCGATTCCAACGTAGGCGGCGACGCTCGCAACGGAAATATGCTCGCCGGAGCCCATCGCGCTAACAGCAACGGACTTGCCTTTGAGATCGCGGATCGCTTGTACGCGTTCATTGCCAAATAACTCCTGGCAACCGGCGTGAATGCCGGCAATGGCTATGAAACGGGAATTGGTGTCTTGATCTACGACCAATGCGGGGGCGGTAACCATGGAAATATCGATAGCCTCGGCGTAACTTACGACGTTCGCAGTAGATTTCGTAAACTCGACTTTGGAAAAACCCTCGGCATAGAGTAAATCCTCCGCTAGGTACTGCGGCGCCAGACAAATCGCGGGAAATTCCTCCAAACGTATTGTTGTGATTTCGGGCGGCGGGCCCGCGAGAACGTTTTCGGATTTGCAAAGAAACGACGCCGCCGCTAAAGCAGTTGAACAGGTAAGAAAATGTCTGCGCGTGAAGCGGGAATAATTTGATGCGGTCACCTCAACCTCCCCAAATACCGATGCCGACGGCATCAGTCAAGGCTACACCCAAATTGACACCGCGCCAACCCTACATATGTAGTACTCCATATGTAGGGTTGGCATGGGGTTTGGTTTCGAAAATAATGTCTTACGTCCAACCATCACCTCTAAAGGAGTCCAGTATGCGCGCTACCTCAATCTTGTTGTTTGCAAGCATTAGCCTCACCTATTCCGCGTTCGCGGCAGATGAATTTCAAGCGGTCAAGTTGTCGGACATCAAATGGTCGCCCTGCGACCCCAAGAACCCCAAAGATGCCTGCCAAATCAACTATTTCCGTGGCAATCCGGAAAAGGAGCCGAACCACTCTTACTTCCGCGTACCGAAGGGCTACAATTTCTCAGCGCATTGGCACACCAGCAATTCTCACCTAGTCGTCCTCAAGGGCGTGTTCGTAGTCGGCGCTGAGAACGATTCGAAAGGCACGGCGCTGCGCGTGGGCGATTTCGGGTACGAAGCCGCCAAGTGGATTCACTGGGGCAGATGCGATGCGGAAGAATGCGTCGCTTACCTGTTTGTCGACGGGCCGGATTCATATATAGACGTGAAAGACAAACGGCCGTAACTCTTAGTAAGCGGGTGGAGTACTTGTGGCAAAAGTCTCACACCACCCGTAGAGTGGAGCGGGTAAATTGAGGCATTCGTAAACCAAGGCGTTGTCTCGTTGCCGTAGACCTGATTGCGGCATTACCCAGAATATCAATAACGGGAACTCCTTCCCCTTCAAGGGGAAGGCTGGGATAGGGATGGGTTTCGCGTTGACTCATCGCCAGACCCATCCCCACCCTAACCCTCCCCTTGAAGGGGAGGGAAAACCCCCGCATATTTGCCGTTGTTAACCACCTATTTTCATCCCCAAAAATTGCCCGCCCAAGTGACGCGCCAAGCCGCGCCCGCCGGCAAGCATGACGGCGTCGTGATTCCATTTCATCACCCGGCGCAATAGCGGCATGAGACGCCGCAGCCAAGGTTGGTGAATGTTGACCTCCCAATCGTAGCGTACCGCAGTGACGTTATCCTGGCGATAAAAACGCCAGCGTCCGCAACCGTTAAGTTCGCCATCGACTGCGCCTTCCAGCAGCACTAGGCGTTCGATCCGCGTTGTCTTCGCATCGAAGGATAAACGATACGGCAGGCGCGTGCGCCAGGTATAGCGCCGTACATTACCGATGCCGCCATTTTCGCCGCGCACCGTTTCCTGCACGCGCACCACATAAGGCCACCAACTCGGCCACCGTTCCGATTCGTAAATTGCGTCCCACACCGATTCGAGCGGCGCTTCAATTAGCCAAGTGGTCGTCAAAGAAAACTGCGTCATCGTTCGTCACCTGCTGGAATTGAAGTTCGATTCCTCGGTTATACGAACGAAAACGTGCTTTGGATTTAGTTGGCAGCTATAACAGGGCTATGCCAGAAGGGGCGTGGTCATTGGCTTACAGGCGACATATGCCCGAGAGCCGCGCGAATATTGGCCGTCAGGCCGATGGATTTTTAACGCTTGCGCAGCAGAAACAAAAACTCTTTGTTCTCTTCGTTGGCGTAGACCAATTCGTGGCCGGTTTGTTTGGCAAAGGCTTGAAAGTCTTTCATCGCGCCGGGATCGGTCGCGACAATTTTTAACGTCTCGCCCGGCTGCATGTCGGTCAGCGCTTTTTTGCTACGCAAAATGGGAAGCGGGCAATTGAGGCCGCGGGCGTCGAGTTCTTTGTCGAATTGCATAACTGCTCCAGATAGTTAGCGCCAATTATAGTCGAAAAAGATCAACTGTTGGCAGGGCCGTCCGATATGGTTTTTCCATCGCGTTGCCAAGCCAGAATCCCGCCGGACAAATTGTAAAGATCGGCGAAACCTTGCTGCGCAAGGTACGAACACGCCTGCGCTGAGCGCCCGCCGGATTGGCAATAAATGACGATCGACCCCGCATCGGCGAGCGCCGACGCGTGTTGCGGCAAGGAGAACAGCGGAATGTGGCGCGCCCCGGCAATGATGCCACGCGCAACTTCGGCGTCGGTGCGCACATCGATCAGCGTGATGTCCTGCTGTTCGCGCATGGATTCAAGCGTGGCGGAATCGATATTTTGGAACATGTCTGCGGCCTGATCCTGTCTGTTACACTGCCGCTAAGGTAACAAAAAACCTGCCGCACTAACAGCCCTTTCAAATCATGGCCAATCAATCTTCCGTCTCGCTCGGTGACGCACTGCGCTATTGGCTCAAGCTCGGCTGCATTAGCTTCGGCGGCCCGGCGGGACAGATCGCCATCATGCATCAAGAGTTGGTGGAAAAACGCCGCTGGATTTCCGAGGAACGCTTTCTTCATGCCCTGAACTATTGCATGCTACTGCCCGGCCCGGAAGCGCAGCAACTCGCCACTTATATCGGTTGGCTGATGCACGGCGTTAAGGGCGGCATCATCGCCGGCGCGTTGTTCGTGCTCCCCTCGCTACTGATCTTGATCGGGCTAGCGTGGCTGTACGTCACGTTCGGCCACACGCCGATTATCAGCGGCCTGCTTTACGGCATTAAACCCACCGTCACTGCGATCGTTGCGTTCGCCGCGTGGCGCATCGGCAGCCGGGTGCTGAAGAATGGATTCTTATGGACTTTGGCCATTCTCGCATTTACCGCGATTTTCTTTTTCAAGATTCCGTTTCCGTGGATTATTCTGGGTGCCGCATCGATCGGCATCATCGCCGGAAACGTGCGACCCGATTGGTTCAAAGAAGATCGTCATGCGAAATCGTTGGAAAGCTACGGCCCCGCGGTGATCGACGATCTCACGCCGCCGCCCGATCACGCAAGATTTTCGCTGCGCCGCATCGCGTTGATTGCCGTGGTCGGCCTCGCACTATGGGCCGGCACGCTCGCGTTACTGGGCGGTTGGGACGGCGTACGCGGCACCTTAGCCGAGATGGGCTGGTTCTTCACCCAAGCTGCGCTGCTGACTTTTGGCGGCGCCTACGCCGTGTTGCCGTACGTCTATCAAGGCGCCGTCGAACAACACCAATGGCTCACCGCCCACGCTATGATCGACGGCCTCGCACTCGGCGAAACCACGCCCGGACCATTGATCATGATCGTCGCGTTTGTCGGTTATTTGGGTGCGGTTACCAAGGAAATTTTTGGTACGGGAAATGTTTTTGCTGCCGGTGCTGCCGGCGCCGGTGTAGCGACGTTTTTCACGTTTCTACCTTCTTTTCTCTTCATCCTGGTCGGCGGCCCACTCGTCGAAGCAACGCGCAATAATCTCAAATTCACCGCGCCGCTCAGCGCTATTACGGCGGCAGTCGTCGGCGTCATCGTCAATCTCGCACTTTTTTTTGCGTGGCATGTTTTGTGGCCAAACGCGACGGAAGCTGCGCCGTTCAGTGGCAAATTCGAATGGTTCGCGCTGCCCATTGGCATTATCGCCGGCGTCGCGCTGATTCGTTACAAGGTGAATGTGATGACAGTGATTGCGGCGGGCGGATTGGCGGGGCTGGCCTATTCGCTTTTGATGGGCAAGTGAAACATTGACGCCATGAAATCATTTCCGGTGTGGGATTGAAAGCGTTTCCATTGCCTTTTATCGACACCTGCATTAAAGTGCTCGCCGTTAATGCATTCTGTATACAATCCGTGTTGACGTTCGCGGCTTTCGATCGTATGTATCTCATACACTTGCTTGTCCAATTCGCGATTTCGCGCAATTGTGCCCAGCATGGGGGATTCCGCACCGCTGATCAAATACCACCTAAAAGGAGATTTTCAATGAATCAAATTACCCGTCGAATCGTCGGATTACTTGGAGTGACGGCCTTAGCCGCCATGTCAACGTTCGCCATCGCGCAGGAAAAAACTTTTAAGATTTATGGCATCGGCGCAAAAAGCGGCGTAGTCCGCATTTTCGGCTTGAACAGCGAAGCGGCGATGAAAGCGGCGGCTGCGGAAATCAATAAGGCGGGTGGCGTTACCCTGGGGGACGGCAGCAAGGCAAAACTAGCCATCGAATATCTGGACGACCGCTGTAGCCCCGAAGAAGGCATCAACGCGCTGCGTCTCATCGCGTCGCAGCCTGACGCCGTGGTAGCCGTGGGACCCACCTGCAGCAACGTCGCCGAGCCGGTGTTTGGTATTTTGCAAAAGAAAGTGGGCGACGCGGGCGATTCCGGATTGCAGTTTCCAATTTTCACCGATGTGGCAGCCAAGGGCGGTCTGGCGTCGATTTCGCAATGGGCGTTTCGCAATGTTCCAAGCGAAGCGGCCATGTACAAAAGCTTGTTCGAGTGGTTGAAGGCCACCAAGACCGACGTCAAATCCGTTTGGGGTGGCGTCGAGAAAGATTTCGCGCACAGCAATGCCACGTTCAACGTCATGAAGGATAACGCCGGTAAGGCCGGATTTGAGGTGTTGGGCCAACGTGAATGGCTGCTTGCCGACACCAGCTTCTCGACGCAAGTCCGCGAAATGAAACGCGCGAATGCCGATATGGTGATTATTTCCGCGCATCCCTTCACGACCTGCGGCGTATTAAAGGAAATGCAACGGCAGAATGTAAAGCCTAAGTTACTCGTTGGATTAACCAGCTCGTCGAGCATGGAAACACTCAATGGCTGCGCGCAACAAGCGGAAGGCATGATCATCCCGACCAGCTTCGCCCCGGTTACGCCGGAAGCAAAGCACGCTGCCGATGCGTTGCAAGCAATGAACGCCAGCATGGATTTGCACAACGCGGGCGCTTGGGAAAACATCTTTACCTTGAAAACCTTGATCGAAAAACAAAAGATCATGGGCCGTCCCGAGACCGTGCTGGAGGACCGCCAAAAGATGCGTGAGGGCCTGGCGAATCTAAAAGAAACGGAAGGTTTGCTGGGTAAGGTCGGCCGCACTAACGATCGCGAAGCGATTAAGCCATTCCTATTTGTGCACGCCAAGGGCGCAAAATGGGAAGTGGCGCACACGCCTAAGTAAGCAAGGAATCGAACACTCCCCGAAGTTCGTGTAAATGACTCTGATCGATTTCGTCGATTTCGCGCAGTCGCTTATCGACGGTGTGTTGTTTGGCACGACCTATGCGCTAATCGGTATCGGTTTTACGCTGATCTTCGGGGTGATGCATAAGATTAATCTTTCCTACGCGGCCGCCTCGATCGGGGCCGCGTATTTGAGTTTATTGGTCGTTCAATCGGTTCCCGCGCCGATTGTTTATATCGCCTCGGCGCTGTTCGGCGGCATACTCGGCGCGCTAATCTACTTCATCTGCTTTCGCTTTTTGCCGCTCAATGCGCCGTTGGCAACGCTGATGTCAACGGTCGGCATGTTGTTACTGGTAGAAGAGTTAATCGTCCACGCGACGGCTGGCATGCCGCAAAATTTTCCTGCGATGTTTACCGATGCGAACTTCGAGCTCGGACCATTTTTTATTCGCGGCGACCTATTGTTCGTGTTCGCGCTGGGTTGCGTGACGATGGTGTTGCTAACGTTGCTGCTAAAAAAGACTCGGCTTGGCCTGGCAACGCGCGCTGTCGCACAGCAGCCCGTTGCCGCGCAACTCTGCGGCATGAGCGTGAACGCGACTAACGCGAGCACTTTTGTGATTGCCGGATTCATCGGCGGCACCGCCGGCGCGATGGTGGGCGCTGCGATCGGTGTGCTGTCGCCGCTGCTGACTTT
>JANOLP010000134.1:0-39949 GCA_031419835.1 Pseudomonadota bacterium | reverse complement strand
CCGTGAGGCTGGCGTAACGGTTTTGAAGATCAAAAAGGCTGTTTTGCATCGCTCGAATGTCGTCAGACGGTTGTACCTATTTTAGCCGCAGCAAACTCTCCGCGCTTGCGAAAAATGAACGGAATTTATAGAAGTGCCCTTAAGCTTGGGACGAACGTCATTCACTACCGCATCAAGGCCTATCCAAATAACAAAGGCGGTTTGTCTGAAATCCATTTTGGACTCGGCCAACCGATTGAAGAAAAATGGCGCAAGCGCTATTTTTGGCAAGTCACCAGCGTGCAAATTACCAGCGCCCTGACCTTTAGTTTGGGCGTAATGGCGTTGTTAGCGTGGTTTTTGATGCGTCGGAATGCAGCGTACGGCTATTTCGGTGCGTCGGCGTTGGTCTGGGCGATTCGTAACACTCACTTTTTCATCTCTTACATCCCCATCCCCGCTGTGTATTGGGAAATCTTGGCGACCGTTTCATTAATCTGGGCGATGTTATTGGCTTGCATGTTTGGGCTGCGATTTGACAATATGCATCTACTCAAAGCTGAGCGCTTTGTTTTTAGCTTTGCGATTGCCTCACCTTTTCTATTGTGGGCGGCCGGTGAGATGAAGCTAACATTCGCGGTCAGCATGTGTTATCTCGTCGTCCTGATCACCGTCACCTATCTGGTTAAAGTCGTATTCGATGTGGCGAGGCGCGAGCGTACGGCCGACACAATCATGTTGTTTTGCGCGGCAATCATCGTCTATTTTTTTGGGGCGCGCGATTGGTTCACCCATCGCGACGTGTTGGGATTTAGCGAGCCGTATAACTTGCATTTCAGCGCGTCGATCTTTTTTATCGCCGTCGCTTGGAATATGTTCCACCGTTTTACCTTGGCGCAGACCGAGGCGGAAAACTTGAACCGGTCGCTGGAGACGCACGTTCAACAAAAATCCGAAGCACTAGAGCAAAGCTACGAACAGATGCGTGCAACAGAATCCACGCGCATGCTGGTGCTTGAGCGCGAACGCATCATGCGCGACATGCACGACGGCGTCGGCTCACAACTCATCGCCGCGCGCCAGCTTGCCGAGCGCGGCGAACTCAAGCCAGACGAACTTGCCAACGTGTTGAACGAATGCATGGACGATTTGCGCTTAGTCATCGATTCGCTCGAGCCGACCGAAGGCGATTTGCTTAACGTCATCGGCAATCTTCGCTATCGCTTGACCGATCGATTCGCGCGCCAAGGCATTGACCTGAAGTGGGAGGTCAGCGAATTTCCGGCAAATGTGAAACTTGCGCCGAGCGGCATTTTGCACATTTTGCGCATCGCGCTCAAACATGCGAACGCAAGCGAAGTGATATTTTCTGCAACGCTCGTGCCGGAGCGGCAGCAAGTTAAATTGAGCGTTCGCGACAATGGCCGGGCTTCGCGAAAGACGGTGCAAATGGCGGAAACCGTGGACGCCGCCTCGCGAATATGAAGCAAAGTGCTGCGGCGGTCGGCGGAGAATTCGATATCAATTCGGACGCGCATGGCTGTGTTGCCACACTGACGTTGCCGTTATTGAATCCCGCCCCGCCTGATTCAAAAGAGATCGTCGCTTAACTCGTAACTTCGCCGTGGTCTGGGACGTAGGTTGGGGTGAGCCGAGCGAACCCCAACTCATCGTGGCGAGCGAGAAAAATGTACAGAAATTTTAGTCGTGTGAATGTTGGGGTTCGTTCCTCACCGCCAACCTACGGAGCGCTCACCACCTATAAAATCCGGGGAAAGGTCTTCAGGCACAGCGCTGGTGGCTCCGGTCGTTTATTCGCCGGCCGCGCGAAACGCTGCTTGCACCGCCCGGACCAGCGACGGGTGCAGTGTGCCGAGAGTTGGTATTTGGCCATGCGGCGCAGCTGGCGGCACTGAGAACCATGCGGTCGTGTAGGGTAGATCGAGTGTTTGTTTCAGATCGAATTTAGTGTCGAAGCTAAGCCCGGCTGCTTTAAAAGCCGCTGGATTCCGGTCGCGCAAAATCGCGAACTCGCCTCGATACAATGTTGTCGTGCGTTGACTCGTGCCATACGCGACACGGACATCGAACTGGGGCGCCGCGTCGTCAAACACGGCTAGGATCAGCGCCGGGCGGGGCTTCGGACGCGGGGTGACAAAATTGGGGAAGTGGCACCAGACGATCTCGCCGGCAGTGGGCTCGGCCCACCACTGATTCGTCATTCCGGTTTTTCAGCAAACAGGCTGGATCGGATCGAACGTTTTGTGTTTTGCGGAACGCGCTTCCTGATCTGCTGAAGCTGCGTGGCGGTCAAGGGGCCATCGTCGGCCGCGTATTGGGGTAATAGCTTAACTGCCATCTCGTGCAGCGCAAGATGAATGACCTGGGTTTCATCAACGCCCAAGTGTTGCGCCAAGCGCTTGGCGGTATCGCGTGTTACGCCGGAGACGCTGTCCGTGGTGCGGTAGCGAAACGCTATTTGCCGGGTAGAAGTGGGCGCGGCCATCATCGATCTCTATAAATTCGGATTTCTTTAAGATATCCAAGCAGCGGTTATTTGTCAAGCTGCAGGCTCGGCCGAATCAGTTCGTAGGTTGGTGTGAGCATCGCGAACCCCAACGCATTTCTATGCGCCGTAAAAATAAATGTGGAAATTTCCTCCATTATTGTTTACATGTTGGGGTTCGTTCCTCGCCGCCAACCTACAGAACGGTGGGCTTGGTAGAACCAAGAAACCACGCCTCAGATATTTTGGTAATTCGCGAAGCGCTGGATTTTTTGACGGGGGAAAAATCACATGGATTTACAACTGACCAATCGCACAGCATTGATAACCGGCTCCACCGATTCACTATGGCATGACCAAGACCCGCGCAACTTAGCATCATGCGCGGCCTTGCAATCGATTTGGCGGGAACGGGTGTGACGGTGAATGCGGTGTTGCCGGGGCCGACGCACACGGAAAACTCCGACGGCAAGCGCAGTAATTTAGCGCAAGCGACAGGCAAAAGCGTTGCCGAGATTGAAGCCGATATGTTCATCACGCGACGGCCGACGTCATTGCTAAAACGCTTTGCCAGCGCGGACGAAGTGGCGAATCTTGCGCTGTATCTGTGTGGCGTAGTCTCATCGGCAACGAATGGTGCCGCGTTGCGTGTTGATGGGGGCATCGTCAATCAGATAATGTAGCGGTCGCTTCGCCAGGAGGCGCATCCAGCTTGCTTTCTGGCAAGGCATGGCCTGAGAAGCAGCGCTGGCGCGCCTTCCGGCGTCTTAACACTTGAACGACACTGGGTCCCCGCCTTCGCGAGGACGACGATCTACGTTTTATATTCGAATAACTTTACGACGCGCTGCACGCCGCTGGTGGTGCTTGCAACTTCAGTGGCTGCGTCGCCTTCGTTTTTCGTCACTACGCCCATCAAGTAAACAATGTTATTTTCGGTTATAACTTTAATGTGATTCGGTGCAAACCGTCCGGCGTTAGCGAGAAAACGGGTTTTTACTTTTGATGTGATGGCGGTATCGTTGCCGCGCGATCCTAGGGAGCTATTTCCCGCGATCGTGAGTTCATTAAAGACATTCTTCACTTTCTCGTCGCCGCGGACAATTGCTTCCGCATCCGCCTTGATTTTCTCCGTACCCACTTCGCCGCTCAACAACACACTCCGGTTAAAGCTGGTCACGTTGATGTGAGAGGTCTCGCGGAAGCGGTCGTTGATGCGCTTAATCGCGCGGATTTCGATGCCTTCGTCCTGCGCCATCGTACCGGCGGGGCGGCGATCGGTAACGACGAGCGCGCCGGCGCCTATCGCGCCACCGATGATTAACGGAATACAACCTTGCAAAACGGGTAACGCGGAAAGAGCGATCAAAATTAAAAATTTACGCATCGTCATTCAACTCCTAATAAAGTGCAATCGATTGCATCGCATAGACAATGCAAGGTGAATAAGTGAATTTCTTGGATTCGCGCGTGGATGTCTGACGCCACACAAATATGAACGTCGCGATGGGTGATTAGTTGACCGATGTTGCCGCCCATGCGACGCGTGAGTACGAAGCTGCTACGAAATGTCGCGTGCTCGATTTTATCGAATCCATCGGCGCGATTGTAATGCGATTCGTTGCGAAACAAAACAGATTATTCGCTGAACGCGTTTTGAATCCACTCGATGCCTTGCTCGGAAATATCGCTAAGCAGTACTACATCGCAGCGGCAGATCGGCGATCCGCGTTGCTCGCTCAAATAATGCCGGGCCGCCGAAAGAATACGGCGTTGCTTATGGCTATCGACGCTGGCAAGCGCACCACCGAAGGCGTTGGATTTACGCAGCCGAACTTCGGTGAACACCGTGGTTTTCCCATCACGCATAATGAGATCAATCTCGCCGAAGCGGCAGCGATAATTTTGCGCGATTAAGTTTAACCCCTTGGATTCCAAATAGCATAGGGCTAACGCTTCTGCGCGTTCTCCGCGGCTGCTCAAGGCGCTTGCAGCTTAACAGCCCCAGTTTGATCGAACGTCGCCGGCAACAATTCACGCGTAAACCAATGACCTGCGTTCAGCGTAATGCGACCGCTGACCCCATCAAGCGTTTCCGTCGGCGGAGCCTCGTTTTTAATGAGTAGCTGACTGATGCGATAGGCATCGATGCCCAGCGCGTAAAAGCGTTGCAACTCAGCGGACAATGATTTTTTTGGTGGGGGATAAACCATCACCGCCGCGTGATCGGGCGTGATCAGCCAGGGCATATCGACAAATTGCAAATCTTTTAAATCCATATTTAGGGCCATATCATTTTTGCTACGAAACACTTGAGAGGTTGCGTAGGTGGGCAAATTGCCGCGAATATAAGGGCGAACCTTGCGCGCAGTGGCCGCGTCGGTCGCGACGAATACAACGTCAACCTGCTGCGCCTTAAGCGCCGAGCGAAATTCCGCGAGGCGCTTCGGCTCGGCGTTGAAAATATATTCAAGCGTGGTGGTGGCGCCCAACTTAAGCAATTCATCCGAAAAAGCGGACTGAATGCGCTTTGATAATGCCGTCGTAGAGGTGACAGTTGCAGCGCGTCGTAAGCCGCGAGTGAAAGCGATATTCGCTAGCTGTCGCGCCTCGGCCTCCTGCGAAAGGTTAAGCGAATAAAATAAGGCCGGTAACGCCAGATTGTCGCCTTCGGGCACATTGAGCGCGAGCGTTGGCGTTGTGACCATACCACTTTTCGCGATGGTGCTCACTTCACTTCGCGTCATTGGGCCGACGATGATTTTCGCATCGTCACCCAGAATTCGATTGTAAATGGGCAGAAGATTTTTGCTGCCCTCTTCGCTATCGTAAATCTCAATCGGCAAAGGCGATTCGGCGCCCGGCACACGGGAAGCTGCAAGAAAGCCTTCTTTAACGGCGTCGGCCGCGCGGCCAAAAGTGGTCGACTTTAGCGGCAACAGCAGTGCAATGCGGCTTGGTTTTACCGGCACGACGATAATTTGAGGTTCCGGCGCCGCGTTGCCTTCGCTATTCGGGATTGGGAAAGTGATAACGTCAGGCGCCGTGTCGTTTTGCTTTTCTTCGGCCGGTCGGGTTGCTGCACTGCCAGTGTCACCCTTTGTCTCGGTTGCGCTCGGCGCGTCATCCGCCGACAATGCCGCTTGGGAAAATATAATCGCGCAGAGTAGTAACGTGCGAATAAACAGAGGGAAACGCATTTGCTTCAAACCGAAGTTAGACCCGCTACATTATATGTGGTCGCTACGCCGATTGGGAATTTGCGCGACATTACCCTGCGCGCCCTAGACATATTGGCGAACGTCGATCGCGTGGTCGCCGAGGACACGCGCAATACCGCGATGTTATTGCAGCACCACGGCATAAATACCAAACTAATTTCGTTGCATCAGCACAATGAAAGAGAGCGTTCGGAACAGATGGTCGAATATCTTTCCGCGGGGCAATCACTCGCGTTGGTAAGCGATGCCGGTACGCCGGGCATTTCCGATCCCGGTGCGATTTTGGTCGATTGCGTTCGGCGCGCCGGTTACGTCGCGGTGCCGATTCCGGGCGCGAGCGCGTTGGCGGCCGCATTATCGGCATCGGGAATGCAGTCGATGCCGTTTTCGTTTTACGGTTTTTTGCCGGTAAAATCCGCAGCGAGGCAAAACGTTTTGCAATCGTTGCTCGCGCATACCGGGACGTTGATTTTCTACGAAGCGCCTCATCGTGTGATGGAATGTGTTGAAGATTTAGCGGCGGTGTTCGGCGCGGCGCGCGACGTCGTGATCGCGCGCGAATTGACCAAGTTATTCGAAACCATCCATCATTGCAAATTAGGAGAAGCAGTGGCTTGGCTTAGCGCCGATAGCAATCGCTTGAAGGGTGAATTTGTGTTGCTGGTCGATGGTGCTGCGCCGGATGGCAATGCGGTCGATGCGGAATTGGAGCGCGTAGTGCGGATTTTGGCGGCGGACGAATTGCCGATGAAGCAGATTGCCAAACTTAGCGCGGCGATTACCGGCGCGAGCAAAAATGATGCCTACGAGCTTGCGTTGGCGCTTAAAAAATCACAGTGAAAGAATTTATGCAGTCCATTACGATTACACGCCCCGACGATTGGCACTTACATTTGCGCGACGGTGCTGAAATGGCCGCCGTGTTGCCCGATACGGCGCGACAATTTGCGCGCGCGATCATCATGCCGAACTTGAAGCCGCCGGTGACGACGGTTGAATTGGCGCGCGAGTATCGCGATCGAATTTTGGCAGCGCTGCCGCACGGCATGGATTTTATGCCTTTGATGACGTTGTATCTCACAGACAATACCTTGCCCGCAGAAATCGAAAAAGCCAAGGCGTCAGGATTTGTTCATGCCGTGAAATTATATCCAGCCGGCGCGACGACCAATTCGCAATCGGGCGTCACGGATTTGAACAAAGTGAGTAGTGTTATTGCGACGATGGAGGCGGTTGGCCTGCCACTTTTGGTTCATGGCGAAGTGACCGATAGTGACATCGACGTGTTCGATCGCGAGCATGTTTTTATCGAACGATTGCTGCGGCCACTGGTAAGAAAATTTCCGAAATTACGTTTGGTGTTGGAGCACATCACAACCAAACAAGCTGCAGAATTTGTCGCGGCGGCAGGCCCGAATATCGCCGCGACGATTACTGCGCATCACCTGTTACTCAATCGCAATGCGCTGTTTCAGGGCGGCATTCGCCCGCATCATTATTGCTTACCGGTGTTAAAGCGCGAGGAACATCGGCTTGCGTTGGTGAAGGCGGCAACGAGCGGCAATCCGAAATTCTTTCTCGGCACCGACAGCGCGCCGCACGCGAAACATACGAAAGAGCATGCGTGCGGTTGCGCCGGTGTTTATACTGCGAACACTGCGATTGAGTTATATGCGGAGGCATTTGAGGCGGTTGGTGCGCTCGACAAGCTGGAAGCATTCGCCAGCTTTTACGGTGCGGATTTTTATCGACTGCCGCGCAATGATTCGAAGATTGGGCTTGTTAAAGTGTCGGTGCCTGTAGCTTTGGAATTGCCCTATGCGGTTGATGCACTAGTCCCATTTCGTGCTGGCGAAAGCGTTGGTTGGAGTGTAGCCTAGGTATCCTTACGTGACTTTAGTTTTCGTAGCATCCGCAATATCGCGGTGATCGGCTAGCTCTCGAAGCAGGGCGAAATCCAACATCTATGGAGAAATGAAGGCTGGCAATGATTAAACAAGACTCGGGTGAATGTGGTTTTGCAAGATTTGACCCCGTCGTTTCAAGATTTGCCACCGCCGTTTTATTAAGCGGTATGCGGCCGTTGATGGAATGGTAACGGCGGCTGGCCGGTAGATCGTCGGGAACGATCGGGGTTTCGGAATGTCAACTAATGGTTATAATAGCAACCTGCTAATGGGGATCGCACGTTGAGTCTCAGGAGTTGTAATGGATAAATTCTATAGCTATCAAGGATTTTGGGAGGGCGTGTTTCGCGGTATGGCGTCGCCAGCGGATATGTATTCGCGTGGCAACTATGACTACCACTACCAAAGTAATGCATACGCCTGGCAGCATGATCGTGAGCGCATTCGTGAGTATTTTGATTGCGCCAAAGATAGGCTAGACGGCAAAAGCGCCGACTAAATATCGCGGCCGGCGGCCCCAGGTACGCCAACAACCTGCAGTTCCAGCGCAACAACAAGGCGGAGGCATTCGATCCGCCCAATATCTAACGGTACGAAATTGGACAGGACCAATCCCGCCGCCGGAAGAGTTAGAGCAAATCAACAATGTCATCCAGAACGGCGCAGAGCGCCTAATGGTGATGGCCGAGAAGGAACAATCGCACAGACTCTCTCTCGATGAGCGCGGACAAATAGCGAGAATAAACGAAACAAAGCGCGGGAACTACATGGGTTTCACGCTCTCATCGCTTGCCATGCTTGGAGCAATTTTTTGCGCATGGCAAGGATTGCATTGGTCAGTGAGTCTCGCACTTCTCAGTCTACCAGTCATGGCAACCGTCAGGGCGCTCATCAAAAATCGCAGCGATAAGCCGAAAGCGTAGATTTATGGGCGTGCTCCACGACTAACGCTAATCCGCGGGCTCGTCAGCGCCGGGTTCCGTCGTAAGCATCGGGCAGTGCCACTTTGGGTTATCGGAAAATGGGGTCTCTCATTGGCCGCTGCGTGACCACCTTCACGGAAATGACACCAATACAAGCAATGTTATGATGCACTCGAAGCTGGCCAGACAGTCGCTGCGCGTTCGCGCGTGGAGGAAAGTCCGGGCTCCGCAGAGTAGGATGCCGGCTAACGGCCGGGCGCCGTGAGGCGACGGAAAGTGCAACAGAAAATAAACCGCCGATGGCTTTCGCAAGAAGGATCAGGCAAGGTTGAAATGGTGCGGTAAGAGCGCACCGCCGATCTAGCAATAGCGTCGGGCATGGTAAACCCCATCCGGAGCAAGACCAAATAGGGGAACATTCGCGCTGCTCGCGCGGTTCCCGGGTAGGTTGCTTGAGCGGCGCGGTAACGCGCCGTCTAGAGGAATGACTGTCTGGGATTTGGCAACAAGTCCAACACAGAACCCGGCTTATCGGCCAGCTTCTTTTTTTTGGCCCTTCATGCAAGAGGTGCGTCCTGATTGGATCTTGGGCCTATGTGCTTGGAGAGCCGCATTGGCATTACCTTTCAGGGCATATCATTTTTTGGAGCTTGTGGATAACTTTATCCACAAAAGATATCCACAATTTATTCAAACCGCAAAATCTTTCCACCGAAAGCTTTAATCTAAGTCGTTGTCGCGCCGTAAAAAAACTGTAATTTCCACTTGACCGCCCATTTTTTTTCCCTTAGAGTGGGGAAATGTAGTGGAAAGTGGAAATTAATGGCTTTTTAGCGAGCCCAAACGACGATATGTTTCAAGGATCCACGGCCCTCACGCTCGATGCCAAGGGAAGGTTAGCCATCCCGACCAAGCATCGCGAGCTGATGAATGGCCAATCTCAAGGTAAGTTGGTACTCACTGGGCATCCAGATGGATGCCTATTGCTGTATCAAGCGCCGACATTTGATGAGGTTCGCTCCCGGTTAATGGCTGTTAGTGATACTAACTCGCAAGTCGCGTCGTGGAAACGGGTAATCGTTGGCATGGCGGAAAATATTGAGGCCGATGGTCAGGGCCGCGTTTTAGTTACGCCGGAACTGCGCAAATTTGCCGGCATGGAAAAACAATTGATGATGGTCGGCCAAGGCAGTCGCTTTGAAGTATGGAGCGAAGCGGCCTGGAACCAGCAACTGGAACAAATTCGCGCACAAAGCGGTAAGGCGATGCCGCAAGCGATGGAGAGCTTTACTTTGTGAGCGAAGGCTACGTTCACCGCACGGTATTGCTGGATGAAGCGGTGGCGGCCTTGGCGATTAGAAGCGATGGGGTTTATATCGACGCGACCTTTGGTCGCGGCGGTCATAGCAGAAAAATATTAGATTCGATCGGGCAAGCAGGACGGCTCATTGCACTGGACCGCGATCATGATGCGATCGCGGCGGCGCAAGAGATCAAAGACCCGAGATTTAGCGCGCTGCATGTAAGTTTTGGCCAACTTCAGGTAGCGCTTAGCGCTGTGGGTGTGTTGCACGTGGCTGGCGTGTTGTTGGATCTGGGTGTGTCGTCGCCGCAAATTGACGATCCGCTCCGTGGATTCAGTTTTCGACATAACGGGCCACTGGACATGCGCATGGATCAAGGTCAAGAACAAAGCGCTGCGGATTGGTTGAACAATGCGGGCGAGCAGGAAATCGCAAAGGTCATTAAAGACTATGGTGAGGAGCGGTTTGCTAAGCAGATTGCAAGATCGATTGTTACGGCAAGGAGCGGGCGGCCTCTTGCTACCACCAGTGAACTTGCCGCACTCGTGGCAGGGGCGGTCAAAACGCGCGAGCGCGGCCAGGATCCGGCGACACGCACCTTTCAGGCTGTTCGGATTTTCCTCAATCGGGAGCTTGAAGAATTGGCGTTAGTGTTAACTCAGGCGATGGATATGTTGGAAACGGGCGGGCGCCTGGCGGTGATCAGTTTTCATTCGCTGGAAGATCGCATCGTCAAAAATTTTATGCGTGACCTGGCCAACCCCGGCGACAAAATGCCTGCGCGCTTACCGCTGAAAGCCAGAGATTTGCCACAACCGACGCTTAAAATCGTCGGCAAACCGGTTTATGCGAGCGATGCGGAAGTGGCCGCCAATCCGCGCGCGCGTAGCGCCGTGATGCGCGTTGCTGAAAAGATGGTGATGGCATGATTACGCGCATCAATCTCGTCTTGCTGATTTTGTTGGTTGCCTGCGCGTTGTCGGTGGTGACATCGCAACACCGGGCCCGCAAGACATTTATGGAATTGGTGCGGCAGCAAGACATTGCTGACGCGCACGAAGTTGAGTTCGATCGTTTGCGCCTGGAACAACGAACCTGGGCCATGCATAGCCGTATAGAGAAAGTGGCACGAATAAATCTAAAAATGCAGGCACCGGAAGCCACGCGCATTCGCATCTTGAATTTCCCTTCTCGGCCCTGACATGAATTACTCCGCCCGCAACCCCGCCCTCAGTTTGAAGCTCGAAGGCTGGCGTTCGCGTTTGTTGCTAGTCCTAGTGTGTTTGGGTTTTGTCGCGCTCGCGGCGCGCGCGGCTTATTTGCAGGGAATTCGCCATGATTTTCTGCAGCAAAAAGGCGAGGCGCGTTATAGCCGTGTGATCGAACTGCCGGCGAATCGCGGCATCGTCTTTGATCGTCACGGCGAAGCATTAGCGATCAGCACGCCGATGGAATCGGTTTGGGCGAGCCCACCGGATGCGATTTTAAGCGGCACGCAACTCGGCAAACTCGCAAAAATTCTCCGTGTGGAAAAAAGCGAAATATCGGAACGGCTCGGCGACAAAGCGCGCGGCTTTGTCTATTTGAAGCGCCAAGTTTCCCCTGATCTCGCCGCAGCCGTAACGGCACTCAACCTTCCGGGCGTGTTTTTGCGCCGCGAATACAAGCGCTACTATCCGGCCGGCGAAGTGATGGCGCATGTACTTGGCTTCACCGGAATTGATGATACCGGGCAAGAAGGCTTGGAGTTTGCGTACCAAGACTCCCTCGCTGGATTGCCGGGTGCGAAGCGGGTGATTAAGGATCGCGCCGGACATATCGTCGAGGATGTCGAGAGCATCAGACTGCCACAAGATGGCAAACCGCTGACGTTGTCGATCGATAGCAAGATTCAGTATTTGGCCTATCGCGAGTTGCGCGACGCGGTAAAGGCCAATCGTGCCAAAGCGGGTTCGATCGTGGTGCTCGACGTTCGTACTGGCGAAGTTGTTGCGCTCGCCAGTTTGCCTGATTACAACCCGAATAATCGCGCAGGCGTTAAGCCGGCGCAGACGCGCAATCGACCTGTCGTGGATATGTTTGAGCCCGGTTCTACGCTCAAGCCATTCACCATTGCTGCGGCACTTGAGGCGGGGAAAATCACGCCAAGTACCATAATTTCGACAGCGCCGGGCTCGTTAAAAATTGGCGGTCGCACGATCCATGATGCCCATCCGCAAGGCGCCATCACGGTCGCACAGGTGATTCAAAAATCCAGCAATGTCGGATCGGCGAAGATCGCGCTGTCACTGCCTGCCGAAGCGATGTGGGATATGTTCAACGATGTTGGTTTTGGCGCGTTGCCCCATTCTGGATTGCCCGGGGAATCCACTGGAAAATTGCGCCCGTTTAAGACCTGGCGGCCAATCGAACAGGCAACCATGTCATACGGCCATGGGATTTCCGTCAGCTTACTGCAGCTCGCGCGCGCCTATGTGGCGTTCGCGAGCGGTGGAGAAATCCGCCCCATCACCATGTTGAAGTCGGAAGCAGCGATCGAAGGCGAGCGCATTATTTCCGAACGCACCGCACGTGCCATAACAGACATGTTGGAAATGGCGGTGCAACCGGGTGGTACGGCGCCAAAAGCGCAGGTTTCGGGTTATCGCGTTGCCGGCAAAACCGGCACGGCGCACAAGCAAATCGGCGGTCGCTACGCACCCGACGTGTACGTGTCGTCGTTCGTTGGTTTTGCGCCGGTGTCGGCGCCACGCTTTGTCATCGCGGTGATGATCGACGAACCATCGGCGGGCCAATACTACGGCGGCACCGTTGCCGCGCCGGTATTTTCCAAAGTGATGGGTGACGCATTGCGCAGCCAAGGTGTTGTTCCAGATGCGCCGCTGAAAGAATGGTCCGATCCGATGTTCAGCGCCCCGGAAGTCAAAGAAGAAGCCTAATCGTGACGATCCTTCTACAGCTCGGACAACTCGGCACCCGCATCACTCGTCTCACGGCAGATAGCCGGAAAGTGGCGCCAGGCGTGGCTTTCGCGGCATACCCCGGCGAACGGCAAGATGGACGTGCCTTTATACCGCAGGCAATTGAGCGTGGTGGCGACGCTGTATTGTGGGAGCGCGAGAATTTTCGCTGGCGTCCCGATTGGCGAGTTGCCAACGTTGCTGTCGATCGCTTGCGGGATCACGTTGGGGAAATCGCCAGCGCCGTTTACGGGCATCCATCGGAAAAGTTGTGGATGCTGGGGGTGACGGGAACCAACGGCAAAACATCGGTGAGCCATTGGTTGGCGCAGTGTTTGGCGGCGCACGGAAAAGCGACCGCAGTACTCGGTACCATGGGGAACGGTTTTTTTGATGCGCTTGAGGCCGCTGTCAACACCACACCCGACGCCATTGAACTACAAGAAAAATTGGCGGTTTACCGCGATCGCGGCGCCGAATCTGTCGCAATGGAAGTTTCCTCTCATGGCCTAGCCCAAGGCCGCGTGAACGGCGTTTTGTTTGACGTTGCGTTGTTCACTAATCTGTCGCGCGACCATCTCGACTACCACGGTGATATGGAAAGTTATGGTGAGGCGAAAGCTAAATTGTTCGCCATGCCGGGCTTGTGCTACCGCGTAATAAATCTGGACGATCCATTCGGTTTAGCGCTGGTGGAGCGCCTCGATGGAAAAAAAGTGCCTGTCATTGGTTATGCGATGACCGCAAGCCAAACTTCCAACGTTCCAACGCTGCTCGCACACGATCTACAATTCTCCGCCGACGGTTTGGCGTTTGAGGTGCGCAGCCCGTGGGGCGATGGCACGGTCAAAGCGCCGGTGTTCGGCCGCTTTAACGCATACAACGTGCTCGCCGTATTGGGCGGGCTCGTCGCCAGCGACGTTCAGTTCAGTGACGCATTAAAACTAATTGCGAAAATTAAGCCGGTGCCGGGGCGCATGCAGCGACTTGGCGGCGGTAATCAGCCGTTGATCCTCGTTGACTATGCCCATACCCCGGATGCGTTGGAAAAAACGCTGACTGCCGCACGAGAACTGGCTACGCAGGGAAATTTGATTTGCGTTTTTGGCTGCGGCGGTAATCGAGATAAAGGCAAGCGCCCGGTGATGGGTGAGATCGCCGAGCGGCTAGCCGATCGCGTGATTTTAACTAGCGATAACCCGCGCGATGAAGACCCGCAAACTATCTTGACGGAAATTCGCGCCGGCATCCGCGGTGATTGCCGAATCATTCCGGAGCGCGGCGATGCGATCTTTCAAGCGATAACCCAAGCTCGGGCGGGCGATGTCATTTTGATTGCCGGAAAAGGCCACGAGAACTACCAAGAAATTCGCAGCGTGCGTAAGCCATTCAGCGACCTAGATATGGCGGCGCGCGCGTTGGGAGAAAAATTATGATGACTTTGCTGGAAGCGGCGCAAGCAATCGGCGCGCTGGCTTCGGGATCAAATGTACCGTTTATGGGCGTGAGCACCGATAGCCGGAATGTAACGCAAGGCGATTTGTTCATCGCGCTCAAAGGCGAGCGTTTTGATGGTCACGAGTATATTCGCACGGCAATGAGTTTCGGCGCTGTCGCTGCGATGGTCGATCACAGTTGGCCCGACCAGGATTTGGCTTTGCCGCTTTTACGTGTCGACAACACACGCTTAGGTCTTGGTCGCTTGGCG
This sequence comes from Pseudomonadota bacterium, assembly GCA_031419835.1. GTDB lineage: Bacteria > Pseudomonadota > Gammaproteobacteria > Burkholderiales > JALYOK01 > JALYOK01. The sequence goes on along the minus strand of JANOLP010000134.1, from coordinate 25,441 downwards.
CACGCATGGCGCGCGCTAAACAATACGCCGCTTGTCGCGATCACCGGTAGCAATGGCAAGACGACGCTAAAAGAAATGGTCGCGGCGATTTTGCGTGCCGAATTGTGGGGTGATGGTAGCGGCGAAGGCAAGGATGCGTTGCTGGTGACCGAAGGCAATCTCAACAATGATATTGGTGTACCGCTGACCTTACTGAAATTGCGCAAACAGCATCGCTACGCGGTGATCGAGATGGGGATGAACCATCCCGGCGAAATCGAATATCTGTCGAATATGACCAATCCGGATGTCGCGGTGATCAACAATGCGCAGCGCGCACATCTCGAATTGCTTGGCACGATCGAAGCGGTGGCGCACGCCAAGGGCGAAATCTTTGCCGGTCTACGCCCAGATGGCATTGCGATCATCAATGCCGATGATCCCCTTGCCTACGTTTGGCGCGAATTGACCGGTAGCCGTAAGCGCGTCGAGTTTGCGTTATCGCAACCAGCGCCGGTTTCGGCGCGGTTTAGCTTGACCGCGTTTGGAAGTCACATCGATTTTCAAACACCCCTCGGGGAAATTTCGACACAACTGCAAGTACCAGGCATTCACAACGTACGCAATGCGCTGGCCGCTTGCACCGTAGCGCTTGCCTTCAAAGTAAATCCCGTCAGCATTAGCGCGGGCTTACGTGCATTCCCCGGCGTGAAGGGCCGCATGCAGCGCAAAAGCGGCATAAACGGCGCAATTTTGATCGACGATACCTACAATGCCAATCCCGATTCGGCGCTGGCCGCGCTCGACGTGCTGGCGCAATTTCAAGGAACGAAAATTTTCGTGCTCGGCGATATGGGCGAGGTCGGGCCAGATGGCAAGGCCATGCATGCCGCAATTGGGCAATACGCGCAGGAACACGGTATCGATCGGTTGTTTAGCTTAGGTGAATTGTCTCATCAAGCGGCAGCGAAATTTGGCAACGGCTCGGCGCTTTACGTTCGGGCCGAAGACTTAATCGAAAATCTAAGACCCTTGCTGAAGGTCGATGTCACCGTTTTGATTAAAGGTTCGCGCTTCATGCATATGGAGCGTGTGGTCAATGCGCTCGTGGTGGAGACGGCACCAGCCTAACCATGTTACATGCCCTTGCACAGTATCTCGCCCAAGACGTTCGCGCCTTTCACGTCTTTAACTACATCACGCTGCGGGCGGTATTGGCGAGCATGACCGCATTGGCGATATCGTTTTTTGTGGGTCCCACCATGATCCGCAAATTAACCGCTTACAAAATTGGTCAATCGGTGCGCGATGATGGGCCGCAAACCCATTTGATCAAAGCGGGCACGCCGACCATGGGCGGCGCGCTGATTTTGGTCGCGATCGGCGTCACCACGTTGCTGTGGGCGGATCTGCGAAATCATTATGTTTGGATTGTGTTGTTTACGACACTCGGCTTTGGTGTCGTCGGTTGGATTGATGACTTCCGCAAAGTCGTTCATCGCAACCCCAAGGGGTTATCGGCGAAAGCAAAATTTTTCGGACAGTCGATTGTTGCCATCATTGCTGCAACCTATCTTGCCTATAGCGCGAAGTTGCCGGTGCAAACCGAACTCATCGTGCCATTTTTTAAGACCATCGCTATTCCACTTGGCACAATTGGGTTCATTTTGCTGGCGTACTTCGTCATCGTCGGCACCAGTAATGCGGTCAACCTAACGGATGGTTTGGATGGCCTGGCGATCATGCCGACCGTGATGATCTGTAGCGCCTTAGCAATCTTCGCTTACGTTGCCGGGAATGCCGTATTTGCGCGGTATTTGGGGCTTCCACATATACAAGGGGCGGGCGAATTATCGGTGTTCTGTGCTGCCATCGCCGGCGCCGGGCTGGGCTTTTTGTGGTTCAACGCCTATCCGGCGGAAGTTTTTATGGGCGATGTCGGCGCGTTGGCGTTGGGCGCGGCGTTGGGTGTAATAGCCGTCATCGTCCGCCAAGAAATTGTGTTGTTCATCATGGGTGGCGTGTTTGTTGTCGAGACGCTGTCGGTGATGATTCAGGTCACCTATTTTCGCTATACCAAGCAACGCTATGGCGCCGGCAAGCGAATTTTCTTAATGGCGCCTTTGCATCACCATTTCGAACAAAAGGGTTGGAAGGAAAATCAAGTCGTTGTGCGATTTTGGATCATCACGATGATGCTTGTGTTGTTTGGTTTATCGACGTTGAAGCTGCGTTGAAACGATGAATCTCGCGATCGCAAATCAACGTTGGTTAGTGCTAGGGCTCGGCGATACCGGATTGTCGCTGACGCGCTGGCTGTTGCGCCGCGGCGCGCAGGTGCGTGTGGCAGATACCCGCGACAACCCGCCCCATGCCACCAAGCTTAAGCGAAATTTTTCCGGGGTTGATCTGGTCACGGGGCCGTATCAGCCAAGCACTTTTTCCGATATTGACGCGATTGCCATTAGCCCCGGCGTATCGTTGCGCGAGACACTGGTGGCTGCGGCAGTGGCTAAGGGTCTTCCAGTGGTTGGCGACGTCGAGCTTTTCGGTCACGCACTCGCGGCGGCGTCTATTCGGCCAAAAGTGATTGGCATCACCGGCTCAAATGGGAAATCCACCGTCACGACGATGGTGGGCGAGATGTGTAAAGCATCCGGATTGAACACCGTCGTCGCCGGAAATATTGGACTGCCGGTATTGGATGCGCTGTTGGAGGCGCAGGACGCGGCCGCTGCGGCCAAACCACAATGTTACGTGCTGGAGTTGTCGAGTTTCCAGTTGGAAACGACATCGAATCTCGCGCTGGATGCAGCGACGGTATTAAATGTAACCGAGGATCATCTCGATCGCTATGACGATATGGCTCATTACGCCGCCGCTAAGGCGCGCATTTTCAACCACTGTCGGCATCAAGTACTCAATCGTGACGATCACCACAGTATGGCAATGAGAATGAGCGGCAACAGTGCGTCATATTTTTCCCGCGCGGCGCCGTTAGGCCCCGAATATTTTGGATTAAGTTCGGTCCGGGGTGAAAGCTGGTTAGCCCATGATCAGATGCCGCTGATGGCCGTTGCGGATCTTCCTCTCGCGGGTGGCCATAATGTTGCGAATGCGCTCGCGGCGCTTGCGCTCGCACGCGCAATAGATCTTCCCTATGCGCCCGTGATCGAGGCGCTACGCCGTTTTCGTGGCCTGCCGCATCGCGTGGAAAAGGTGATGGATATTGGTACCGTTGGATTCTATGACGACTCCAAAGGTACCAATGTCGGGGCGACGGTCGCGGCCTTGAATGGTATGAAAGAAAAAGTGGTGCTGATCGCCGGTGGCGATGGCAAGGGTCAGGACTTTTCGCCATTGAACAATGCCGTGGCTAAACATAGCCGCGCCGTGGTACTGATCGGTCGTGACGCGAAACTGATCGAAGCTGCGATCGCAACGAGTGGTGTTGCCCTTTTACATGCAAAAAGTATGGAAGAGGCGGTGAAATTATCATGGCAGGTTAGTGAGCCTGGTGATCGCGTATTGCTTTCGCCCGCTTGCGCTAGCTTCGATATGTTCAATAACTACGCACACCGTGCGCAGGTTTTTATCGACGCCGTTCGTGCACTAGCCGATGCGCAACGCTCAGTGAGTAATGGAGCGGTCTGAGATGCTCTATACCGCCGCGCGCCCACAACGTCCCGACTACGACCCCGCGTTGGTATGGACGACGTTAATGTTGTTGGCGTTGGGTTTGGTGATGGTGTATTCCGCGTCAATCGTCAGCGCGGAAGGCGGCCGCCACACCGGCTATCGAAGCACCTATTACCTGTTGAGACATGGACTTTATGTCGCGATTGGCATGTGTGCGGCGATAGCGACGTTTCAAGTGCCATTGCGACTCTGGCAACAAATCGCGCCCTATGCTTTTCTTGGCGGCGTTGTGCTTTTGTTGTTGGTTTTGATTCCCGGCATCGGCCGCGACGTCAATGGTAGCCGACGCTGGATTGGTTTGGGCATCCTGAATGTGCAGCCCTCTGAGTTGGTGAAGTTTTTCGCCGTGCTCTATGCCGCTGACTATACGGTCCGCAAAGCAGCGTTTATGGACAGCTTCAAAAAAGGTTTTTCGCCGATGTTAGGCGTAATGCTTCTCACCGGCGGGCTGCTGTTGCTCGAGCCGGATTTTGGCGCATTCGTCGTGATCATGACAATCGCCATGGGAATTTTATTTTTAGGCGGCATGAATTGGCGATTGTTCGCCGGACTAATCGTTATGTCGACCATCGGCTTTGTGCTGTTGGTTTTGATGTCGCCGTACCGAATGCAGCGCGTGTTGGGTTTCATGGACCCGTGGGCGGACCCGTTTGGCAAAGGTTATCAACTCAGTCACGCGTTGATCGCGTTCGGCCGCGGCGAATGGTTTGGCGTGGGGCTTGGCGCCAGTGTCGAAAAATTGATGTATTTGCCGGAAGCGCACACGGATTTTCTGCTCGCTGTGATCGCCGAAGAAATGGGTTTCGTCGGCGTCTGCGTGGTGTTGGCGATGTTTGTTTTTATCGTCTATCGCGCGTTCCGAATTGGCCAGCAATCGGCGTCGTTGGAACGTTATTTCTCGGCGCTCGTTGCTCAAGGAATCGGCTTGTGGCTAGCGATGCAGGCGGCGACCAATATCGGCGTCAACATGGGCGTGTTGCCAACTAAAGGACTGACGTTACCGCTGCTGAGTTTTGGCGGCAGTGGCATTGTGACCAATTGCATTGCACTTGGGGTGTTGGTTCGCATTGATTGGGAGAACCGGCAATTGATGAAGGGCATTACGTTTTGACTTCGACCATTTTGATTATGGCGGGGGGGACGGGCGGTCATATTTTCCCGGCGTTGGCCGTTGCCGATCGTCTCAAGCTCGAAGGCTGGAAGGTTGTTTGGCTCGGCACGAAAAGCGGCATGGAAGCAACACTGGTGCCAAAGCGCGGTTATGCAATGCAGTTCATCTCATTTTCCGGCGTGCGTGGCAAGGGATTATTGCGCATGCTGATGTTGCCGTTTAATTTGCTGCGTGCGTTTTGGCAGGCGGCGCGCGTCATCCGCAAACTCAAGCCTGACGTGGTTCTCGGCGTAGGTGGTTATGTCACGTTTCCGGGCGGGATGATGGCTTCACTTCTGAATCGCCCGCTAGCGATTCATGAACAAAACTCCGTTGCCGGAATGAGTAATCGCGCCTTGTCCGTCGTCGCGGATCGCGTTCTCAGCGGTTTTCCCAAAGCGTTTGACGAAAATATTAGCAGCCCGATCGCGAAATTTTTGCGTTCGAATGCTGCAGTGGAGTGGAGCGGCAATCCCGTTCGCAGCGACATTGCAAACGTCGTCGAACCGGCAACGAGACTAAAGCAGCGCGGCGAGAACCTGAATGTGCTGGTCGTCGGCGGCAGCTTGGGCGCGCAAATTTTAAACGATGTCGTTCCCAAAGCCTTAAGTCTCATGACTCCGGCGCAGCGTCCGCGTGTTATTCATCAAGCTGGCATCAAGCACATCGACACCTTGCAAGCGGCCTATCGCGCCGCCGACGTGCAGGCCGATATTCGCCCCTTTATCGACGACATGGCGGCTGCCTACAGCGATTGCGATCTGCTGATTTGCCGCGCCGGGGCCTTAACCATTGCGGAAATTTGCGCGGTCGGCATCGCCAGCATCTTGGTGCCTTTTCCGCAGGCGGTCGATGATCATCAAACCGGTAATGCACGGTTTTTGAGCGACGTTGGCGCGGCGGTGTTGATCCCGCAAACCGAATTGACGCCGGCTCGCTTGGCCGATCAAATCAAACGCTTCAGCCGCGAACAACTTTTGCAAATGGCAACGAAGGCGCGGCAAATGGCCAAACCCAATGCGACGGAACAAGTCGCAAAAGCTTGTATGGAATTGGCTCATGCAGCATAGAGTCAAAAAAGTTCATTTTGTCGGAATCGGCGGCGCCGGAATGAGTGGCATCGCGGAAGTGATGTTGACGCAGGGTTTTCAGGTGAGTGGTTCGGACTTAGGTAGTAACGCCGCGACGCGCCGGCTCGAATCCCTCGGCGCGCGTGTGGTTCAGGGCCACGTGGCGAGTAATTCGCAAGATGCGGATGTCGTCGTGGTATCGACCGCCGTGAAGAATGACAATCCCGAAGTGATCGCGGCGCGAGCGAATCATATTCCCGTTGTGCCGCGCGCGATGATGCTGGCCGAACTAATGCGGTTGAAGCAGGGCATCGCCGTCGCGGGGACGCACGGTAAAACCACCACTACCAGTCTGATCGCAAGCATTTTGGCTGAAGCGAACATGGATCCGACCTTCGTAATCGGCGGCCGCTTAGAGGCGGCTGGCGCCAATGCACGCCTCGGTCAAGGCGAGTTTATCGTGGTTGAAGCGGACGAATCCGATGCGTCGTTTTTATATCTGCAGCCGGTATTGGCGGTCATCACCAACATCGATGCCGATCATATGGAAACCTACGGCCACGATTTCGAGAAACTAAAAACGGCGTTCGTTGACTTTGTCGAACACTTACCCTTTTACGGCCTTGCGGTGTTGTGTGCTGATGATACCCACGTGAACGCCATTATCCCGCGGATAAGCAAACCGGTGATGACCTACGGCACGTCGGATCAAGCAATGATTCGCGCGACGGCTATTCGTGCCGATCAGGGCCGTATGCACTTCAACGTTTTGATCAATGATCCGCGCCTCAAGGAGGTTACGGACAAATTTTCGGTCACGCTGAACTTGCCCGGTATCCATAACGTGCTGAATGCCCTCGCGGCGATTGCGGTCGCACTTGAAATTGGCGTGACCAGTGATGCGATCGTCAAAGCCTTAGCCGAGTTTAAGGGTGTTGGGCGGCGCTTCCAACGTTACGGTGAAATTCCGTTGCCGAATGGCGGCTCGTTTTTATTGGTCGACGACTACGGTCACCATCCGGTTGAGATGGCCGCGACCATTGCCGCGGTGCGCGGTGCCTATCCGGAGAAGCGCATGGTGCTTGCCTTCCAGCCCCATCGCTATTCGCGCACGCGGGACGTGTTTGAAGATTTTGTGAAGGTGTTGTCGACCACCGATGCACTGTTGCTAACGGAAGTTTACGCCGCAGGCGAAGCCCCGATCGTCGCCGCCGATGGCCGTTCACTGGCACGTGCCGTGCGTTTGGCGGGAAAAGTCGAGCCTTTATTTGTTGATCAAGTTCAAGAGTTGTCGCGGGCCATTATGAACATCGCACAATCGGGCGATATCGTCTTAACCATGGGCGCAGGTTCGATCAGCCAAGTGCCCGCACAACTCGCGCAACTACAGGCGAAACCTTTGCAGGCGGCGCGGCAATGAGCGAAGTCAAACATCGCGCCGAAGAGATTTCTCTGCATGGCGAAATGCGCTATCAGGAGCCGATGCGTCGTCATACCAGTTGGCATGCGGGCGGCTACGCGCAGCGCGCATATGTACCGTTCGATCTAGCGGATTTGTCGCGATTTTTGCGTGGTCATCCAACGGGTGAAGCGATTACGATGATTGGCTTAGGCAGCAATGTGTTGATTCGCGATGGCGGCCTGCGCGGAACAACTGTGCTGCTGCACCGTGCATTAAGTGAGACGCGGTTCTCCGCCGCGCCCGATGGCGGCGGCGTTATTTATGCAGAAGCCGGTGTCGCGGCGCCGAAGCTCGCGAAGTTTGCGGCGCAACGCAAATTGGATGGCGCGGAATTTTTCGCCGGAATTCCCGGCACCATTGGCGGCGCTATTGCGATGAACGCGGGATGCTACGGCGCAGAAACCTGGGATTTCATCGTCTCGGTAACGACCGTCGATCGCCTTGGGCGTCTGCGCGAGCGTGGCCTAGAAGATTACGAGATCGGCTATCGCAGCGTCAAGCTCAATGCCGGGGACGCAAGTAGGCCGGAGATTGAATCCGGCGACGATCAAATGCTGGAATGGTTTGTCGCGGCGCATTTCGCGTTTGGTCCCGGCGAAACCGCGGCGTCGGAACGAAAAATCAAAGAACTTCTGGATCGCCGTTTGGCAACGCAACCGGTGGGTCAGCCGAATGCGGGTTCGGTTTTTCGAAATCCGAATGGCCATCACGCTGCGCGATTGATTGAATCTTGCGGATTGAAGGGTCTGACGATCGGCGGCGCGCAGGTATCGACCAAACATGCAAATTTTATCGTTAACCTCGGTACCGCCAGCGCCGCCGATATTGAAAACTTAATCGAGAAAGTTCAGTCGGTCGTGAAGCAGCAACAGGGAATTGAAATGGAGCGGGAAATTCGCATCATTGGTGAAAAGGTATAAGCAAGTGAGCCAATTCGGCAAAGTCGCAGTGCTGTTGGGCGGCAAGTCGGCGGAACGTGAAGTTTCGTTGATGAGTGGCAACGCTGTCCTCGAAGCGCTGCGTAGCCGTGGCGTCGATGCCCATGGTTTTGATCCCGCGCAGCGGCCGCTCGAAGACTTGCTTCGGGAAAAATTTGCGCGGGTGTTCATCGCGTTGCATGGCCGCTATGGCGAAGACGGCACAGTGCAAGGCGCATTGGAGCTTCTTAACATTCCCTATACGGGAAGCGGCGTGATGGCCTCTGCGTTGGCTATGGATAAATGGCGCACTAAATTGGTCTGGCAAGCCGTTGACATAGCAACACCGGGCTTCGAAATACTAACGGCGCAAAGCGATTTTTCCGCGGTTGCGGCCAAGCTAGGTTTACCGCTCATCGTAAAACCGTCGCGCGAAGGTTCGACCATCGGACTGACAAAAGTCACAGACGCCAATCAACTTCCCGCGGCTTACGATCTTGCCGCGAAGCACGATCCGATGGTGTTGGCTGAGCAATTTATTTCCGGCTTGGAACTTACCGCATCGATTTTGGGCGATACGCCTTTGCCGCTGATTCGCATCGCGGCTGCCAGTGGGCTGTACGATTACCACGCGAAATATTTCGCCGACGATACACAATATTTTTGTCCCAGCGGTTTGCCGAAAGCACAAGAGCAGGCGCTGCAAGCGCTCGCATTGCGCGCGTTCAATATTGTCGGATGCAGTGGCTGGGGGCGAGTGGACATCATGTTGGATCCGAATGGTGCGCCTCATTTGCTAGAAGTAAATACCTCACCCGGTATGACTAGCCACAGCTTGGTGCCGATGGCTGCAAAAGCGCACGGCTTAGATTTCCCGGATCTGGTTCTGCGCATTCTGGAATCGGCGCATGTCGGATAAGCGCCGTGAAAGACAGAAGCCCGCGCCAGGATTGGTTCCTGGCGTCAACTATGGCCGCGGCAGCATGGGTCAGTCTAATGGGCGCAGCGAGTCGATTCCGATCGCTGCCTGGTTCAGCGTTTCGCGCATGAATGGATTAGCCAATTGGGTATTCGTCATCTCTGCGTTGCTTTTGTTATACGCGGCATCTCAATGGATCAGTCGCAATACGGTTTTTGGCCTTCGCCACGTCGTCGTGAGTACGCCGCTAAAGCAAGTTGATCAAGCCGTATTGAGCGGCGCGATGCGGTCGCTGCGCGGCGATATGTTTAGCGTGAATTTGGACGATGCGCGTGCCAGTGTTGCCAAGCTTTCGTGGGTGCGGCACGTCGAAGTGCGGCGCGCCTTTCCCGATCGTCTTTTTGTCGCAATCGAAGAGCACGAGCCGCTCGGAAGTTGGGGTGAGGAAACGCTGATCAACACGTTTGGAGAGTTGTTCGAAGCAGAGTATCGCGGCACATTACCACGCTTTACCGGGCCGATTGGAAGTGAGCGTGAGGTGGTCGATTTTTACAAACGCAGCAAATCCGCTTTGGCGGTGTTGGGTCTAGCGCCAGTGGCCGTTAGTTTGTCGCCACGCCGCGCGTGGCGTGTTCATTTGGACAACGGATTGGTCTTGGAGCTAGGACGCGACCAAATCGACGATCGGCTCGCTATATTCGCGCGGGCCTATCCTACCGCGCTTGCACAGCTCTCCGGGAGCGACGGTACGGTGGATTTACGTTATGACGGCGGCTTCGTCCTGAAGTCTAGTTTGGGTAAGGAGTTAATGAAGAAAGTTCGCGAACAAGGCCGAAAAGGATGATTAACAAGAATCGGGAGTACAAAAATTTAATCGTTGGTCTCGATATCGGCACCTCAAAGATCGTTGCCATTGTTGCTGAGGTGACGCCCGAAGGACGGCTGGAAATTATCGGCATGGGCAGTCATCCGTCACGTGGTTTGAAGAAGGGTGTGGTCGTTAACATCGAGACGACGGTGAACGCGATTCAGCGTGCATTGGAGGAAGCGGAATTGATGGCCGATTGCAAGATTCGCGAAGTCATTACTGGCATCGCCGGTAGTCACATCAAGAGTTTCAATTCCCACGGTATGGTCGCGATCAAAGATAAAGAAGTTGCGCAGGCCGACGTCGATCGCGTGATCGAAACGGCACGCGCAGTCTCGATTCCGATGGATCAACAGATCTTGCACATTTTGACGCAGGAATTTGTGATCGATGGCCAAGAAGACGTGCGCGAGCCCTTGGGTATGGCCGGTGTGCGTCTCGAGGTGAAAGTTCACATCGTCACCGGCGCCGTGAGTGCCGGGCAAAACATTATGAAGTGCGTACGCCGTTGCGGTCTGGAAGTACGCGATTTGATTCTGCAGCCGTTGGCATCAGCGATGGCGGTGTTATCCGACGACGAAAAAGATCTCGGCGTGTGCTTAGTCGATATTGGTGGCGGTACCACTGACATCGCCGTATTCACCGAAGGTGCGATTCGCCACACGGCTGTTATTCCCATCGCGGGCGATCAAATCACCAACGACATCGCGATGGCATTGCGCACGCCAACGAAAGATGCCGAAGACATCAAAGTTGCGCATGGCTGTGCGCTGCGGCAACTGGCGAGTACCGAGGAAAGTGTAGAAGTTCCTGGCGTTGGCGATCGCGGTGCGCGGCAATTGTCGCGGCAAACCCTGGCGGAAGTAATAGAGCCGCGCGTCGAAGAGCTGTATTCGTTGGTGCAAGCGGAACTGCGCCGCAGTGGATTTGAAGAACTCATGTCGTCGGGGATCGTATTAACGGGCGGCTCCGCCATCATGCAAGGAATGGTTGAGTTAGGCGAAGAGGTATTTCACATGCCGGTGCGGTTGGGCATTCCCAACTACGCCGGCGGACTGGCCGAAGTGGTAAAGAGCCCACGCTACTCGACCGGTGTTGGTTTGTTATTGGCTGGTCACGAGCAGCACAAGCGCAATCAAATTATCAAGTTATCGACGAGTTCGTTCCAGCAGATTTTGGAGCGCATGAAGAATTGGTTTAAAGGCAATTTTTGAGTATCGCATTTAGTTAACTTACGGAGGACGTAGATATGTTCGAAATTATTGAGAATCAGATGCAAGACGCAACGATCAAAGTGATTGGCGTCGGCGGCTGTGGCGGTAACGCGGTGGACCACATGATCAATAACGGTGTGTCAGGTGTTGAATTTATTTGCGCCAACACCGATGCGCAAGCGTTAAAGCGTAGTCAGGTAAAAAATGTTATTCAACTCGGCGGTGGTTTGACGAAGGGCTTGGGCGCCGGTGCGAATCCCGAGGTCGGCAAGCAGGCAGCAGAGGAAGATCGCGAACGGATTAGCGAAGCTATCAGCGGTGCGGACATGCTATTTATTACCGCCGGCATGGGTGGTGGAACCGGGACCGGTGCGGCGCCGGTCGTTGCGCAAATTGCGAAGGAGCTAGGCATTCTCACCGTCGCCGTGGTCACTAAACCCTTTGCATTCGAAGGCAAACGCATGCGCGTTGCGCAAGCAGGTATCGAAGCGCTGTCACAGTACGTCGATTCGCTGATCATCATTCCGAACGACAAGTTGATGGAAGTGCTGGGCGAAGACGTCGGTTATCTTGATGCGTACAAAGCAGCGAATGATGTTCTGCGCGGTGCGGTTGCAGGTATTGCCGAAGTCATCAATTGCCCTGGCTTAGTCAACGTCGACTTCGCCGACGTCAAAACCGTGATGTCGGAAATGGGTGTGGCGATGATGGGCTCGGCGCAAGCAGCCGGCATCGATCGCGCGCGCATGGCTGCAGAACAAGCGGTCGCCAGCCCGTTACTGGAAGATGTCAATCTTTCCGGCGCGCGCGGTGTGCTGGTGAACATCACCGCCGGGCAAACCATGAAGCTAAAGGAAGTTCATGAGGTCATGAACACCATTCGTGGATTTACCGCTGACGACGCGACCGTTATTTTCGGTAGCGTGATCGATCACGACATGGGCGACAATCTGCGCGTTACGATCGTTGCTACGGGTCTTGGTGGTGTTCTGGCTCGAAGCCAAGCCAAACCATTTGCGGTGGTTAAAAACGGCACCGACAATTCTGCGATGGAAGTAGATTACGAAGCTTTAGCCGCCCCCGCAGTAATGCGCCGTCGTCGCGATAGCACGGTCGAAGCATTGAAACAATCGGGTGTTGAGTTGCTCGATATCCCGGCCTTTTTGCGCAAGCAAGCGGATTAATCGGTTGAAAATGAGGTTGCGTTGGATGAAGGCCGGGTTTGAATTTTGAAGGCTTGTGCCTTTGCCTGAGGAGAGTGGATTGTGCTATTATTATCAGTTATTTACGCAATCTTCTTGCGTAACAAGAGAATATGATTAAACAACGCACGATTAAAACTGTTATCCATGCGACTGGCGTGGGGCTTCACTCTGGCCAAAAGGTCTATATGACTTTGCGGCCCGCGCCGGTTAACTCGGGCATCGTATTCATCCGTAGCGACTTAAAACAGCCGAACACCATTCGCGCCGAGGCGCTTCGCGTCGGCGATACGCGCCTTTCGACTTGCTTGGAAGAAGGCGGCGTGCGCGTTGCAACTATCGAGCATTTGATGTCGGCGATTTCCGGTTTGGGTATCGACAATTTATTCGTCGATCTGACCTCGGCTGAGGTGCCGATCATGGATGGTAGTGCTGGGCCGTTCGTTTTTTTGCTGCAGAGCGCGGGTATCGAAGTACAAAAAGCACCCAAAAAATATATTCGCATCAATAAATCGATCAAAGTCAGCGACGGCGATAAGTGGGCGCGATTTGAGCCTTTCAATGGCTTTAAACTGACCTATACCATCGCGTTCGATCATCCGGTGTTTGACGACGATAATTCCAGTGTCACCATTAATTTTGCCGACACGTCCTACGCGAAAGAAGTCAGTCGCGCGCGTACGTTCGGATTTATGCAAGATGTCGAAACGCTTCGATCGATGGGCTTGGCGCAAGGCGGATCGTTAGACAATGCCATCGTGATGGACGAATACCGTGTTCTAAACGAAGACGGCTTGCGCTACAAAGATGAATTCGTGCGGCATAAAATTCTCGACGCCGTCGGCGATTTGTATTTGCTGGGCCATCCGGTCATTGGCGCATTTCATGGATTTAAGGCCGGCCACGCATTGCACAATCGATTGTTGCGCGAACTCATTCAAGACCAAACCGCATGGGAGTTTGCGACGTTCGACTCGTTGGATGCCGTGCCGCAAGGTTTCTTTGGCTTAATTGCCGAGCCCGCGTAAGTTCTAGCCAGCACGGCGGCATGGTTTTCTTTCGCCTAATTGTCATCGTCTTGCTCGCCGCCCTCGGTATTTGCGTTGGGCTTTATGTATTCACGCGAGATCGTCGTTATCTTGGTTATGCCAGCCAAATTATCAAAATCGGATTGATCGTTGTGTTAGTGGTGCTTGGGCTTTTCGCCATCGAACGCATCATCTAATCGGCATCCCAAATTCGGCGCCGACCCTGGCGCTGCAATAACGTCACGACTTCGTCCTTAAGCGCTGAGGCGGGCAAATCCGCAGCCAGTTTTTGCAAGCTCTGAAGCGCAACCGCGCTCATCCCCGGTTTGTCCTTGCGCGACGATGGTATCGCTTCCCCAGAGTTATCCAACGATACATTCACCTTCACGCTAACCGGTTGGCGCAATATTTGAGATATTTTTTCTTCCAAGCCGGGTACGACTTGCTTTAGCTTAGCCGCTGCCGCGCCATTCTTGGCGACAATAGTCAACGTCCCATCGCGAAACGATCCAACCTGACCCAATTTAGCGAACACTGCCGGGATCGATTCCTGGAAAATCTTCTGCATGTAGCCTAATTCCGAAAGCTGCTGGAACAGCGGCTGTAGCGCCGGTTCTGCTTGAATGTAGGTTGCGAACGATCGGGCGGACATTTGACGATAATCGAGAATGCAGTGACAAGCATTATTCACTTTGTCGATCGCGACGGCAAGCTTGTTGGTTTTGGCCCGGCACATTTTTCAATCTTGTAACAATCGGCCTGGGCGGCAATATCCATGCGCTTCTCCGGGCATTACTTGAGCTTTATTTTTGATCGTCATCAAGATTTAACAGTTCGTAACAAATAATGGCATATCGATTGCTCATCAATTGGTGCGGCGGTGATTCAAGGGCAACTGAAATCGCCGGTAAATTGACTGTTAACGAAACGACGAAAAGGAACGAAAGATGTTTGATTCATTCGATAGCGCTACCCGCGAATTTGATCCCGAGCAATTCGTTGAATGGGATTGCGTAGGGGAAAGTAACTTAGAACCTTCGAATTGCGTCACCCTCATTGGGCAAGACAAATATGGTATGGAAGTTGAAATGTCCGGATATATATGCGTCGAACGTGACCTATTTGAAGCTGAAGCGTTCCTGGCGAGCTTGTATCCGCAGCTTTAATTTGTCGAAACTTGGCGATTGTCGTCAAAATTTCGACAGGCTAAGTCGACCAAGCATGACGCAGCATCGCCATGCCATGTGCACCCGATTGCCAGGCAGTGTGTAGATTTTCGGCGCTAAGTCCACCCAGCGCGAAAATCGGCAATGAGTAATTTTGCGTAAGTTCTGAAAATCGATCCCAGCCCAAAGATTGGCTGTCCGGATGGCTTGGCGTAGCTAGAACCGGCCCAAGCACTACAAAATCCAAGCCTAGTTTCTCGGCCTGTAACATTTCCCGTTTGTCATGACACGATGCAGCGCAAAGCGCAACGTCGGGCCGTTCCTGCGAATTCATTAACTGCTGCGCCGTCAGATGTACGCCATCTGCGCCAACCTCGTACGCTAAATCAATCGCGCCATTAACTAACACGCGGGCATCGAATCGCCGCGCGCACACAATGACTTGCTCGGCGAACGTCGCAAGTCTCGTTGGCGGCCAATTTTTTTCGCGTACTTGAATCAGCCGCAGACCCTTATGCAGAGCCAATTCCAAGCGATGCAGCATTTCCACTTCGCCTAGATCATCGGCTCGGGTGATGCCATAAACCGTCGGTAACGCAAGCGCAGCCAGTATCGGGCCATTGGCAGGAAGCAGTGGGCTTACCGTGATATCTGAGAGGCGTTGCCAAGCGAACGCTTGATTTTCGCGGCTATGCGGTTCGTTTTGCCAACGTGTCACACGACGAAAATGCAAACGAACATGGGCGTGTGGATAGCTAAAATTACGCGTCAGCCAAGGGAAACTTTCCTCGACGCTGAGGCCTAACTCTTCATTTAACTCACGCGCCGTTGCTTGTGCGATGCTTTCGCCTGGCTCGACCTTTCCACCGGGGAATTCCCAATAACCTTCGTAGACTTTTCCTGGGGGGCGCTGCGCCAGTAGAAATTCGCCGTTGGGTTTTTGGATGACGGCGCAAACCACATCGACCAACGGGCGATCGTCGCTCATGGCCGAATAACTACTTTTTCTGGCGGCCGGCCCAATCGAGCGCGAACTGATGGGCAACGCGGCCACTGCGCGAACTGCGGGTGAGCGCCCACAATAGCGCTTCATGCCGCATCACGCTCGCGTCTGGAATTGAGGCGCCAAGGGCTTTTACCCAATGCTCCGCGATGGCCAAGTAATCATCTTGATCGAACGGATAAAACGAAAGCCATAAACCGAATCGCTCGGAGAGCGAAATCTTTTCTTCGACGGTTTCGCTCGGATGCACTTCTTCGCCGACATGTTTGTACTCGAGATTTTCCGCCATGTATTCCGGCATCAAATGGCGGCGATTGCTGGTGGCATAGATCAACACATTTTCCGATGGAGCGGCAATAGAGCCATCCAAAATTACTTTGAGAGCCTTGTAGCCTGGATCGTTAGATTCGAAAGACAAATCGTCACAGAAAATAATGAAACGCTCCGGCCGCTCGGAAATGATGTCGACGATGTCGGGCAAATCGATCAGCTCTTGCTTATCAACTTCGATCAGCCGCAGACCTTGCTTGGAAAATTTATTGAGTACCGCTTTGATCAACGATGACTTGCCGGTACCGCGCGCGCCGGTCAGCAAAATATTATTTGCGGTCCGACCTTCGACGAATTGTTTCGTGTTTAACTCGATGCGCTTTTTCTGATCATCGACACCATGAATATCTTTGAGCGTGATCTTGTGGGGATGCGTTACGACTTGCAGATAACCGACATTGTTTTTCTTACGCCAACGAAACGCGACGGCTGTTTTCCAATTCGGTTCAGCCGGAATGCCGGGAACGATGCGCTCTATTTTTTCCAGCAGCGCTTCCGCGCGGGCGATCAATTTGGTGACGTCGTTCAATTTTTTTAGCTTCGGTAGTCGGCGTTAATCTTGACATAATCATAGGAGAAATCGCAAGTCCAAACGGTCGTCGCCGCAGAGCCGCGATTGAGCACGACACGAATGGTGATTTCACTTTGCTGCATCACGCGCTGGCCATCGGCTTCGGTATAGCTTGCCGCACGGCCGCCGTTTTCGGCGACGAGAACATCGTCCAAGTAGACACAAATTTTGTCGACATTCAAATCATCGATACCGGCGTAACCGATCGCCGCAAGAATGCGGCCGAGGTTCGGATCCGATGCAAAGAACGCGGTCTTCACCAAAGGCGAATGACCAATCGCATAACCGACCTTCGCACATTCATCTTGGCTGACGCCTTGTTCGACTTTTATCGTGATGAATTTCGTCGCACCTTCGCCATCGCGCACTATCGCTTGCGCGAGCTGAGCGGAAACTTCGGTGATCGCATCGCGCAGCGCAAGACAGTCGGCGTTCGCCGCGTCGACGATTTCCGCATTACCCGCCACACCCGTCGCCATCACGATAAACGAATCGTTGGTCGACGTATCGCCATCGACGGTAATGCGGTTGAAGGATCGATCGGCTGCATACTTCGCCAGCGATTGCAGCAAAGGTTGGGAGATCGCCGCATCGCAGGCCACATAGCCAAGCATGGTCGCCATGTTCGGCCGAATCATGCCCGCGCCTTTGGCGATGCCGGTGATCGTGATAATTTTGTTTTGTAACTTAATCTGCTTTGACGCCGCTTTTGCCACGGTGTCAGTGGTCATGATCGCATGCGCCGCCGCAAACCAATTGTCCGATTTCAAATCTGCAACCGCGCCTGGCAAACCCGCCTTGACGCGATCGATCGGCAACGGTTCCAAGATCACGCCGGTGGAGAACGGCAATATCTGAGATGGCTGGAGAGCCAATATCCGCGCGGCTTCCAGGCATGTTTCCTGGGCCCGTTTGAGGCCGTCAGCGCCAGTGCCGGCGTTTGCGCAACCGGTGTTGACCACCAGCGCCCGGATGCCGTCTCCTTTCGCCAAATGCTCGCGACACAACGTCACGGGCGCCGCACAAAAACGATTCTGCGTGAAAACGCCGGCGACTTTAGAATTCGCCGCGAGGCGCATCACTAGTAAGTCTTTTCGATTGGCTTTGCGAATGCCAGCCGCGGTGATGCCGAGTTCCAACCCGGGAACCGGTAGTAGCGTTTTTGCGTCAGGGACAGACAGATTAACGGGCATTACTTTGGCCGCACAAATAATTGTTGGGATGACGTAAAGGGAAGAACCTTGCTTGGTACGTAGTGTAATGCAAGGCATCCTCGTCTGTCATTAGCGCTCTAAACTTTCTCAAGTGAATAATCGTCGATGCTGGCTGTGGCCGCGTATGGGGTCGTTGAGCTTTACTCTATACTATGCGCTATCGTTCGCGCTGAGGGAGGAGTGAGTGTCGTTTGTACCGGGCTTTGACTACGACGTGTTCGTCAGCTACGCCCACGCCGACAACCAACTGCCGCAGGGCACTGCGGCCCGACATGGATGGGTGAGTGCGCTCTCGCACAATCTCAATACCGGTATCGGCGCCGTCCACAAGACTATTTTTATTGACCACCAGCTACGTCCGGGCGACCCTTTCGGCGACGAATTACGCACGAAAGTCGCTAAGAGCGCGGTGCTGGTCATTCTGCTTTCCCGTACCTACGCCGAATCCAAATGGTGCGGGATCGAACTCGATCACTTCATCCGAACCCGTTCCGAGGATGTCGCGCATCCGCGCAACGTTGTTGCCGTTGAGCTGACGCCATTTTCCGAGCTTGAGACCAATCCCGATAGCCATATCGCCAATTTGCGCCACGAGTTGATTCTTGCTCAGTTCTGGGCCAAACCGATCAACGCGGCCGACTCAGAACTGTTCGGCTGGCCATCGCCGCAGGAAAGTCAATATCGTACGGAGTATTTCAGCGCGGTCGGCCGACTTAGTGCCGCGATCGACCGACGCCTTCGCACCATCAGAACTGATCATTCAGCGCTTGTAAAGCAAAAATCAATCTCGGTAGATATTCCCGCCAATGCAACAATTCCCGCGCCATTGTCGCAAACTGAAAAATCCGACGCCCCCGCAATATTGCTCGCCGATGTCACTGACGACTTGGCAGACGATCGTGAGGAGTTGCGCACGTTCTTGGAGAAAGAAGGTGTACGGGTATTACCGGAGGGCGTATACGTCGGTCGTTCGAAGGCGGAATTTGAACAAGCGTTCGACGCGCATATTCAGCAGAGTATTCTTTTTGTGCAATTGCTTTCCCGTGCCGCCGGTCAAAAGATACGCGACCTGGATTTACCCGTACCGCAATTGCAATTCGCGCGTGCTAAGGCCGCACCGATTAGCATGCTGCAATGGGGTGCGCCTGAGCTCAAAATCGAACAGATTCGCGATCCCGCGCACGCAGACTTGTTTCGCACCGAACATATTCAACTCAGTAATCTGGAACAATTCAAGTCCCAGGTCCTCTTGAGGTATCAAGACCTATGCAAAGCCCGTCGCGCGAGCACCAAAATCAGCGCAGTTGCCGCACCACGTAATTCTATTTTTCTCGACGACGCTTTGGCAGACGCAAAAGTTGGCCAGAAACTCCGCGATCTACTAAAGGGCGAGGGCTGTGAAATTCGCAGCATGCCGAAAAACGCGGGACTGGGGCATAACGGTTTTCCGCTGACTGAATTGCTTCGGCCATGCCGAGGCGCAGTGCTGGTCTATTCGGACCGTAAAGATCAGATTACCGCGTTTCATCGGCTGCACTATTTCATAAATCAAGTTGCCGATCAGCGTCTGTCGATGTCGCGTTGGGGTGTCTATGTTGGCGAGCATTTGGCCGGCATTGACTTGCGTGACGAATTTGGCATCGATTCCCCGGACGTCGTCACTATTTCCGGCGCGGACGACGGCGCGCTGTTGAACTTCGTGCGGGGCTTAGCGTGAGCCGCATCAAGCTTGCCCTTGAGCCCTATGTTGGACTGCGCCCGTTCACCGAACGCGAAGCCATGTTATTTTTTGGTCGCGAGCAACACGTCAAAGATTTGCTCGCCAAACTCGCAGCGCAGCAGCGTTTTATCGTCGTCATCGGCGCGTCGGGCACGGGTAAGTCGTCGCTGGTGCGCGCCGGGTTGATTTCCGCCTTGCACCGTGGCGCGTTGGGCGAACAGAGCCACCGCTGGAGCATTTACACCATACAGCCGGGCGACACCCCATTAGTCAATCTATCAGCCGCGCTCGCCGCCGATAGCCGCTGGAGCGCTGGCGAAAGCGCGCAGCAGGATCAAATTCACGCTCTGCTTCGCGCCAGCCCGCTCGGCCTGGTCGAGGCTTATCGCAGCAATCGAGAGCGGCTCGGCGAAGAATCCATTTTGCTCGTGGTCGATCAATTCGAGGAAATTTTCCGCTTTCGTCAAGGCAATATCGACGAAGCGGAAGCCTTCGTCAAACTCTTGCTGCGAGCGTGCGCCGAGCCCGACTTACCGATTCACGTGCTCATCACCATGCGCTCGGATTTTTTAGGCAATTGCGTCGCATTCTTTGGGCTCCCTGAAGCCATCAACAGCGGCATCTACCTTACGCCGCGGCTGGATCGCGATCAGCTTGCCGCGGTCATCAGCTCGCCACTCGCGTTGGTTGGTGGGGAAATCGCGCCAACGCTGGTGACGCGCCTGATCAACACTCTAGGCGGCGATGACGAATTGCCTATCTTGCAACATGCTTTGGCACGGATGTGGCAGCGCGCTAAACAAGAGGGCCGGTCACGCATTGAGGAAAGCGATTTCCTCGAAATTTGCGCCTGGCGCGGGGTTAACTTGAATAAAGAGGAGCCTGCCGCGCCGAAGATCGCCTACGCGCTCGACAATCACGCCAGCGAAATCTACGAGACGTTGAGCAAAGCGCAACAAGCGGTTGCCCGGCAGTTATTTCTCGCGTTAAGCGAGCGGCGTGAAGGCCGCGAGGTGCGCCGTCCGCAAACTCTCGCGGAATTGGTAGAGCAAGTCGGTGCAAGTAAACGAGATGACATTGCCGCGGTGCTCGACGCTTATCGTGAAGAAGGCGTTGGATTTGTATTGCCGCCGAAGTCCACGGCGATTCGCGAGAATAGCGTTATCGACATCAGCCACGAAAGTTTGATCCGGCAATGGCGTGCGTTTCGGCGCTGGCTGGACGACGAAGATATCGACGTCGGCGAATTGCGCGAATGGCAAACTCGCGCGGCACGTCAGCGCGATGAAAGCGGCTGGTTAGACGAGGCCGATGCTAACCGTGCCGGCGCTTGGCTGCAGCGGGCGCAGCGGCGCGGCAATCCACAAGCCTGGGGGCAGCGATACTTGCCGAACAAGGGCGAAAGTGCTTTCCGCGATGTCGTCAGCTACATCGATGGCAGTGAGGCCTATCTGTTAGAGCGCCGGGCGGAAAAGCGCCGTGGCCAGGAGGAAAAAGAGCGCTTCGCGCGAGAAAAACAAGAAGCCGAACTTCACAACGCGCAGCGCGAAGCAGCGCAAGCGCAACTGGAAAAAGAGCGAGCAGAAGATTTCGCCCGTCGGACTCGACGCAAAACCTTTGCAGCCATGGCGTTTGCCGCCATTTCGGTTGCTGCACTCGGCCTCGCGATAATCTTTCTACATCGCGCGGAATCGGCTACGGCTCTGGCAAAAGCGCAAGGCCGCGATGCACTGGTGCGGCAGTTATTGACCAAAGCAGAAAGTCTGCTGACAACGAAATCCGATGAAGGCATTGTGCTCGCTCTCGCGGCACGCCGTATCAATCCCTTGCCGGAAGCGGATGGATTAGTGCGCTATCTAAGCGCACGCACCAACTTCGCAAGTGTGCTGCGCGGCCACGAGAACTGGGTTTATCAAGCCGTATTCAGCAGCGATGGCAAGACCGTGCTGACGGCGAGTGGGGACAACACCGCACGCCTGTGGGCCTGCGCGGTGTGTAGTTCCGTCGACGCTGCGGCCAAGTCACTAGCGCGACGGATCGGTATGGAATTAAGCGCGCAACAACGGGCTAGGTTCGGCATCCCGGAGGATTTGTCCGGCGCCATCCGTCCCGAGCCATAAACATGGACAAAAAGCCCTCGGGCAATTATTTTCTGCGCGCTGTGGCCTTGCTTGGAGTGGCTGCGGGCGCTGGATCGGATTCCTGCTCCGATTTTTTTTCCAAAAGGGCGCGGAGCTTGACCAGGCCGTCGGCCAACGGAAGTTTCGCGCCGACAATGGTTTGCAGGAAATCGATATGCTCCATGATCGAGCGCCAATCTTTCGGCGAGGCCGCGCGCTGTTTTGCGCGAAGATACATATCGGCAATTTCCTGCGCGTGCTCACCGACACTGGATTGCGCGAGGCAAAGGGCGAGGCGGCAATCGGCAGCGGCAGCGCCGGACCAAAAGTTGGGATCGGTTTCGTCCATTTCTTTCGCGGCGCGCTCGGCGCCCGGCATCCAGGTGTCCACATCGGCATTCAGCATTTTTTTCGATGGCCCTATCGCGGTTAATGCTCGGGCGGTAATCCAGTTGGTGACGGCGTAGTGGCTGGCCTTGCCACTTTCCTCGATCGCGCGCTTGTGGGCGCGGCGATAATAGTCAGCCATTTGTTCCAGGGCGATCTCGCGCTCGACCGGCGCATAGGTCACCATCGACGCGCGTTTCCATGCGCTGCCGACTAGACCTAAGCGTTCGGACGTCGGCGACAATGCAATCAGATGCTCAAGCCGGCCAAGCGCGCGATCGATGATTTCGCGCGCGTCTTCCATCGCCTCGGCGTCGTCGGATTGTTTCGCTGCTTTGAACTGTTGCACGGCCCAACGCGCTTCGAGGTTGGACAACTGCTCAACGGTACTGAGCGCGTAGTCTGCCTTAGAGGCCTTCAGCGCAATCGCATAATGTTTCACCGCCTCGTCGAATTGATCCAATTCGCCGTAGGCACGGCCCAGGGCGGCGTTTAGGGCGCCGGCAGCAAGCCAGCTCGCGGGTAAATCCTTGCGTATTTCGTCGAGCTTTTTGCGTAGCCACGCGGCATCGCTTGGCGATACCACGCGCGCATCCTCGGCAAGGTTCTCGATTCTAGTGGTCGCTTCAAAGGGAGATTTTGGTGCGGTAACTTCTTGGTTCATCGACGAGCGGCCTTTCGGATCGAGGCTGAAATCCGGATCGCCGTAACATTGGTACGCGCCCCAGGTATTTGACTCGGGCATCGTTTTATAAACCTTTTCTCGCGCTTTGAGAACGGCGATGCCGAAAGGATCGCCCTCGAGCATCCGTTGGTAAAAGATTGTCGCGAATAGTTCTGCAGCAGCATCATCGACTTCCCACCCTGCGGCGACGACGGCGCGAACGCCCATCTCGATCAACTGCGTCGAAATATTCGCCGCCAAGCGATGGCGGTCGCGGCGCGCGTCTTCTTCTTTGGACATGCCGGAGAAGCAGCAGTTAATGAAAACGAGATCGGGCACCCAACGCATTTGCTTAACTTCAACGGGCGTTAGCAAAGTGTTTTTTCCGATTACCATCCCAGTCGCCAATTTTTGCGCTCCGGTCTTGAGGTCTTTTTCTCCGATCGGAAATTGATACACGCCGTGTCCCGCCAAATGCAAAATGCGATACGGTTTGGCGAATAGCGCACGAACGATTTCGTTACTGCTGGCATCGTTGCGCAATGCTGCGTCGAAATTGTTTTTAATTAACAACGCCGCCACTGCGCTGGCTTCTTGCACAGCCCCCGGCAAGGATACAAAGCGCGGATCGTCGACTTTGGGATTGCCGATGACGAGCGCGGTACGCTCCGACGTGCTAATCACTTTTTCTCGAAACTCAAGGGCTTTGAGCTGGCGGATGATGCCTGCTTTTACAGCAAGCGGGCCGTACCGGTCGTCGTTGCCGGTGTCGAGTTTGTCGAAGTTGCGCGAGGGCCCGAGCCGATCGACCATTAGCTCCCAAGGGAAGCGCGCCGCTTTATCGTCTAAAACGAGAACGGTATTGCGTCGCTCTGGCGCGTGATCTTTTAATTCATTGGGAATCAGTAACTCGAACAGGGTGCTGGATATGTCCTGCTTGTTATGGGTGTCCTTGATGGCGTCCGCCAAGAACTGGTCGACCAGCGCCTGCTGGGTTGGTTGCAGTCGCACTTCGGCGCGTGCTCGGTCGGTGAGCACAACGAACTTTAGATCGCCCGATTCCTCCTCGCTGATCTCAATGCGTTGCCACCAACCAGGCGCCTCATCGAAATAGGCACGTCGACGCCCTCCAGGCAAGGTTTTAACGTTGGTATCGATGAAAAATGCTTCTTCGATCTCTTGCTCGTGTTCCAGATTTTTCAACGTATGGGCGGCGAGGATCGCGCGATCTTCATAGAGTTCGATAAACTGCAGGCGCGACATTACGATTCGATGATCGAGCTTGGCCTCGACCAGCCCACGATTCGCCCGCGCAAAGCCGCGCATGATGGCGTTGAGCGCGTCGCGGATGGGCAGCCCACCCGCGGTCGAGCCGATCAGGAGTGCTGATACCGAGGCTTCAATCGGGCCCGTTTCACTGCCCGCGACTTTTTGCGGGCAGAGTTGCGCAAGTATTTCTTTTTGTTGCAGGCACTCGAATGCGTAAGCGAGCATTGCTCTGGCAAATCCCTCGCTGAGTTGAATGGGTGTTAAGTCACCCACACTCCCCAGGCCAATGACGATGGCGCCGGACGGCTTGCCATCCGGTTTCAGCCAGATTTTTGCTGTGTTCACCGGCCCCGGATACAAGCCAAGGCGATGTGCGCGGATTAAGTTTTCATTGAGCGCTCGATCCAACGCCCTTTCGGCGCTGACGATGGTATCGCCAGCGTAGTGGCCGACGGCGACAGGATACGAGGCGTAGGCCAAGTTGCCGTGAGCGATGGTAACGTTTGCCTTGGGCCTTCTTGCGCGAGTGCGATGAGACATCGTGCTGCCGACGGCGAGCGCTTCCAACTTTTGATCGTCGGGAAATGTATCGATGGTGTCGGACATGCTGCGAACGGCCGATACGGCACGGGTGTCGAAAACCGGTTGTGCGGTGGGCAATAAATCAGTCTTGCCGATTTGCAGTAATTCTACAATGGCGTCAAATGCATCTTCATTCGCCGGCATGTCGCCATGTGTTGCATCCATGTACCATGTTTTTACATTGGGCAATATGCCGGTATCCCACAATACACGGCCGTCTCCACGAGGTGTGCTTTGGAAAAAGAACTTATCCGGAGAATTATTTGGCCGATTAAATCCGATCATGATGTTGTCGGGCGGTGGTGATCCCTTCACCAAACGCATCGGTGTTTCCCGTGCGCAGCCCGCGACATAACTCAGTCGTTCCGGATTGGGCGTTTCCTTATCGAGTAATTTGCGGACAGCCCTCGCGTTTTCGAGATCAGTTTTGCCCGGCGGCGACCAGTGGGCTTTCTGCAGTCCTGCTAGCTCGGCCCAAAAGCCGGGGGCGAAGAAGTCCATACCGCCGGCGTCCGGACCCGGCAGCATTTCCAACACGCCCGGAAATTTCGAAATTAGTTTGAGGAGCTCAGCTTGACTATTTTTGAAGTCGATCAGAGCTAAACCCTGAATAATTCCTTCTTTGCCCACCAACATACGAGGAATACTGTAGGAACCGCCATTAGGCGTACCCAACATCACCAGTCGCGCGCGATCGTGCTGACAGATGCGTTCCCAAAGCTTGGGCTGATCGGCAATCATCACCCGCGCTAATAATCCGCCCATGGAGTGGGCAAGCATCGAGAGCGGCTGGTTTCGCGCCTCTGCCACTTCTAACCAGTCTTCTATGGCGCTGGCAAGCCGACCCGCTTCCGCCCGCAACGATCGCCGCCAATCGAACGGAAACGAAACCACATCATAAAATTGA
>JANOLP010000133.1:0-4166 GCA_031419835.1 Pseudomonadota bacterium | reverse complement strand
TACGCCTTGATACTGCACGCGAAGCACGCCTTTCGCATCGATCAGCGAAGTCAAGAACGTATGTTCAACATCATCGGGCGGCCGCTTCTTTTGGAACACGGCATAGCGCCTAGCCACGTCGTCAATTGAAGCGGGTGTTCCTGTTAAAAACGCCCAACTGCGTAAATCTGCGCCGTGTGCTTTCGCGTAAGCCTTTAGGATATCAGGCGTATCAACTTCTGGCGCCACCGTAATCGCGACAAAGCGAACGCTAGATTTGTCCATTGTGGAAATACGACGTTGTATCTCAACAAGCTTGGACGTAAGCATGGGACAAGCGCTACGGCAACTTGTAAAAATAAACGTAACGACAACCGGATTGCCGCGCAAATCGGATAACGAAAGCTGAGTTCCCTCCTGTGTCGTTAATATAAACGCAGGTGCCAGGCCGATTCGCGGCAACGTCCCGTTGCTCGAACCGCTATCGGCATAGCCACTCAGTGCCATCGAGACGATCGTAAACATCAGCACTCTACGAAACCATTCTCCCCATTTCATACACATCCCCGCCTATGCTTTTAGTTCCTGCCGCAGCTCATTCAGGAATCGCCAATCGGTGCTTTGTGCGATCAACTTTTGTGGCGACGTTTTGATCATTCCCACCTCGTGTAAGCGCAATGCGTGGAAGCGCAACGAATCTTCCGGCTCCGCTTCGCGCCATCTTGTGTAGGAGATACTTTTCATCACTTCTAGGCCGATCTGGAAACGCGGTTCGTAAAGCTTATCGGACAGAAATCGAGCTACGCCGAGAGGATCGTTCGCGCACATGTCAGCGCTCTTCAATATCGCGCGAAGGAAACGCTTGGTTGCAACAGGGTTGCGTTGCACAAAATCACGATTTGCGGCAATCATGCAGCAGAAGTATTGCGACCACGGCCGGTCTTGTGCCGTATTTACGATAACGCGCCCCACTTTTCGCGCTCGTAATTCGGCACCTTGTTGACCGTAGGCCATAAATGCGTCCGCCTTGCCATCGGCAAAAATGTTCATCGAATCTAACATGCGCTGACCAGCGACCCAGTTGACGTCGCGTTGCGGATTTAGGCCCAAGTAGGCGAGCATACTGGCGAGGAATACATGGTCGCCACTGTTGTGATATTGAATCGCGACTGTTTTACCTTTTAATTCGCTGATCGCGCGTACACGTTCGCTTGCAAACAATTCATAACATCCCGCATGAACGCCCGCAAGCAAGACGATAGGGCGTCCAGCGTCCAACAGCGGGATCAAGGCGGGAAGATCCCACATCGTCACATCAGCTCGACCCGCTGCTACAGCGTCCGGCCCATATCTCGTGCCCAAAGAAAGATATTCGATCTGGGTGAACCCCTCCATTCGCAAAAGTTCTTCAGCAAGATATTGCGGCGCGGTACAAATCGAAGGGGCATGCGTAATTCGAATGCGGGTCGTTTCCAGACCGCCCTCGTTAGCGGACGCTCTATGATTTATTCCGATTAGACTGGCGGCACTGATTGCCATTGCGTGTGTCAGCAACTGCCGACGACTAGCGCTATGCTTCGCTGATTCAGACATTTCGTTTTCTCCATCCTACCGTCCCAACTAAATCGTCACCCGGTTTACACGAGTTTGTAAACCGGGAAACCCTGTGTCACTTATTGGGCTTTGTTGAAAGCTCCTGCAGAAATTTGACAATTGATTCGTTAATCGCCGTAGTCGATTGAGGATCGCCATTGCAGCAGATCAAATGCCCGGAGATTGAATCTATTTTGGCCTCTTTTGCGCCGGGAATTGCCTTCACTTGGACGTCAATGAGTTGTGGAGGCATGAACTGATCCTGGGGATTATAAATGAACAGCGTCTTGGCTTTCACCGATCGCAATGCGGCGATGTGATCACCGTTAAATCCGGGCGTATCGCCGATCCAACCGAGGAAGCCCGATTTGTTGAGATAGTATAAATCTCGTGCATCTTGAATATCGAGATAGTATTCACCCTGCGTATTGCGCCATTTTTGATAAGCCTCCGGCGAGTCGACGTTGCTTTCCCACCAATCGCGCGTGTAAAAATATGGAACCAGGGCAGCCAATGCATTCGCGGCGCATGCTTTGGGATTCTGGCTGTAGTTTCCGCCATCCCAGCCGGCGCAATTCTCAAGAATAGATTGAATTTGCGCGCCCCAAAAATATCCTTGGGTTCCCCAAAGCGCCCCACCGGAGATTGGAAAAATTCCGTCCATAAAATCCGGATAACTCACCGCAAACTGCACGGCGTGGTCGGCGCCCATGGAGATCCCTGAAATAGCCAATAGATGCGGAATCTTTAGTCCTTCGGTAATAAGCTTATATTGCGCCTTGTTCATATCCCGGCCATTGTATTCGGGAAATTTCATTTTGAGTCCACTGTTACTTGGACTTGTCGAATGCTCAGATTTTGTCTGGGTCGAACCCAATGCATCTGGACAAATAACGAAGTATTTATTCGTGTCCAGCGCTCTGCCGGGCCCGATAACATGATCGCCGGAATGATGATTGGCCCCAAAGCCATGCATAAACAAAATCGCATTGTCCTTCTTCGCGTTGAGCTTTCCGTGGGTCACGTAGGACATTTTGAGATTGGGGATTACGCCACCATGTTCGAGTTTTAGCTCTCCAAGCGAGGCAAATTGGTGTGGCGACTGATCGGGCCAATGCGCAAATGCGAAGGGAGATTGCGTCAATAACAGCGCTCCCAATACAGCGAACATTCTTGATAAGATTCTCATGGCAATCCTCCAACAGTGGCGAATTCTGGGACAGCAGAAGCATCTTGCGCGGCCACGAGGAAAGTCGCAACCTTGTTGTGTGACTGGACTATTAACATGTCGTTTCTCCTTTGAAAAGAACTCCCCGTTTATTGGGTTGGTCTCGGCATTGAAACGCTAGTGCGCTGCAACACGCGATGAGGAGATCGTATCGGGGGCCGACTAACGGCGAACTTACGGATTGGAAATAATAATCAGTCGAGTAAGTTTCGTCAGCGGCGCCTTCCCTTGTCCCCGGATGGGGCGGGGAGGGAATCTCTTTAATTGAAAGACTTTCACTTTATTCGAGAGATTTGGTTGATCAGAATCATTATTTTGTATATCCTAATGAGATATACAAAGGGATTCACTTATGAATGCTTCCAACCCCGTTAGAAAGCTACTGACTGAGACCAAAACCACGACCGTATTCGTCTCAGGAAACAGCCAAGCCGTTCGGCTACCAAAGGAATTTCGGGTTAATTCTAAGTTCGTTGAAATTTTCAAGCGAGGTAATGAGATCGTCCTGCGTGAGCGACCGCAAACGGTTGGCGACGCATTGGCGGATTTTCCTTCGCTTTCGAGCGCTGACGCCGCTGACGTCGATGTGATGATGAAAAGCGTTAAAGCAAGTTTGCCATCACTCGAAGATCGTGATTTCTCTTGGATGGGCAGCACGCCCACCCGAAAAACCAAACCCAAAGCGACGCGCTCAAAATGATTTACTTGCTCGATACGGACACGTTCAGCGAGATGGTAAAAGGCGTTAATGCAAAAATTGTCAAACGCCTGGATACCTTGCAATCAGGCGACGCGGGGTTGTCGGTTATCACGCGTGGCGAAATCGCGTTTGGTGTGCACATTCATTCACTCAAGACATCGGCTAAGCAACGGTTGGATCGATTGTTAGATGTGATTGAAACACTGCCATTACCCCCGAACGCCGCAAATAACTACGGCGAATTGCGCGCTCATCTGCGGCGCCTCGGTACACCGATTGGCCCGAACGATCTTTGGATCGCGGCGCATGCGCGTACGGCGAATCTAATTTTGGTCACGAATAACATCGGCGAATTTTCACGAGTGCCCAAACTTAAGCTTGAGAATTGGATTGCTTAGTTGCTCGCGCTTTATTAGCGTAGCGATTGGCCTGAGAGCCGCATGGATACGGGGTGGCCACTGGCTCTCGGGTCGATTGTCTCGCGCGGGGTACATTTCCGTTATTGATCCAATACATTTCGCGAGATTCCTAGTGTAGTGTTTCACAATTAATGCTACTTTTACTTTCACGATAAACAGCTTAACCCCAATGTGTCATCCCCGCGACGGCGGGGATCCATTTGGCGGTGACGGTTTTCCGGGCAAAAACTGAACCAAACGGGTATGC
>JANOLP010000132.1:0-4361 GCA_031419835.1 Pseudomonadota bacterium | reverse complement strand
GATATTCTTACTCTACCGCGCCAAGAGCCGCACCCTGCTTGGCTCCTGGCGATGCCTATGCCGGGAGCCGCATCGCTATTGCCTCATGGCATAGCCCTGTAGGTTGGGGTGAGGTACGAACCCCAACATCAACGCGCCACGAAATGGAATGTTGGGGTTCGTTCCTC
Organism: Pseudomonadota bacterium; assembly: GCA_031419835.1. GTDB lineage: Bacteria > Pseudomonadota > Gammaproteobacteria > Burkholderiales > JALYOK01 > JALYOK01. The sequence goes on along the minus strand of JANOLP010000132.1, from coordinate 4,194 downwards.
ACCGCCAACCTACCGGGCTGTGCCACGAGGCAATAGCGATGCGGCTCCCGGCATAGGCATCGCCAGGAGCCAAGCAGGGTGCGGCTCTTGGCGCGGTAGAGTAAGAATATCAAACGAAGTCCCGTTACACGAATGATATAATTCGCCCTTGCAATTTCCGATCCGATCTCGCTCCATGACTGAAATTCTTCACCTGCGCGGCGGTGCTGCGCTGTCCTCGTTTCGTCGTTCTAAACTCCTTGCTTCATTGCGTGAGCGCGTGCCGACGATCACGAATGTGAACGCGGACTTTTGGCATTTCGTCGAAGTGACGCAAGCGCTCAGTATCGCCGAACGCGAAGTATTGGAGCGAATCCTGAGCTATGGCGAAGAAACGAAATCGGAATCGAGCGGAGGGTTGCTGCTCGTCACGCCGCGCATCGGCACGCTCTCGCCCTGGTCGTCGAAAGCGACCGACATCGCACGCAATTGCGGCCTCGAGAAAGTTCGGCGCATCGAGCGCGGCGTGGTTTACACGATCGTTGGCGCAGAATTGAACGATGTGCAAATAAAGGCTTTGACGCCGCTGCTGCACGATCGAATGACCGAGCAAGTGTTTTCATCGCTGGCCGATGGCAACAAACTATTCCAACACATCGCGCCGCAACCGCTGGCGACGATACCGCTGCAAGCCGATGGCCGCGCGGCGTTGGTTGATGCCAATCAACGCTTGGGCTTGGCGTTGTCGGAAGATGAAATCGATTATTTGTTCGCGCAGTATCAACCGCTCAAACGCGATCCGACCGATGTCGAGCTGATGATGTTCGCGCAGGCGAATTCGGAACATTGCCGACATAAGATTTTCAACGCCGACTGGATTATCGACGGTGACGCGCAAACCCAATCGTTGTTCGGCATGGTGCGCACGACCCATGCGAAAAATCCGCAAGGCACGGTGATCGCGTATTCCGATAATGCCGCGGTGATGGAAGGGAATATCATCGAGCGGTTTTTTCCGAATGGCGATGGTGCCTACGCGTTTCACACACAACGCACGCACACGCTGATGAAAGTGGAAACCCACAATCACCCGACCGCAATTTCGCCCTACGCCGGTGCGGCGACCGGCAGCGGCGGCGAGATTCGCGACGAAGGCGCGACCGGGCGTGGGGCTAAGCCGAAGGCGGGACTCACAGGATTTTCCGTTTCGAATTTGAATATTCCCGGCGCGATTCAGCCGTGGGAAGAGAAAAATCAAATCGGTCGGCCCGACCGCATCGCATCGGCGTTGCAAATTATGCTAGACGGACCGATCGGCGGCGCGGCGTTCAACAACGAATTCGGCCGACCGAATCTTGCCGGCTATTTTCGCAGCTTCGAACAATCGTTCGATGGCCAAACGCGCGGTTATCACAAGCCGATCATGATCGCCGGTGGTATCGGCCAAATCGACGCTGAGCACACGGCAAAGATAAAACTCGATGCCGGCGCGCTTTTTATTCAGCTCGGCGGTCCCGGATTGTTGATCGGGCTCGGCGGCGGCGCGGCATCGAGCATGGACACGGGCGCGAATCAAGAATCCTTGGATTTCGATTCCGTACAGCGCGCCAACGCCGAGATGGAACGCCGTGCGCAAGAAGTGATCGACCGCTGTTGGCAACTCGGCGCGGACAATCCGATTCTGTCGATTCACGATGTCGGCGCCGGTGGATTGTCGAATGCATTGCCCGAGTTAGCGCACACCGGCGGCGTCGGCGCGATTTTCAAATTGCGCGCGATTCCGAGCGAAGAGCCCGGCATGTCGCCGTTACAGATTTGGTGCAACGAAGCGCAGGAGCGTTATGTTCTCGCGATTGATCCTGAAAATTTGACGACGCTGCAACAAATTTGCGAGCGCGAACGTTGTCCGCTTGCTGTGCTCGGTTCTGCTAGCAACGAACCGCATTTGCGCGTCGAAGACGATCATTTTAATAACAACGCCGTCGACATCAGCCTTGACGTTATTCTCGGCAAAGCGCCGAAGATGACGCGCGATGTAAAGCGACTCGCGCCATCGCGCCCCGAAATGGATCTCGCGGAAATTAATTTAGTCGAAGCGGGCTATCGCGTGCTGGCATTGCCATCGGTCGCCGACAAAAAATTTCTGATCACCATCGGCGATCGCAGCGTCGGCGGCATGACGGCGCGCGACCAAATGGTCGGCCCGTGGCAAACCGCGGTCGCCGACGTTGCTGTAACGCTCGCGGGATTTAAAGAGACCAACGGAGAGGCATTCGCGATGGGCGAGCGCTCGCCCATCGCGCTGATCGACGCGCCCGCATCGGGGCGCATGGCGGTCGGCGAAGCGTTGACCAACCTCGCTGCCGCATCGATTTGGGATATCGGCGAAGTGAAATTGTCCGCCAATTGGATGGCCGCGGCGGGTCACCCGGGAGAGGACGCCGCGTTGTTCGACACGGTCGAAACCGTTGCAATGGAGTTGTGTCCTGCGTTGGGCATCAGCATTCCCGTCGGCAAAGATTCCTTGTCGATGAAAACCTCGTGGCGCGATGTTAAGGGCGGCGAAAACAAATCCGTGGTCGCGCCAGTGTCATTGATCGTCTCGGCGTTCGCGCCATGTTCCGACGTGCGCCAAACCTTAACACCCGAACTACGCAAAGATGTCGGCGATACCGTGTTGATTTTGATCGATCTCGGATTCAACAAATGCCGTCTCGGTGGCTCGGCGTTGTTGCAGGTCTACAACCAAGTCGGAAATTTAGCGCCGGATGTCGACGATCCGCGCATGTTGAAGGCGTTGTTTCAAACGATTCAGCGCTTGAATCAGGAAGGCCTGTTGCTGGCCTATCACGATCGCTCCGACGGCGGATTGTTCGCAACGATTTGCGAAATGATGTTCGCCAGCCACACCGGCGTGACGTTGTGGATGGATCGATTCTTCGACGAGCATGTGCTCGGCGACGGTACTCAAGCATTCGACGATCGCCTACACCTGCTGCACCTATTGTTCAACGAAGAACTCGGCGCCGTGATTCAAATTAAGCGCGGGGATAGTCCGACGGTGATGCGCTATCTTGATGAAGCGATGCTCGCCAACAAAGCGCACGTCATCGGCTCACCGAACAACGATGATGGGTTAATCATCTATGGCGTCAACGGTACGGTGCTCGAAGAACCGCGCGTATCCTTGCAGTCGGCGTGGTCGAACACCAGCTTCCAATTGCAGCGCCTGCGCGATAATCCCGATTGCGCGCAACAAGAATTCACGGCGATCCTCGATACGCAAGATCCCGGTCTGCAGGTTAATCTTACGTTCGACGTGAATGACGATGTCGCTGCGCCATTCATGATCGGCAAAGCGCGTCCGCGCATCGCCATCTTGCGCGAGCAAGGCGTGAATGGGCAATTGGAAATGGCGGCGGCATTCGATCGTGCCGGTTTTTTGGCGGTGGACGTTCATATGAGCGATATCATCGCAGCGCGTAGCAGCTTGAAGGATTTCGTTGGGCTCGCCGCCTGCGGCGGATTTTCCTATGGCGATGTGCTCGGCGCCGGTGAAGGCTGGGCGAAATCGATTTTGTTTAACGCTCGCGCACGGGCCGAATTTGAAGCCTTCTTCCAGCGCCAAGACACCTTCGCGCTCGGTGTGTGCAACGGCTGCCAGATGATGAGCAACTTACGGGAAATTATTCCAGGCGCGGAACACTGGCCGAAGTTTTTGCGCAATCAATCGGAGCAATATGAAGCGCGTTTCGTGATGGTTGAAGTGCAAGATTCGCCATCGATTCTGTTGCAAGGCATGGCGGGTAGCCGCATGCCGATCGTCGTATCGCATGGCGAAGGCCGTGCGAGTGGCGCCAGCGAAAAGCAGCGAGTGAGTTTGCGCTTCATCGACAACTACGGCACCGTCACGGAGTCGTTTCCGCTTAATTCGAATGGTTCGCCGCAAGGGATTGCCGGGCTCACCACTGACGATGGTCGCTTCACCATCATGATGCCGCATCCCGAACGCGTGTTTCGCGCGCTGCAAAATTCCTGGTATCCGCGCGACTGGAATGAGGACGGCGCGTGGATGCGTTTGTTCCGCAATGCACGCAAGTGGGTCGGATAGTTTCTTAATTCAGCCGCGCCATAAGGTTGTAGGGCAATGAAATGGACTCCTCCCGCCCTAACGGCATCGTAATGTGCCAAAGTGGAGATGGTTAAACCTGACCA
>JANOLP010000131.1:0-14342 GCA_031419835.1 Pseudomonadota bacterium | reverse complement strand
CAAGAGGTGGTTCCGGTTGGTGCGCAACTCGCGCGCGCAACGGATATCGCTATGACCATCGCCGCGCAAGCCCCGCTTGCCGTGCAAGCGACATTACGCTCGGCGCGCATCGCCCGCAGTCAAGGCGCACCCGCCGCCATCGCGCGATTGGCGCCGGACATGGTGCCGCTGCTCGCTAGCGAAGATGCGCAAGAAGGAATACAGTCTTTCATTGAGCGTCGCGATGGAAAATTCGTCGGGCGATAATTTATTGTCATTCCCGCGAAAGCAGGAATCCAGTGACTTACGCGAACGACACTGGTTCCCCGCCTTCGCGGGGACGACGACTTATCGCTCGGAATGCACTCAGAAATATCTTGGAAACGCCATGAAAAAACTATTGTTAGTACCGATACTTGTTTCAATGTCTATCGTGCTATCGGGTTGCCTAGGCTTCATCGTCGGCAATGCGGTTGATCTTGGTATTGAAGTCGTTAAAGTGCCATTTAAAGTGACGAAAGCAGCAGTCGATGTCCTAACCGATGATGATGATGACGAAAAGAAGAAAAAATAGCACCTAAGCCAGGAGCCGCGCCGGACTTAGCCCATGGCAATGCATGCTCTGTAAGCCAATCTCCATGCGCCTTCTGGCGCGATGACCAAAAACATTCAATCGATCATGTCGAACACCAATTTGTGTTTTTTACCCGCGACGCAAATAGCGAAGCGAATTGCCGCGCGCGAACTTTCTGCGCTTGAAGTAACCGACGCGCACCTTGCGCAAATCGAACGTCACAATCCGCAACTTAATGCGATCGTCACGTTAGTCGCCGATCAAGCGCGCGCACACGCAAAAGCGGCGGACGAAAAACAAGCGCGCGGCGAAGTGCTCGGTGTATTGCACGGACTGCCGATGGTGCATAAAGACTTAGCGGAAACGAAGGGAATTCGAACCACATTCGGCTCGCCGCTATTCAAAGACTTCGTGCCCGATCGCACTGCCCTCATCGTTGAGAGAATGCAACAAGCGGGCGGCATCACGTTAGGCAAAAGCAACACGCCGGAATTCGGCGCGGGCTCGCAAACCTACAACGAGGTATTTGGCGAAACGCTGAATCCCTACGGCTTGCCCGAGCGCCGCTTAACCTGTGGTGGATCGAGCGGCGGCGCGGCGGTCGCGCTGGCGTCCGGCATGGTGCCGATCGCCGATGGCACGGACCTCGGCGGCTCGCTGCGCAACCCCGCGAGTTTTTGCAACGTCGTCGGCTTTCGTCCATCGCCGGGCCGCGTGCCGAATTGGCCGGCGCTGGCGGCGTGGTTTCCGTTCACCATCGCCGGGCCCATGGCGCGCAACGTCGAAGACATCGCGCTGATGATGGCGGCAATCGCCGGGCCCGATGCGCGCTCGCCGATCAGCTTGCCGGAACCGGGATCGGATTTTCTGCGGCCATTGGCGCGCGATTTTAAAAACGCTCGCATCGCCTGGTCGCCGGATTTAAATAGATCATTCCAATTCGATCCGCGCGTAGTCAGCGTGTTGGAAAAACAATTACCGACATTTTCCGCACTCGGCTGCGATGTCACCGAAGCCGCGCCAGACCTAACCGGTGCCGACGATTTGTTCCGCATCTGGCGCGCGTGGGCGATGCACATGACCTTCGGCGAACTGTACAAAACCCAACGCGAACAGATGAAAGACACGGTGCGCTGGAACATCGAAGAAGGGGCAAAACTCACTGGCGCCGACATTGCTCGCGCGGAAAAATTACGCACCGAGCTTTATCATCGCGTCAGAAAATTTTTTGATGAGTACGATTTTCTGTTGCTACCGGTGGTGCAAGTCCCCCCCTTCGATGTGAAGGAACGCTGGGTGAAATCCATCAACGGCATCGAGTTGCCGACTTACCTCGACTGGATGAAATCCTGCTATTTAATTTCCGCTACCACCCTACCCTGCCTATCGATTCCTGCAGGATTCACCGATGACGGATTACCGATCGGATTGCAGATTGTCGGCAAACACAACGCGGATTTTAGCGTGTTGCAATTGGCGTATGCTTTTGAACAGGCAACGGGTTTTGGGTTGCGGCGGCCCGGGATTTGCCGTTGACTACCAAGTCTCACGGCGAGTCACACCCGAAATAATTTGCCTCGATCGAGCTTGGCGGATTTGGATCAATTAAGGATATTTTCGACTCGATCGTTATTTCGTTTCGAGATTTGGCAAGAACGGCATCGCAATTTCGAAATTTCAGTGCAAGGGAACCGCCGTTCACTTTTGCATAACGCGTAGATTTTAAAACATCGTATCCTCATCATCCGGCAAGGGACTTGCGCACCGCAAAAGCTGGGTTCAAAATAAGTGAACCTAATCGATAATTCGGCCCACTCAGTTCAATTAGACTACTCAATTGCAGACGGCCACCAAAGGCAACTTGCAGTCAGCCTCGTCCATGACTGGAAATCAATTTCGGTAACCGGGTGTCAGCCAATCGCCAGCTTGACCGGCTTACCAACACGGCTGAGCATTTCAACAAGTGTATCGATAGTGAACTTAGCCGTTTTTTTATTGACCACATCGGATACGCGTGGCCGTGAAACCATCAGAATCTCAGCCGCCTCGGCCTGCTTCAAGTGATGTTCGGCAATCCAAGTGGACAATTCTTCCATGAGCTGCTGCTTCAGCCGCCGCATATCATTAATCTGTTTGCGAGATGCAGCATGCAGGCGCTTCGCCTCGGCTGGCGGAAAACCTAATTCCAGAAAAATGTTCGCGCCGCGTTTAGTCACGTGGCGGATTTCGGTGTCGATCTTCATTGCACTACCTTTCTCGCGTTGACCACGGCGCGATAACGCGCCTCGGCAATAGCTTTATCCTGCTTACTGGTCGTCTGGGTTTTCTTCTGGAAGCAATGGAGAACGTAAATGGCTTCCTCAAACTTAGCGACATACATCACGCGGTAAACATCGCTCGGATCTTTGATGCGAATCTCTTTTGTGCCGGCGCCCACGTCGTTGAATGGCTTCCAATCAGCGGGTTCAAGTCCGGCCTGAACCTTGCCTAATTGAAAGCCGGCCTCCCGACGTGGCTCTGGTGGAAATGCCAGCAGATCGTCATAGGCAGACCCAATCCAGCGAATCTCTTTTTCATCGTTCAGAGAACTCATGCGTATAAAATATTATACACGCTTGATTTGAACTGCAAGCGCCGCGCTAGACTATTGCCGCCATCACCCGCACGACGAATTCCCAGGCAATTGGAATGATGGAAATGAGCCCGGTGGGGCATCATGGCACGCTCGCCCGGTACGCTAAGCCCCTGCATGATGCCTGCGCGAGCCGTTGGCTTCCCTTGTGTCGAGGATCAAATTTTGCGCCCCACAAACCGTCCGCCGCCCAGCTTGTTGACCTGATACAAACCGACAAAAAAAGAATAGCTGCGATCCCATGCCTCAAAGTGCGCGGCGCCGAAGCGGCGTATGGTTTCGTCCTTCAGGCCGCGGTACATCGCCAGGCGGTTTTTTAGAATCTCCGCCCACTCGGCGCTCAGATCGTCGCACGTTTCGATCGCGAAGCCGTTTTGCTCGAGTAGCGTTCGATAGCGCTCAAAACTGCCGAGATCGGCATAAGTCATCTCGCGGGCGAGTTTTCGCCACTCAGGGTCGGTGAGCGCGGGCTGGCGCAGAATATCGGTAAACGCGATGACCCCGCCGGGCTTTAGCACTCGCGCGCATTCGTCGATCAGTCGCGCCTTGTCGGGCACGTGGCACCAGGCTTCTTGTCCGATCGCAACGTCGAACTCCGCATCGACGAACGGCATGGCCAGCGCATTGCCGTGGCGATAGCTCACCAAATGATCGAGACCTACCAGACGGGTGAGATACTGCGCGGCGCGATAACGGCTCTCGGTGAAATCCAATCCGACCACTCGGCATCCGTATCGATGCGCGAGGTAGCGCGACGGGCCGCCGACACCGCTGCACACATCCAACACGATGTGCTCGGACTGAACGCCGGATTTTTGCGCGAGGATGTCGTTGGCCTGCACACCGCCGTAGTGATCCTGATCATAATCTTTCAGGACATCTTCGGTAAGCTCGTCGAGCGCGATGTTCCTGCTCGCCAGCGTTCGTAGTATCTGCTCCTCGTTGATCGGGTGACTATCGTAATATTGCGTAACGCTATCGGCGTGTGGTCCGAAAAGGTCGGTCATGAAAGTAATTGAAGTGTTTTTGGGTTATGAAGAATTCTACCGGAGATGGCGATGACCCCTCGACTAAGAGGCCGATAGGTCACGCTAGGAAAACGTTTCGATACGCCTTTCGCCTATTGGTTCGAAAGGCATCGCAATGGGCACGATTGACGGCAACAATGTCCGTGATATTGGCTTTATTGGTCAGTCAAAGATACATCCGCAGACATCGAGTCGCTTTTTCCTTACATACACGCGCGTTTCATTGTCTTGGCAATTGGCTGGAAGCCGCACGGAGATTGGCTCTCAGGCCGATACTCGGACAATGAACTCGTTAGTCAGACGGTTGGCATCGATTTATGAGTAATTCTAATGGGTCGAATGTAAAGGACCAACGCCGCGCGGGATGATTTTCATTTGGCGACAGTGTTGCCCAATAAGTTCCGCAGATACGTCAACCGCTGCTCGCGCGTTGCCGCCGCACTTCGTACAAACAAATTCCAGTCGCAACCGAGACGTTCAAACTCTCAACGCTGCCGAACATCGGAATGCGCACCGTGCGATCGCACAGTTCCTTGGTGAGTCGCCGCAATCCTTTTCCTTCCGCGCCGAGAACCAAACCAATCGGGCCGCTGAGTTCGGCTTGAGGTAAATCTTGCTCGCCGGATTCATCGGCGCCAATGAACCAAACGTTGCGGTCTTTCAAATCGCGCAAGCTGCGTGCGAGATTGGTAACCATGAGGTACGGAATCGATTCTGCCGCGCCGGAGGCCACTTTACTAACAATTGCCGTGATGCCTACGCTGTTGTCCTTTGGCGCAATGACCGCGTGAACCCCCATGGCATCGGCGACGCGCAGACATGCGCCCAGATTATGCGGATCTTGAACGCCATCAAGCACAAGTAGGAATGGTGGCTCAGTAACGCCATCGAGAATCTCATCAAGATCGCGGCTCATTGGTGTGTCGAGAATATTCGCGACGACACCTTGGTGACGCGCGCCACCAGTCAGTCCGTCTAGGCGAGCACCATCGACGCTCATCACGCGAACCTTACGCTGCTCGGCGAATTCCAGCAGCTCGCGGCTGCGCGGATCGTTGCGCGCGGCATCGACGTAAATTTCTTCGAACTGCGTATTGTCGCGGCGCAGTGCGCTGCGCACCGCGTGGAAGCCATATATGACGCGGAGTTTGGCCATGTTAGCGTTTCTTCTTGCCGCGCGGCGGCTTGGCGGGCGGCTTAGGTTTGACTGCGCCGAGTGTCTTCGATGTGACGGCAGGTTGCTCCGCCAACACAAAATCAATTTTGCTGGTTTCCAAATCCACTCGCACGAGACGCACACGAATGCGATCGCTGAGACGATAACGTTTTCCGGTGCGCTCGCCGAGCAACTGATGCTTGGCCTGATCGAAGTGAAAATAGTCGCTGCCTAGTTCGCTGATATGTACGAGTCCTTCGACATAAAGATCGGTCAGCGCGACGAACAAACCAAACCCGGTGACTGCGCTGACAGTACCGACGAACTCTTCGCCGACGCGATCTCGCATGTAATAGCACTTCAGCCACGCCAGCACATCGCGCGAGGCTTCGTCGGCGCGACGTTCCGTTTGCGAACAGCCAACGCCGAGCTCTTTCCAATTACCGGGTTGGTAACGCTCGCCTTTGAGCACGGCTTTGATCGAACGATGAATGACTAAATCGGGATAGCGGCGAATCGGCGAGGTGAAGTGCGCGTAGGCCGGATACGCGAGACCAAAATGTCCCAGATTATCCGGGCTGTAAACCGCTTGCATTAGCGAACGTAACATCACGGTTTGAATGAGCTGAAAGTCCGGGCGAATTTTTACGGTGGCGAGAAGTTTGCCGTAGTCACTGGCCTTGGGTTCATCACCGCCGGTGAGACCCATGCCGAATTCGCGCAAGAACTCGCGTAGGCTTTCAAGCTTTTCAGGATTGGGCCCGGCATGGACGCGGTATAGGGCGGGATGTTCGTTGACCATGAGGAAGTCCGCCGCGCAAACATTCGCCTCAAGCATGCATTCTTCAATTAAGCGATGGGCGTCGTTGCGAACGACCGGCACGATCGCACTGATTTTGCCGACGTCGTCGAATATGAGCTGCGTTTCCGTTGTTTCAAAGTCAATCGCGCCGCGTTTCTCACGCGTCTTGAGCAAGACTTGAAACAGCGCGTAAAGGCGCTGAATCGGTTCGAGTAACGGCGCGTATTTTTCCGCAGTCTCACCCTTGGGATTTTCCAGCATCGCCGCAACTTCGGTGTAGGTGAAGCGCGCGTGGGAGTGCATCACGGCCGGATAGAACTTATATTTTTTGACTTCTCCCGTCGGCGTGACAACCATATCGCACGCAACACACAATCGATCGACGGCGGGATTCAGCGAGCAAAGTCCATTCGACAAGGCTTCGGGCAACATCGGAATGACGCGGCGCGGAAAATAAACCGAGGTACCACGGCTGCGCGCTTCGCGATCAAGCGCATCGTCTTCCGTCACGTAGTGACTGACATCGGCAATGGCGACGATCAGGCGAAAACCTTTGCCCTGCTTTTCGCAATACACGGCATCATCGAAATCCTTCGCGGTCTCGCCATCGATCGTGACCAGTGGCAAATCGCGCAAGTCAATTCGGTCCGCAGTTAAGTCTTTCTTTAAAACTTTTTTCGGCAATTTTTTTGCGATCGATTCGATCTCTGTCGACCACAAAAACGGCAACTGATGCTTGCGCAATGCGATTTCTATTTCCATGCCGGAGTCGGCAAAGTTACCGACGACCTCAACGATCCGGCCAACCGCTTCAGAATGCAAACTCGGATGATTGATGAGTTCCACCATCACCACTTGGCCGGGCTTCGCGTCAGCTTCCGAGCCGGGAGCGATCAAAATATCTTGGCTAATACGCTTATCTTCGGCGACGACATAGTTGACGCCGTGCTCGACAAATAATCGTCCGATGATGCGTTGATTGACATGTTGAAGAATCTCAACGATTGCACCTTCGGGACGCCCGCGTCGATCCAGGCCGACGATGCGCACCATGACCTTGTCGCCGTGCAACACCTTGCGCATCTCTTTGCCGTCGAGAAACAAATCGTCGCCGCCGCTTTCGCGTATCACGAAGCCATAACCATCGGGATGGCCTTGCACCGTTCCTTTGATGAGATCAAGCTTATCGGGTATACAAATCGCGCCCTTGCGATTGCGCATGATTTGACCGTCGCGCTCCATCGCTTGTAACCGGCGATTGAACATATCGTCTTCGCCTTCGTGAATCTCAAGTAACTCGCCGAGACGCTCGCGCGACAGCGGCACGCCCTCGTTCACCAGCACATCGAGAATGAACTCGCGGCTCGGCAACGGGTTTTCATAACGGGTCTGCTCACGAGCCAAGTGGGGATCTTGATCGCGCAGCGTTGCTTTCTTCTTTGACAATGGATTGGAATCCTATAAAATTCGGTTTGGCCTTCTTGCCCAGATGGCGAAATTGGTAGACGCGCTAGGTTCAGGTCCTAGTGGTGGCAACACTGTGGGGGTTCGAGTCCCTTTCTGGGCACCATCAACAAGTTTCATCCGGTATCGTATGGCCTCACACGCCAGTCAATATTAAGCGTTTTCCGAAAAATCGTCGCTTATCACACCGCACAACGTTTCGCGAGAAACGCAAAGAAACACTAAGTGTTCCTTACGTTACCTTATTGCCCAGACGCATAGCGCCCTTCACTGATCGGTAAGTTAAACCGCGTTGCTTCGCGACAAGCCGTAGCGCCTGTTTGGCGACGGTGCTTAGCTGTTTGCCGATCGATCTTTACGGCTCGAAATAGTGGCAGTTGTGTTTCACGGACAGGAAAATCGCATAGGGCTGTGAGTATATCCGAAAGTCACGTTCGCCGACGTGTAGGCGCGGCACAAAGTAGTACCGCTCACCGTTACGCACGACAACATTGGCGCCAACCTAGCGTATGATTGTGCTTAGAACAAATACGCTCGGAGGAAAAAATGTTTGAGTGGCTAACCGAGTTGTCGTCACGTGAGCGCAAGACTTTGATCGCCACGTTTGGCGGTTGGGCTGTGGATGCAATCGATGTCATGGTCTACATCTACGTTATTCCGACGCTGATTGCCGTTTGGGGTATGTCCAGAGGCCAAGCCGGATTTATCATTACCGTGACCGTTTTGGCATCGGCCATCGGCGGTTGGTTAGCCGGGATCCTTGCTGACAGGTACGGCCGGGTACGCATTCTTCAGCTCAGCATCGTCTGGTTCGCCTTTTTCACCTTCTTGTGCGGCTTTACTCAATCCTATGAACAGTTGCTGGTGACGCGCGCGCTGCAAGGGCTAGGCTTCGGCGGCGAGTGGGCGGTCGGCGCCGTGCTGATCGGGGAAATGATTCGTCCCGAGCATCGCGGCAAAGCCGTGGGAACCATGCAAAGCGGATGGGCCGTGGGTTGGGGTGCGGCGAATATTCTTTACATTCTCTTGTACGAACTGTTGCCCGAGGCGATCGCCTGGCGCGCCATGTTCTGGGTCGGTATCCTGCCGGCGCTATTGGTCTTCTACATTCGTAAGAACGTTCAAGAGCCCGAAGTGTTTAGCGCAACCAAGAACAAAACTGCTCAGCAAGGCGAAAATTTTTTGGAAATTTTCTCTCCAACCTTGCTACGCACCACGGTACTTGCCAGTATGATGACCACCGGCATGATGGTCGGTTATTACGCCGTATTCACCTGGCTACCGACGTTCCTCAAAACCGAACGCGGGCTGTCGGTTATGAATACCGGTTGGTACACCATGGTCGTCATCGTCGGCTCTTTTGTCGGCTATTTGGTGGCAGCCTATCTGTCGGATCACATCGGGCGCAAAAAAACGTTCTTCATCTTCGCCGCCGGCTCCGCGATCATCGCTGTTCTTTACACGCTGATTCCTATCGGCAACACCATGATGTTGTTCTTAGGATTTCCATTGGGCTTTTTCGTATCCGGTAATTTCAGCGGCTGCGGGCCGTTTCTGACCGAGCTTTTCCCCAGTCGCGTGCGCGGCTCTGGTCAAGGCTTCGTCTACAATTTCGGTCGCGGCTTGAGCGCGTTCACCGCGCCGATCGTCGGCGCGATGAGCGGCGGGATGCCGTTGGGACAGTCAATCGGCATCGTTGCGGTAATGGGATTCACGGTGGTCATATTGATGGTGTCGCTATTTCCCGAGACGCGCGGCAAAGAGCTGGTCGCCTACGATTAATTCAGTCGAGAAATTTACTTATGCCTACCGTTCAAACGCCAACCGGCGCACTCCACTATTCCATCTGCGACATCGTTCCCGATTGGATTGAGAATCCGCAGACAATTTTGTTTCATCACGGCATCGGCGCCAATACCCATATCTGGGCAGATTGGTTGCCGGCGCTCGCGACACGCTATCGCTTGGTTCGCTTTGATATGCGCGGCTTTGGCCTATCGGTCGCACCAGAAAAAAATTTCAAGTGGTCGTTCGATATACTAATCGACGATCTGCTCGCGGTCGCTCAAGCGGCTAATGTCACGCGTTTTCATTTGGTCGGCGAATCCATCGGCGGTACCGCGGCGCTCGCCTTCGCCTTGGCGGCACCGGAAAAGGTTTTGAGTTTATGCCTATCCAATGCAGCGGCGCGCGGCGGGCTGGTTAGCAACGTCAAAGGCTGGAATGAAATCGTCGCCCAGGGCGGACAAGCGGCGTGGGCGCGGCAGATGATGCAGTGGCGCTTTCATCCCGACGGACTGTCGCCGCAGATGCACGCCTGGTACACCAGCGTCCACGAAACCTGCTCCATGGATGCGACTATTGCGCTGGCCGATCTACTGTTGGCGAGCGATCTGACGCCGCGATTGCAGGAAATCAGAGTGCCAACCTTGTTGCTCGCGCCCGAAGCCAGCCCGTTCATTCCACTCGAGATCATGGCGTCGATGCGTGCCGCCATTCCAAGCGCCGAATTACAAGTATTCGCCCATGCCAAGCATGGCCTGCCGCTGTCTCACGGACGCGAATGCGCGCACGTGCTGAAGGAGTTTTTGCAACGTAAATTTCCGCGTAAGCATTATGACTGATGCCTATCTGATTGCATTGGCAAGATCTTGAAGTTTGTTCAAAATATATCGAGGAGGCAAAACGATATTTGTCAGACAGAACAACTGAGCGCCGCGTAGGGTATCGGACGTTAGTAAGTTACAGTGATCGTTCGACCCTGGCTACCGCTACATGTCGCCCCAGCACAGGTCCCGGCCTGACCCGCCGCAATGGCACCGTTGATGGTAAACAATTGGGCGACACCCGTCCCTGTTGTACTCGTCGAGGAAAGAGAAAGGGAATAGTTGAGTCCGAGCAGAGATCCGAAAGTCGCGTCTAGCGCCAACGTGTACGGCAGCCCTGACGTGCAGCGCGCACGAAATGTCGTGTTTGCCGCGGCAGCCGTCACCTGAAACGAGGCATAGTTAAAATTGATATTGCCCGATGGTGTTGAAAGTTGGCAACTGCTCGTCGTAGTTACCGTTACACCGAATGCGCTGGTATTGATTGTCGTGCCCCCAGAATTTCGCAGCGTAACGGTAACTGAATCCGTGTAGATTCCCGCCGGAACAACTGTTTGGCTCCCTGGCACACGCAGGTCAAATGACTTTGAGTCGCTTGCCGCAAGTGCCGCGCCAAAATTAACTGTGCCGGAAATTCGCGTGGCAACGTTCGTTTGCCAGCGATTCCCATTGACGTACGGCGCAGTGCGATAAAGCTCGTAGAGGTAACGATTTACGCCAAGTTGGACTCGATTTGTTGCGCCAGTAGGCTGCAATCCGTTATTTGCGGCGACAGTGTAGTTAAATGTGGTCGGATCGGAAATTGCACGTGTGCAAGAAACCGTAACCGTTCCGGTGGTGATATTTTCCGTCGCAACGGTTGGATCGTACACCACAGACACCGGCGTTACCGAAACACTGCAGGAAATCGCCGCGAAGGCGGACGTTGCCGAGAACACGCTGATCGCAAAGAAAGCAAGGCCCGATATATTCTGAGCAGGATTGTTAGTGTCATCTCGCGACGCCTTTGCATACAATTGGTCCAAGCTTGGCGATTTCGTCGACCTTCCCGCGAGGCAATTCGACCACCATCTTGCATTGTTGATCGTTCCATTTTAAGACTAGCGAATTTTTCGGCTGCAGGCCCGTAATAAAAGCTTCGCCTCGGCGCGCGACGAAAAATTCTTTGCTATCGCCAAGCAGCTCGATTTCGGCGCCGGCTGGAGCGGATTGGCCATCATCAAACAAGATTTTGATTAATGCGCCGCGACCAGAGCGAACCGGAAACGCAGCCCTCACGCCTGTTCGCGCTGCGGGCACGACAACTTGTTCGATGGAGTCGATTTCTGCACTGATTGGTAGTTCACTTGGATCAAGGCGAATACTATTGGCTCGATAGGGCAACAAGCGCGGCACCAGTGCTTTGCCATCGGCGTTGGTACGAGTCAGGATGCTGCTTTGAAATCCGACGCCGACGTTCGCGTAACCCGGCACTTCGACCAGAGCAAAACTATCTTGAATCTTTCGCGATGCGAACAGATTTCCGCCGATCGCGACAAGTCCACCTTGTGCGCCAAGGCGTAGGGTTTTTTGATCGTCCGCCGCACTAAAATCGGATGAAATTAGGCCTTTGCTGCCCTGGAAATAGAAACCCGCCTCGCCATAACCTTGATCGGCACGGGCGCCACCGAGGACCCGCCAACCCGTGCCGCTTTCGGTACCAAGAGCCTTACTGGCACTGACGTAACTATCGGTCTGATTGCCGCGATTCGTCACGTTTGCGCTTCCGACGATATCGTGATTGAACGGAATTAACAGACTAATCGCAAAGGAATCGTTTTTAGTTGAGCCAACCGCGCGCGTCGCAAGGAGCGAGAGTGTGCTGCGCTGGCCGATACGATGGGCGTAATTGGCAGAGTAAGTTTTGAACGGCCCCTGGTTGTAGGAATCGATGCGCGCATAACCGACGCCCAGATGCCCGAGACTTTCACTGGAATAGGTATAACTAGCCGAAGTTTGGCGACGGTACGGCAAAACAGCTGCATCTTCACTAATTTGACGGTAATCGCGAGTACTACCTTCAGATCGAACGCTAAACCCGTGGCGCAGGCTCGAATGCTCGAAACCCATCAACCACTGATAGCCTCGGCCAATATCGGCATCGTCACTTGCTGCGCCAGCGACCTGCCCCAACACCTGCCATGGCAATGCAACACTAAAACCAATTCCACCGCGGTAGGCGCGCCGAGCTCCCTCGGCGCTGCCTTCTAATGTGACATTTTGGGTCAGGCCGTAGCGCCATAAACCCGATCCAAAGCGTCGGCCGTAGTCTGCATTTAGGGTCCCAAGATTGCTGCGTACTGCGCCGATATTGGCGCTCCAATCACTCAGTCCTTTTTCTAACAGATCACTATGACTGAAAAAATTTTGTACCAAAACTGTTTCGCGACCGAGCACATCGCGCACCACCACACGCGCCTGGCCACTACCCGTCAATAGCGGAAAATTATCGATCACAAACGGTCCGGTCGGAACTTGTGAGGTCTGGCGTAACGAATCGTTGATGTAAAGTTCGACGGTGCTGGGCGAGGTCGATTGTCCGGCAATGGTAGGAATGGGTTGTGAAATGAATCCAGGCGACAGCGCAAAATTACGCCCCAATTGGATGCCACCAAAATAAGTCGCGCGGCCCCACATGCCTTGGCGGGTCGCCGCGTCGCCAATTCGAAGGCTTAGGTTTTTATCGGGGAAGTCGCGCGAGAATGTTGTTTCCAAACGTCGGAACGAGCGGCTCGTTGAGTCGCCTTCGTCGGTTAAGTTGCGCCCGACGTGGCTACTGGTCAATACGCCGAGCGAATTGGAAAATCCAAGTTCGAGCAACGCACCTAAATCTTTGCTTGTATCGATTCCACGAACGTCGCTTGCGGTATAACTAAGATCGTAGTTGAGGAACAATGATGGCATTGCCTGCGTAACACTTAGGCGCTCTATCGGCGCATGCGTCATGCGTGTTGCAGCGAATGCACCGGGTTGAAACTTTAAATCCATCGATTGATCGGCCGCATTGAGCTGCGCCTGAAAGCCGGGAACCGAGGTCAGCGGAAACCAATTCTGTCCGCGATAGCTATAGCTCTTCGAGTCAAGCTTGCGATTCAAGCGCCATTCCTCAAATGCATCGGCCGGTGCGTAAAGCACGCCGCCGCGCTCCAGCAGCAACCAATTGCCAGTATTTGCGCCATTAATTGAAACCTCTAATGGCATGAGGCGTGGCGTACCGGACTCGACAGGAACCGACGTCGCGTTGTTCTTCTGCACTGTTTTTGCTGCCTGATTCTTCGATTCGGCGTTGTTTGGCGAAGGGATGGGCTCGGCTATTTGAACGGGTGCATCCATCACAGCGACGGCTGCGGCCGCGGTTCTGATTTCCACCTTTTTCTCGGCGAAATAATGTACGACTTCGATTTCAGGAATGGATGCGAGCGAAAACCAAGTACGGTCTTTAAACTGAACGCCCGGTGTTTTTGCGCGTCGTGTTAAATGCCATTTCTTGAGTTGTGCATCGGTGGCAAACAATGACCCGCGACGCTGAAAGAATTCATTGCGGCCAACGGATTTTGCATCCAGATAGACAATAACGGAAAGTATCGAACCATGATCGGTAGACACTTTGGACGGTGTCAATCCCGCTCTGGCAACACCAGCGACTACGTTCGCGAATATGCCGAACGAAACGATTGTAAAAAAAACACCGGCAATACCGTGCCACGATTCGAATTTCCATGGGACCGTTATTGGCGATGTAGCACACCGACGTTTAAGGCAATACCACTTTAAAAATTTGTTCCTTGCCGTCGTCGAAACCGACGGCGAGCTGAACCGGGCCACTGGCGACTGCTTGCGCCGATGCAACCGGTATTACCTTCCGCGCACCCGGCAACACATAAACGCCGCCTTCGAAGTGCGCCTCGATTTTGTCTTTGCGTTTAACCGAGATTATCCATTAGGAATTATTGTTGCTAAATCCGGGATACGCGGCGGATCAAGCGCGGCACTCCACAGCCCCGAGAACCAGGCGCGGCGCTGACGCGGCATCGCCACTGTATATTGATCAGCGCGCGGGCC
>JANOLP010000130.1:0-10870 GCA_031419835.1 Pseudomonadota bacterium | reverse complement strand
TTGTCCATAACAATTTGAACCCTATCGGAGTAGGCCTACACCATCAATAGCATCGGACACCATTGTTTGCAATCTCGCATCGTCAATCGGAAAGCGATCTGGTAGGTTGCCGCAAAATAGTGACGCGTCATTCCTCCGCGTCTATGAGTGGCCGCCAAGTTGAGCCCAGCCGACGCTGGGTTTTTATTTGCGACGTGATGCCTACGCTTTTGCGACCCAATTGCCGCGAAATTGAGTGAGGAATTGGATTGGTCGACACTACATTCTGCGCAAGTAATTTGTCCGTACTTTCCTTGAAAGTTATTGATTGCAGGAACAGTTATTTTCGCGCATGTGCACCGGAGCGAACGGACCTTTAGGCCCTGCGTGACAAAAACGAGCAGGATCAAAAGTAATGAACACATGTTACGCCAACCGCGCCGCCCAATATTTTCGTGCCAGATCGAACGTCGGTAATCATCCGCCTTGTTTTGCATGAAGGGCGGCTTTAAGCAAATTTACTTTCGCGGAATGGATGACCGCTTTCGCTGCGGACAGTACGCTCCGTTGTGCGGTGCATCAGTCGGCTCATGGCCGATTTCGAATCAATAGCTTTGTATGATCACTTATAGAAAACGTAATTTAGGCAACGTCAAACGAATTACTATTTCACCACGGCATACGCCTCAATTTCAATCAGCAATTCGTCGAATACCAGTCCAGTCACGCCGACCATCGTGCTTGCTGGTGGGCGATCTGGGGGGAGATATTCGCTGCGCACTTTCGAGATGAGTTTCCACTTTGCGGTGTCGAGATTTTTCACGTAGATCGTGAACTTGACCACGTCATCGAACGTGGCGCCGGCGGCGGCCAGGGCAAGTTTCAAGTTGTCATAGGTCTTGCGGGTTTGTGCTTCAAGATCGCCGGGGAAAAGCGTTTTGCCTTTTTCGTCCCACGCTACTTGGCCGCTGACGAATACCAGCTTGCCGCCGCGTGCCGTGGTGGTTTGGGAGAAGCTTGGGACATTCAGTAATCCTGGAGGTTTTAGGAATTCGATTGCGAGGTTGTCGGCTGTTGCGACTGTCAAGGAGAGGAAACAGGCGAATGCAACGAAACACAGACGGTTCATGGCGTTTTCCTTTCGTGATATCGAACGAAATTAGTATAGCGTGAACATCAGCGCGAGCAGGATACTGATGGTAACTAATTGCATTCAAGCGCTTGGTATCGCGCTCGATGTTCATTGCAATTGTTCGCGCTTGCACATTGCCACGAGCCGCATAGAGCGCGCCGCGCAGCCATGGATAGCCTGAGAGGCACGATCCACGGGCACTCTGGAACAGTCACATCGGAAATCGGTTTGATGCACGGCAATGCGTGGCCAATCATACTATTGCGGATCGTATAAAAACGTTGGCGGTAGATCTTTCCATGAACCCTACTGGGATGGTCACCTTTAAACATGTCATCCTGAGCAACGCGAAGGATCTGCTTTTTAACGGCCACAATAGCAGATCCTTCGCGTTGCGCAGGATGACATATGCATAGGGATGGGGCAACAAGAGCGCCGGCGGTTCATGGTCCGTGAGCAGTATTGGCAGCGCCGATACTGGCAGCTCGCAAAGACACATTTGCGTTGGCATGCCACGAACCGCATCCCGCCTGCCTCGTGGCGAGGCAGGCCTGGAAGGGCGCATGGATATTGCGTCGTGACGCGGTCGGATGTATGGATTTAAACAATAGAACTGGGTCATCTTTGTTCCGATGACACCGCAGCGCTTCGGCCATAACCGTGATAGAGGTTATGGCCGATTGTGGCGATGGTTACTTAATCGCGATCGGATTGATAATAGCCTGCACTGCGCCACTCAAACGTGATGGTCCGAGCGTAAATAGAAATTCCCAGGCTTGGTCTTTCACCATTTCTTCGGTGTTCATATTTTCAAGAATGTAGACGCCGTTTTCCGGTAGCAGGGTTTGATGCACGCCAAACACGCCGGCATCTTTCTCGAACGGCAATACTTCTAGGCCCCAAGAATCGGCACCGACTGCGGCAACGCCCAATGAGGCGAGATGTTTCGCGCCGCCGATACCGAGTCCGCGCTCACCGCTGTTATAGCGTTTGTCGTCTTTGCCGACCAAGCTCAACCAGCCGGTATAAAACAACTGTAGTTTCCCTATCGTCATTGCGATAGTTCGCGTTTACGCCAACCCATGGCAGCACCGCCGCCCACCCCTACGATAATCGCCATTGACCAAAACATCGCCCCAGCGCCGAGCACTGAGCCAAAGGCGCCAAATACCAGTGGCAATACGACTTGGCTACTATTGATGATTGTCGATCGCAATCCCAATGCTTCGCCGACGCGCCCCGGAGGCGAGCGCGAATGCACGAGAGACATAATATTTGGCTGTGCGGCGCCAAGGCCGAGCCCGAGCAGGAAAGCGACGGCCATCAATGGCGCGAAAGAAGAAAGGAAAGGAAAGATAGCAAAGCTGACGGCCGCGCTGAACAAGGTGTAGGTCAATACTTGCCACTCGGTGAAACGGCGCGACAGCCGCGGCATCGCGAGACGGATAACGAATGTCGCAATTGCAAAGCTGCCGAGCACCAAGCCGATTTGCGACGCCGACAAACCCACACCAATGCCATGCACGGGAATGACGAAAGTTTGTAGATCCCAAGACATCGAAATTAGGGACGTCGCGATCATCACGCGTCGCAGCTCGGTGTGCTTCAGTAGATCGAGCGGATGGCGCGCCTCGGGAGGTTTCGCCGGGCCATTGCGCGCGGGCAGTAATGCGCGATTCGCCCACAGCAGGGCAAGCGTGAGTAATACTTCGCCAACTAAAACAACAAAGGTCGCGCGATGGCCAAATGTATCAATCAGCGCGCCGCTCGCGACGGGTCCGACGAATCCGGAGACCGATGCGCCCAGCGCAAACAACGAAAATGCAGCCTGGCGATTGTTCGGATCGGCACGCTCGCCGACGACATGTTGGATCGCGAGCATCGCCAACATGCATCCGCTACCGACCAACGCCGAAGCGACCATTAGCGGCGCTACGTCTGCGGTGGCGTAAGGGAATAGTGCGGGCAATAACATCCCGCCAAGCATGAGCAGAACACCAATCAAGGTTGGGCGCCATGGGCCCGCCGCATCAAGCCAGCGGCCGGCGGGCATCGCGATTAGCATCGGCACCAGGGAAAATAACGCCAAGATCACACCGACCGTAAACGTGGAAGTTTTGTTTTCGAGCGCGTATAGCGAAGCGGTCATGCGCGCGGAGACCAAGCCCATGTGAGCAAGAACGGCAATCGCGATGATTCGCGCTAGTTCCACAATTTAACTCGGCGATTGGTTGGGGGTTTCAAGGCGAGACAAACCGAAAAGCGCCGATTGTATTCGGTGGCTTGGATGCGTGTTAGGCCGGTAATTTTGATTCGCCATCATCGATAGCGAACAATACCAGAAACCGAAAAACTGGCCGAATTGTTATATGAATGTTGGGCTTCGTACCTCAGCCCAACCTACACTTTTTCTTCGTACTAACCCGCGAGCGCTACCGGCACGGGGTTTTTCCCTAGCGATGGTCGCGCCGCAAGCCACCATAGCCGTGCCACGATGGTGTAACCAGCCAGCCGCAATCCACAGGGATGGTGGCGCCGGTAATCGCCGACGCCTCCGCGCTCGCAAGAAATGCCACGACTCGCGCAATCTCGATCGGCTCGACTAAACGGCCGAACGCGTTGTCGCGCTCCAGCGCAGCAACATCACGCTCGCCCTTGTCGATCGCCCCTTGTAGCGCAGGTGTGCGCGTATGGCCAGGCGCCACCGCATTAACGCGCACCTGCGCCGGACCCCACTCTGCGGCCAAACATTCGGTCATGGAAATGACTGCCGCTTTCGCCGGTGAGTACGCATGCAGAGGCATCGAGCGCATGCCGGCGATTGACGCGATATTGACGATGCTGCCATGCCGTCGCGTCGCCATCCGCGTACCGAACGCGACACAGGCGACATACGTGCCACGCTGATCTACCCGCACGACGTCGTCCCAAACTTGCATGGATAATTTTTCCGGCGGCAGCGGCACTTGAATAATCCCAGCACTGTTGACTAGTACATCCGGCGCGCCAAACTCGCTTTCGATCTCTGCGGCACAACGATTCACCGCAACCTCATCACCGACGTCGACCAGCCAAGCGCGACCGCCTAATTCTTTAGCAACGTCGTGGGCACGAACATCGCGATCGACAATCGCGATACGCGCGCCGCGCGCAGCTAACTCTTGCGCACAAGCGAAGCCGATCCCACTCGCACCGCCCGTCACCACCGCCACTCCAGAAAATTGCGCGTTCATACAAGTACCCTCTATTTTCTAAAAGATGAAAAGTTTAACTCGTCGATAACAATTTGTACTCAAAACAACAGATGTGCCAGAAGGCGCATGGATATTGGACGCCAAGCCATGCATTGCCACGAGGCAAGCGGGAAGCGGCTCGTGGAACGACGCAATCAATGTTGTGTTTACCAACGTTTAAGCATAAAAATAGTGATCTGATCCGATCGCGTCACAATACGCGGGCAGGAAGCGCTTGATAAAACAGACGGCTTACGTCGCGACTTGTTCCGTGCGACCGATTCGCCGCGAAACTTCCTGCGCGCATTGGTGTAGCGCCTTCGCGATCGCGCCGTCCCAGTTGCTGTCGAACGTCGCGGAGGTTCCCATCACAAGAATACCCAATACGATGTGTCCCTCGGAATCGAACACCGGCGCACACAACGCGTCGATGCCCGGTATCGGCTGTCCGAGCGTGCGCGACAGGCCGTGTTTGCGCGTTTCCGCGAGGAACGTCTCCAGCGTTTTTTTGTTGATGGTCGTCGTTTGCCCGGTACGGTGGCCGAAGCGGGCAAGTTCGTCGCCGAGCATCCGCTCGACTACCTTCGCCGGCATGTAAGCCGCGAATAGCCGACCCGTCGCCGTATTCGCGAGCGACATGACGGTTCCGGTACGCAGATTTACGTGTAGCGGTTGGATCGGTTCTTCAAGTCTGACAATGGTCGGGCCCAGACTCCCCCAAACAGCAAGCGCAACGCTCTGCCCCGTGTCATGCGCGAGATCCTCAATAACTTTGGAGGCTTCGCGTACCGGGTCCATGCGTCGTAGCCGGGTCAAGCCGAGCTGCAAGGCGAACGGACCGAGTTCGTACAGACCGGCGTCGGTCTGAGTGACGAAGCCCACCTTCAGGAAGCTCACCATATAAGGATGCGCCTTGCCGGGCGTCAACCCGGCGGCCTTCGCGAGATCTTTGAGTTGAACCGGGCGAACTTGCTTTGCCAGTTCGAGCAACAGCATGCTGCCAATCTCGATCGATTGAATGCCGCGCCTGCTTTTTTCCATGAGCGGGTGTGGTGTTTCGGATTTCGTAAGTGTATTCAATTTCTGTGTTTTTAAATTGAGCGGACGAATGACGCTTTATCGAATCGTTCGATTATATCAGATGAGTTGACAATGATCAGATCGAAGGTACAATAGCCAAACTCGCAATTAACAGGTCATCATGACTCAATCAGAGATAGAAGTCGACGTCCTCGTCGTCGGCACGGGGGCATCGGGCATGGCGGCAGCAGTCACGGCTGCCGCGCAAGGATTAAAGGTTCTCGTGGTCGAAAAGGAGCCCAAGTTTGGCGGCACGACCGCCCGCTCCGGCGGCTGGCTGTGGATACCCGGAACGCGGCTTGCGGCCGAGCAGGGCATACATGAGCCGGCTGGCGCCGCCAAGGCTTACCTCAAGCACGAGACGACCACGCACTACGACGAGAAACGCGTCGACGCGTTCATCGAGAACGGCCCGAAGGCAATCGACTTCTTCACGCAAAAAACCTGCGTGCAGTTCAACATGCCGGCAACGTTTCCCGATTACCACGCCGAAGCGGTCGGCGGGCAACCGGGCGGACGCTCGATGTTGACGCGCCCATTCGATGGACGCGAGTTGGGTGAGCGCGTGAAGCATCTTGGTATGCCGCTGCCCGAGCTAACCGTATTCGGCATGATGCTGGGCTCGGGGCCGGAGATTCGTCATTTCATGCGCGTATTCAAGTCGTTTAAATCTTTTCTGTTCGTCACGAAACGGTTGAGTCGGCATTTTCTCGATGTGCTAACGAACGGACGCGGCATGACGCTGATCAACGACAACGCCTTGGCGGGCCGGCGGGCAAAGGCCGCGATGGATTTGGATATTCCCGTGTGGCTGTCATCGCCGGTGAAGACTTAGTGGGTCCTGTGATCTTTCGGGCATCGGATATGTCACGCTACGTGACAGGCGTTACGCTGGCGGTGGATGGTGGATTCCTGGCCGTCTAGTGGTGCCGTCGTAGTGGCGAACAAGAAAAATGCAGCGCGCTCCAAAGTCATCGGCTAAATGACGGAGACAACAGGATACGGTCAGGGTGACCTCAAGGACATGCGGGAAATCGCTCAGTTACCCATTCATTTACAAAAAAGGAATTCAACCATGAACCAAACCAAGCATTTCGCCAGCCAAGCAGACCTCGAAGAAAAACGCATCACATTCAGTCAGATTTCCGAGCACGCCTGGGCTTACACAGCCGAGGGTGACCCGAACACCGGAATCATCATTGGCGACGACGCTGTCCTTGTGGCGGACACCCAGGCCACCCCGGCGATGGCCGCCGACGTCATCGCCCGCATTCGCTCGGTGACCGACAAGCCGATCAAATATGTCGTGCTGACGCACTATCATGCCGTGCGCGTGCTCGGCGCCAGCGCATACAACGCGCAGCAGATCATCGCCAGCCAGGACACCTACGATCTCATCGTCGAGCGCGGCGAACAGGACAAGGCGAGCGAGATCGGGCGCTTCCCACGGCTGTTTCAAAACGTCGACACCGTGCCGCCGGGCATGACCTGGCCGACCATGACGTTTCAAGGAAAGATGACCTTGTGGCTGGGCAAGCTCGAAGTTCAACTATTGCAACTAGGTCGCGGCCACACAAAAGGTGACACCGTCGTCTGGCTACCGCAGGAGCGGACACTCCTGTCCGGTGACCTGGTCGAATTCGACGCCACGCCCTATGCCGGCGACGCGTACTTTACTCACTGGCCAAAAACACTCGAGAACCTCGCGGCGCTACAGCCCAACGCGCTAGTTCCCGGTCGTGGTGCCGCCCTCGTCAATTCGGAAAGCGTTGCCCAAGGCCTTGCCGGTACGCGTGATTTCATTGCCGATTTGTATGAGAGCGTTGCCTCTAGAGCAAGGACTGGCGCGGATCTCAAGGCCGTCTACAAGGAAACAGTGGCGAAACTGAGGCCCAAATATGGCCATTGGGTCATCTTCGATCATTGCATGCCCTTCGACATCACGCGCGCATACGACGAGGCGACGCGCTATCCCGATCCCAGAATTTGGACTGCGGAGCGCGATGTGGAAATGTGGAAGGCACTTGAATCGTAAGGGTCACACAATGTTGATTCAAAAAATCCATCATGTCGCTTACAGGTGCATCGATGCAAAGCGAACCGTCGAGTGGTATGAAAAATACCTCGGCATGAAGTACCTGCTTGCCTTCGCGGAGAACACGGTGCCGTCGACCAAGGCTCCGGACCCATATATGCATGTCGTTCTGGATGCGGGTCAGGGGAGTGTCCTGGCGTTCTTCGAACTGCCGACGCAACCGGTGATGGACAGAGATCGCAATACGCCGACCTGGGTGCAGCACTTGGCCTTCGAAGTTGACTCCATCGACACCTTGATGGCTACCAAAGCGCGGCTCGAGGCCGATGGTATTGAGGTTATCGGCCCGACCGACCATACGCTTTTCAAGTCGATCTATTTTTTCGACCCGAATGGACACCGGCTGGAACTCGCTGCAAATTTGGCTACACCGGAAATGTTGCAGAAGCTCGACGACGTCAAATGGGCCATGTTGGAAGAGTGGTCGATCACGAAGCGCGCACCAAAGCACGCGGACTGGCTTCACAACGCAAGCGCGTCGCGAGCGGCTGCACGATGAGACTCCGTCGCGCAAACGCTTACGAGGCTCGGAATCCATGACTCATTTGGACGCTACACATAATCCAGAACTGCGCAGCTGGATTGCGTCGGCGAACCGACCCGGTTGTGATTTCCCGATCCAGAATCTGCCGTTCGGGCGCTTCCGCCGTACCGGGTCTACAGAGGCATGGAGTATAGGCGTCGCGATCGGGGACCAAGTGCTCGACCTCAAGGCAATTGGACTCATCGACACCGACGACATGAATCTATTGATGGCAGCCAAGCCAGCCCATCGGCGATTGCTCCGCACGGCGTTGTCGGAGGGGTTGCGGGAGGGCAGCGGACAGCAGGCCCGGTGGGTCAACGCCTTGGTGCCCCAGATGTCGGCTGAGTACACCGTGCCCTGCCGCATTGCCGACTACACCGACTTCTACACGGGCATTTATCACGCCACTGCCGTAGGTCGCTTGTTCCGTCCCGATCAGCCACTGATGCCGAATTACAAGTGGGTGCCGATCGGCTACCACGGCCGGGCGTCCTCCATCGTGGTCAGCGAACACCCCGTCATGCGTCCGCGCGGCCAGACCAGGAAGCCCGACGCGGCAGTGCCGGAGTTCGGTCCGTCCAGACGGTTGGACTACGAACTAGAACTTGGCTATTTCGTTGGCTGTGGCAACGCGCTCGGCGAGCCTGTGCCGATCGAAGACGCAGAGGATCATCTGTTCGGCGTGTGCTTGCTGAATGACTGGTCCGCGCGTGACGTGCAGGCCTGGGAGTATCAACCGCTCGGGCCCTTTCTGGCGAAAAACTTTGCGACTACGGTGTCGCCCTGGATAGTCACCATGGAGGCGCTCGCGCCGTTTCGCGCTCGGAGCGAGCGGTCAGAGGACGATCCGCAGCCGCTGCCCTATCTCGATTCGATGGCGAATCGGGAGCGCGGCGGCATCGACATCGTGCTGGAGGTCTGGCTGCAGACAGCTCGGATGGCCGCCGCGCAGGAAGGTCCGGTGCGTCTTTCGAATAGCCGCGCCGCGCAGGCTGCTTATTGGAGCGCGGCTCAACTGGTCGCGCACCACACATCCAACGGTTGCAACCTGCAACCTGGGGATTTGCTCGGATCGGGCACGCTGTCCGGTTCGATGCCGGAGCAGGCAGGCTCGCTACTTGAACTCTCTTCCGGGGGTAAGCAACCCATCACGTTGCCGAACGGCGAGACGCGCACGTTTCTCGAGGATCGCGACAGACTTGTCATGCGCGGCTGGTGCGAACGCGAAGGGGCTGTTCGTATCGGGTTCGGCGAAGTCGCCGGGATCATCCTCGGGCAATGACGCCAAGGGCATACCTAATGAACGAAAGGATTTAGTCAATGGATATCAGAATGGGGCTTCTCCGCAAGCGGCAGGAATGGACGGACGAACGCTTCCGCGACTACTGGCGCAATACCCCATGGGCCGTTGGCGGCGCGCGCGCCGAACTTGCGCGAGTACTGGCAGAACGCTGTCACGGACCGCTTACAGCGCGGCATCGACTTTGCCCGTGGATCGCGGGACTTCGATGGCATCTCGCAACTTAGGTTCGACGACGTGAAGCACGCGGAGCATGCGTTCCGCGCAAGCGACATTGCAGCGGCGCTGATCGAGGACGAGGGCCGCTTTCTTAGCGTTTTACACATCGTCACAGCGCGCCAAGACATCGTGATTCCTGTGCCGGACGATGCGGCCCGCGCTCGATTGTTAAAGCGGATATCTACGCTGAAACGAAAACCCGATGTGAGCGAAGAGGATTTTCGTCGCGAGTGGATCGTGCATCGCGATCTGGTTCGCAAGATGCCAGGGGTCAGCGCGTATCGCCAGAATGTCGTGCTATCGCGCGAGTGCGTGAAGGGCGCGGCCTGCGGCTATCAAGAACTTCCAATCGACGGCATCGTTGAGCTTTGGTTCGAAACTACCGACACGTTAAACGCGGCATTTGCGTCGTCCGCTGGGCAAACAACGATGGCGCATGCCAAAACTTTTATTTCCGAGATAACCGCATTCGTCGTCGTCGAGACGCGGATCGTTTGATCCGAACAATTGAAATGGTATTCTTGTTTCCTTGATGGTCACATAGATTGGGTACGTAATGGATTTAGGTTTAAAAGGCAAATCGGTTCTCATCACCGGGGCATCCAAAGGCATTGGCTTGGCGTGCGCAAAAGCGTTTGCGGCGGAAGGAAGCGACGTCCATCTTGCAGCGCGTTCGGCAGATTTACTTGCCGCCGCGGCGAGCGCTATTCAATCGCGCTACGGCGTGAAAGTTATCACGCATGTTTGCGATCTGCGCGCGGAAGGTGCGGTGAAGCAATTAGCGGATGCTTGTTCCGCGGTCGATATTCTCGTCAATAACGCCGGCGATATTCCCGGCGGCAATATCGAAACGGTGGACGAGGCGAAATGGCGCCACGCTTGGGAACTAAAAGTGTTTGGCTACATCAATCTCACTCGCGCAATGCTTGCGCACATGAAACCGCGCGGCAAAGGTGTGATCGTCAATGTCGTCGGCATGGCGGGCGTGACGCATCCGCCGGAATACATTTGTGGCACGATGGGCAATGCGGCGCTCGAGGCTTTCACTAAGGGCGTGGGCAAAGGTTCGATCGAATACGGCGTGCGCGTGCTCGGCATGCATCCGCCGTCAACGCGTACCGATCGAATTATTCAGTTATACAAAACCATTTCGAAAACTAAATTCGGCGACGAATCCCATTGGGAAGAATTACTCAGCCAAACGCGCATGATCGAGCCGGAGCAAGTGGCAGATACGGTTTTATATTTTGCTTCGGAACGCGCGAATCATTTGTCCGGCGTGATGTTGAATTTGGGGACTTATTGA
>JANOLP010000129.1:0-6654 GCA_031419835.1 Pseudomonadota bacterium | reverse complement strand
TATCGACACTGCAAAAGAACACCTCGGCGATCACGGATGTCCCGGGGCACGAAATCTCGCAGCAAATAGCTTTTCAGCGTACGACCAAGTCATCGGACCCGGCATTGTTGGACATGCAAATCACCGATTTCGGCCAGGTCGACGAAGTGGCCGGCACGGGCACCCATCGCGGCTATTCGATGGCCGTATTGAAAGACGGCAGCAGTTCGCCCGCGCGTTATGAAGGCACGCACAAGATGACGGTTAAAGCAGACGGCTCTTGGGAAGGAAGTGGTGAGGGCAAATACTGGTTATTGCCGGGCACGGGAAAAATGAAGAACGTCAAAGGCGAAGGCACTTACAAGTGCAAGTATTTACCCGACGTCAGTTCATGTGACTGGGAAGAAGAATCGGAGTATTAGTCTGTTTCAACCGTCCTGAGCCTCTCGCAGGACGGTTTCAAACCGTAGCTCAAACTGAAACAGAAATATTCGACGAAACCCTATTTTTTTGGAGACTACTATGGCAAGAAATCAGTCATTACCGAGTACAGCATATTCTCGCGGCATATCCCAACTGTTTTGTTCTATTGTCGGGATTTTCCTGTTCGTCAGCGCGAGCTGGGCAGCGGATGGCTTTGATCGGCGCGATGTCAAATTCAAAAGCCAAGGGCTTAACCTCGCCGGATGGCTCTACGTTCCAAAAGGTAACGCTGAGAAACGCCCGGCGATCGTGATGGCGAATGGCTATAGCCTCCCCAAAGAGGGTTATATGGATGTGTTTGCCGAGCCCCTCGCTGCGGCTGGCTTTGTTGTGCTGGTGTTCGACTATCGCTTTCTTGGCGCCAGCGAGGGCGAGCCGCGGCAACAGATATTCCCTCAAGCCCAAATTGAGGACTATCGCAACGCCATCACCTGGATATCGCTGCAGAAAGAAGTCGATGCCAAGCGCATCGGACTCTGGGGCATCTCGTATAGCGGCGGGCACGTGCTGCACTTGGGAGCTTACGATAAACGAGTGAAGGCAATCGCGTCGCTACTGCCGTTGATTGACGCGCTGCAAGGTTATTGGGTGCGCACGGTTCGCCAGGATCTGCTCCCGGAGCTCAGAGCGAAGCTCGCGGCCGATCGCGCCGAACGATATGCAACCGGTAAAATTAATTACATGCCGATAGTTGCGCCGGAAGGTCAGCTCGCGGTGATTCCCGGCAAGGCCGCCAATGACTGGTTTGCGACTGTGCCGAAGGTCGCGCCGAACTGGAAGAACCAAGTGACATTCGAATCGGTTGAACAGGGCATGGAGTATCAGCCCGGCGCCGCCATCCATCTCATTTCGCCCACACCCCTGCTGATGGTAGTGGGCACGCACGACACTACCACGCCCACGGATCTTGCTCTGACCGCGTACAGTCGCGCACTGGAACCCAAAACGTTGATCTTATCTAAAGGCAACCACTGGGCCGGCGAAAACGAACAAGAAGACGCCAAGTTGGTTGGTCCCGTGGTCGATTGGTTCAAGCAACAGCTATCTAAGTAAGTAGTGGTATTGTTTATCGCGCATTCGCCCGTGCTTGTTTGGCACGGGCGTTTCCCCGCGATTGAGCAGCCTGATGGCTGCGAGAAGAGTGGTGGTGCACGAAGTACATCCGCTACACTTGGCGTCACCTCAAGAAAGGGAAATTTACGCACGTTAAGCGAAGCCGCGAATCTTCATTGCCGTTGCGGTTTGTGCCTCACCCTATAGTGCTACTGTTGTGGCCGTCAATTCGACTTCGTGGTTAAAGGTTGACACGCTGGTTGACGAGCGCTGCAATGGCTTTTGAATCATCATCCTCGCGCGCCAGTAAGCCTGCAACGGTTCCAAGCTTATCGGGATTGGGCCGATTTTGACTAACCTTCCACTTCCCTACTAGCTTGGTAATTGGCATCTCGATACCAACAATCGAATTCAACATTTTTTCAACAAAATCAGAAGGCGCGTCTGACACTTTCCACGGTAATGCCTGCTCAGATTCTTGTACTCCGGTAAGTTGGGTTACATGCTGAAGCAACCAGTCAAGGTCTTCGATAGCCCGTGGCAAGCCATGTGCATGCACGACGGCATAGTTCCAAGTTGGTACGGCCTTACCGTGCGCATGCTTGCTCGGATACCAAGAAGGTGTAATGTACGCTTGAGGACCTTGGAAAATTACTACTGAGTTGACATTCTTCGAGAACGACTGCCATACGGGGTTGGCTCGCGCCACGTGGCCGATGAGAGTGCCGTACTCACCGCCGAGAGGATCAACAAAAAAGGGGATGTGATTGACAATGAGTTCGCCGTCGCCCAGCGTTACCCAAGCTCCCAATCGATGGGACTCTATGAGGGTGTGCAGAACGGTGACATCCGACTCTTCAAAATGTTTCGGAACGTACATGTTCGATCTCCGGAAATTGACTACGCTAACTATACCGCTTCTCCGTGACAAATCGGAAGTGTTGTATGCCCAACCAATCTGCTCAAAGTCAGCCAAATGGGAAACGCGATTACGTCTGCAATTTAGTTGGTCGCTGCCAGTTGCCAAAACGAACGTTTACGCAACAAAACCACCAGCACGGCCAGATGGGGTAAATCGCCGTTGCGTAAAGGTATTGCTATTGCCGAAGCATTGGCAATACGTTATCGCAATCCTGCTAAACGTGCGTAAATTTCCCTTTCTTGAGGCGACCCCTAAATGAACTTGTCGGATACTGTCACTTTAAACGGGCAGCAGGTATCACTTGTCCCGCTTGCTCATTCGCATCATGACGATCTCATCAACGCATTGAACGATGGCGAACTGTGGTCATTATGGTACACGTCTATCCCTGCACCAGATCAATTGCGAGCAGAAATTGACAGGCGCCTGGAATTACAGAAACAAGGGTCGATGCTTCCGTTCGCCGTGATCGAAATGTCTAGTAGCGAAGCGGTTGGGATGACAACATTTCTGAATATTGATTCGGTGAACAAGCGGGTGGAGATCGGCGCTACGTGGTACAGAAAACGCGTCCAGCGAAGCTCTGTTAATACCGAATGTAAACTACTGCTTTTAAACTATGCCTTTGAGCAATTACACTGTATCGCAGTAGAGTTTCGTACTCATTCTTTCAATCGGCAGAGTCGTGCGGCTATTGAAAGGCTGGGGGCGAAACTGGATGGTGTACTACGACAACATCAGGTGGCTAAAAACGGCACTCTGCGAGACACCTGTGTCTACAGCATTGTTAACCACGAGTGGCCAACAGTGAAGTCGCACTTGCTGTATCAACTTGGCAGGCCGCGAGTTTGATTTTCGATCTAAGGAGCATTGCCCTTCAGCAACACAGGTGACCAGGCACCAACATTTGCATAAAATGCGACTACCTGATTACGGACTTTCGTCAACTTCGCCGGTGGGTCGAAGTTAAAATCCCCTGTTTTGATGGCTCGTCGGCTTCAGAACGTACAGCGACAGAATGAATGGCGCGGTTCGGATTCGCGTTCTACCCGCGGTGGTGTCGACGTGTACCGGAATGCGTGTCCACGTCGCCGGAATTTGTGTTCACGACCATCGGAATACGCATTCGTTGAAAGGCAGAATTTAGTCAAACTCGACCATGAGTCTGAAAATTCGCAGGACCACAAACAATGCATCAGCCGGTCGACCGATAATAGTGTTGGCGGGCGAATGCTAGAGGAATCCGGTTGCATGATCAGCCACAGCCATGATACAAAAATGACGTGCTAATAAAATAGGAAAGAGCAGTGGCAATCAAGCGCAAGCAAATGCTCGCCAAACTGACCCGCCCACGCTTGTATGAAGCGCTACCGCGCGAGCGGTTGTTTCGTATGCTCGATGCGGCGAGCAAACAGCCGCTCAACTGGATCGCTGCGCCGCCCGGAGCCGGCAAGACAACGTTGGTCGCAAGTTATCTGGACGCGCACAACGCGCACTTCCTCTGGTATCAGATTGACGCCGGCGATAACGATCCAGCGACACTCTTCTCGTACTTGGTCGAGCTGGCGGCGCAACTCAAACTTCCCAAGAAAGTTAAGCTTCCGTATCTAACACCCGAACATCTCGGGGACGTTCCGGGATTCGCGCGACGCTTCTTTCGGACGCTGTTTTCTTGGTTTCCACCAGGCGGCGTATTGGTATTCGACAACTGCCAAGAGGTTGCCAACCCAACTTTTTACCAATTGTTGGCAGAAGTGGCGCAAGAGGTACCGGCAGGTGTACGAATTGTCGTCATTAGTCGCGCTCAACCGCCCGCTGAATTAGCGCGGCTGAAGGCCAACCGCGACATCGCCGAGTTGTGCTGGGACGATCTTAAGCTCAAGGAAGACGAAGCCGGGGACATCCTGCGTCACAAAGGAATCGATGACGCCGAACGCATCGCGCAAATCTATTGCGCAACCGACGGATGGGCCGGCGGGCTGGTGTTGCTCAGCGCGCAATCGACACCGAACACCAAAGCTGCGGGCATCAGTCTCAGCGACAAAGAGGCCGTATTCAACTATTTCGCAGGGGAAGTATTCGATCGAACCCCACAAGAGGAACGCCAAATACTTTTGAAGACGGCGTTCTTGCCACAAGTAACACCTGAAACGGCAGTAGTGCTCAGCGGTGATCCCGACGCGCCCAAGGTGCTCGATCAGCTTTACCGGCTTCAATACTTCACCGACCGACGCACCGAACCCCAACTCTCCTACCGGTATCACGATTTGTTCCGCGAGTTTTTACTCAGTCGTGCGTCGACTGAATTCGACGCGCCGACGCTAACTGCACTGCGCCTAACGGCGGGACGCTTATTGACGGCAAGCGGCGAGACGGAGCGCGC
Organism: Pseudomonadota bacterium; assembly: GCA_031419835.1. Taxonomy (GTDB): domain Bacteria; phylum Pseudomonadota; class Gammaproteobacteria; order Burkholderiales; family JALYOK01; genus JALYOK01. The sequence goes on along the minus strand of JANOLP010000129.1, from coordinate 1,834 downwards.
CATCGAATTGCTGTGTAGCAGCGGCCATTTCAGCGAAGCACAAGCTGCGATACTTGATCGCGCGCCTGTGCTGCTGGGTCAAGGCCGATGGAAAACGTTACTGGAAAGCATCCAGCTATTTCCCGAATCGCAAATCAGCCGCTGTGCTCCATTACTGTATTGGCGCGGCATGGCACATATCGCCGACAATCCAGTTACCGCTCGAAAATATCTTGAAGCGGCCCTGACACTGTTCGAACAGGCCAACGACCCAATCGGGCAACTCACCGCAATCGTAGGCGTTATCGCCGCGCATTTCGTGCAAGATAACTCAATTGCCCACTACGCGCGCTGGATCGACCCGCTGGCAGGATTATTTGCCCGGATCGACGCCTGGCCGGCGACCGCAATTGAACTCGAAGCGCGTTCGATATTCCTGTTGGCGGCCTCGCATCTGCGACCAGAGCACGATTTGCTTGGGCCGACGGCGCTGCGCGTGGTCGCTCTGTTGCCGGATGCTCAAATCGATCCCAATACCCGGGCAGCGGCAGGCCTGCGTGCGCTGGTTTACTTCCTCTGGACTGGCGAAGCCGAGTTGGCGCGACGTGTCAACGCGCAACTCGAAACCTTGCTTGTTGGATCGGATTGCTTGGCGGTTCACACCGCTATGGGCTACGCGTTTCGCGCCCTGTACCAGCATCTAACGTTAGGCGACAGTCAGGCGGCGTTGCGCAGCGTGCAGCAGGCGCTGGCGATCGCACAGGTCAATGGCCTGGCGAATTCGGAGTGCATGGCGTTGCAGTTTCAAGGCATCGTCAGTGCAGGATTCGCATTCGATCTGGACTTGGCGGAATCTGCGCTAAGGAACATCAACAAGTTAGGTTTCAAAGGCAACCTTAACAGGGAAACGATTTACTATCTCGTGGACGTCTATGTGAATAAATGGCAAGGTGACCGGGCCGGCGCACTACGATCTGCAAGGCTGTGCTTGAGCGCGGCGCGTGCGAACTGTCCGGCGTTTGTCGTTATCGGGGGCAGTAATTTGGTGAACATCCTTGCGGACGCCGGCGAATACCAGGAAGGACAGCGACTTGTAGATGAGGTTCGCAAGCTTACTCAAGATACATGTTTCGATAATTTTGGGGCTGCACTGACGCTAGAAGAGGCCTACCTTGCGTTGCAGCGCCAAGACACGGATCTGTGCCATGAGCGGCTGCGCGCCGGTATTCATTTGGCGCAGAGCGATCCACGCCATGCGGCGACACTTCATTACATGGGCGGATCGATTCCGGCCTTGTTCGCCGAAGCCCTGACATACGTCATTGAGAGTAACTGGGTGTCCGAACTCATCGTGCGCTGGAAAGTCCCCGCGCCGAGCGACGCACCTGCCATTTGGCCTTGGCCATTGCGTGTGCAAACCCTCGGCAAGTTTGCGGTCACGGTGCACGGTAAACCGATCGAATTCGGTCGCAAGGCGCCGCGCAAGACCTTGGCATTGCTGAAAGCGCTGATCGCGCTCGGCGGCACGGACGCGCCAGAGCAAACGTTGACCGATGCGCTATGGCCAGACGAAGAAGGTGATGCCGCGCACGGGGCTTACACCATGACCTTGAGCCGATTGCGGAAGCTGCTGGGCGATTCGGATCTCTTGCAGCAGCAAGGCGCTAAGCTTTCGCTCGACCGGCGCAAATGCTGGGTCGATGCGTGGGCCTTTGAACGCGCGACAAGCCAAATCGGTAGTAGCGCTTTTCCCAGTGAGCCGTCGTCATCCAGACTGACAGATGCATTAAAGCTGTACGGCGGAACTTTTCTGCCGGAAGACAACGGCGCCCCTTGGGCCGCCTCACTGCGCGAG